>CAKOTD010000020.1 GCA_934120015.1 uncultured Bacilli bacterium
ACAAAACATCAAAATAAAGGAGAATTAACAAAGGTAGATTTAAGATTTCTATATGAAATAGATAATAAAATAACTGGATTTGGATATAAAAAAGATCCAAGAATAGAAGAATTATTAGAAGGCAGAAACGTAAGAAAGGATTTAGCTTTAGTATTAGATTGTAAAGAAGAAAATATATCTTTAACAAAAGAGGAAGCATTAAGCGGAAATGTAATATATCATTATGGTGGTTTATATTTAAGCGGCTTAACAAGTGCCAAAGGTTTAAAATTACCAGATAAAATAGGTGGAACTATATACTTAACATCTCTTGAAAGTCTTGAAGGTTTAGATTTATCAAGTAGTCTTATATCAAAGATGGTATTTAGTGATAAAATAAAAAATCAATTGGAAAATCAAATGCTTAAACTTTTTAATATATAAAAACCTCGATTTCTGTTTATGAGAAACGAGGTTTTTATATTTTTATTTTTTTGTAATCTTTTTTTCTACATAATAGACAATATAATACATAATTGCTGATACAATACAAAGAATTATTATACCTGTCATAACTAAATTTAGATTAAATACTTGAGAACCATACATTATTAAGTATCCAATACCTTCCTTAGATACTAATAGTTCACCCATTATAACGCCAGTAATAATGGTATGGAGAAAATAAAAAAACACTTTTGTGTTTTTTAACTTAACTTGATAATGCTGAGTTTTGCATTTGTACTCCCATTAAATGATAAATTTACGGCTTTGTCAGCTTTTAATGTAAGTGTTATAACATCATCTGGAGTAAGTTCGGTAATAATAGTACCACTTAATTCAGTAAAATAATCGGCTGTTCCATCACCACTTATATCACTGCCAGGTATAAGATTATTATTACGATTAATACCAATTGTTATGATTGCTTCCGATAATGGTTTTACTGTTAATAAATAATCTATTTTATAAGCACCTACTGAATCTACTATGATAGCATTTTCGGTTGCATAAGAGGTATTTAATGATGGTCCTGTTATATCTAACTCTACGATTGTCTCTGTATTAGCTTCTAGTTGTTGATTCTTCTTAGTATGGGCATATCTTTCAGCATATGCTCCAATTCCTCCTTTATCACCTTTAACACCAATTGGTCCTTGAGGGCCAATATCACCCCTAGGTCCTTGCTCTCCTGTGTCACCTTTAGGACCAGTAGGACCAATCTCTCCCTTTTCACCAGTATCACCTTTAGGGCCTTGGATTCCTTGATTTCCTGTAGGTCCTTGAATTCCTTGACTTCCAGTTGGCCCTTGCGGACCAGTAGGACCAATTTCACCTCTAGGCCCGGTAGGACCACCAATATGACCAGCACTATTCCAGCTTTTGCTTTGTTCATCCCAGTAATATAAGGTACCTTTTATGATATAAGTATCACCGTCAGCTCCTGTTGGATGTTCTTCTTTTAATTGTTCTAATGAGTCATAATATCCTTTAATACTTATACTAGTACCAGGCATCCCTCTAGGGCCAGTTGGTCCAATCATTCCAAATATACCAAGTTCATTTAATTTATTTCTAATTTGTATATTTTCCCTTAATTTTTTAATCTTACAACTTTCATTCATGAAAATCACTCCAATTATTTCACAATATTTTACGCAAGAAAATTCATTCTATGTAGTTTAAAAATATATTAATCGAATAATTTATTTTAATAAAAATAAATTTAAATAGAGGTGAATATAGAATTGGATATTAATATAATAAATTATGATTCAAATGGAAATATTATTGATCCTCATAAGATAATAATTAAATTGCCATTTATTTATGAATTGTTGAAAAAATATTTATAAGATTGTGAGGGAGTTAATATTAAAGCTGGTTTATATGCTAGAGTATCTACTGATATTCAAATGGAGGGTTATTCAATTGATGCACAAAAAGAATTCTTATTAAATTATGCAAAGGCAAAAGAATTTGATGCTTATGAATATTATGTTGATGGTGGTTATAGTGGAAAGAATTTAGAAAGACCTGCTATTAAGCAATTAATAGAAGATGTTAAAAATCATCTATTAGATTGTGTAATTGTTTTTAAACTTGATAGAATTTCAAGGAGTCAAAAGGATACTTTGTATTTAATTGAAGAAGTTTTTAATAAATATAAGGTTGGTTTTATTTCTATACGAGAGAATTTTGATACTACAACTCCATTTGGTAAAGCTATGATTGGTGTGTTGTCTATTTTTGCTCAACTTGAAAGAGAAACTATTCTTGAGAGAACTAAGATAGGAATCCAAAAAAGAGCTGAAAATGGATTTTGGAGGGGTGGAGGAAAAGTTCCTTTTCCATATATGTATGATAAAAAATTGGGTGTATTAATTCCTAATCCAAAACAGGTTGAAATTTTACATAAAATGATTTCAATGTATATAAGTGGTTATAGTTTTATTAAAATTGGAAATATAGTTGGAATGGATGAAAGTTTAGTAGAAAAGAGAATTTTGTCACGTACTAATCTTGGAATTATTCCATATAAAGGAAAAGAATTTAAGGGAAAGCATAAGGCTGTTGTATCGAAAAAAATATATGATAGAATAATTGAAATAAATAAGCTTAGGAGTAAATCAAGGACTGAAAGTCATTATTTATTATCTGGTAAAATATATTGTGGACATTGTGGCGCAAAATATAGATATCAAAAATGGGGTAAACGATTAATATGTTATTGTTATTCCCAACAAAAGAGTAAACCTAAATATGTAAAAAATCCCAATTGTCAAAATAAAAAATGGGATTCTTATGAAATTGAGACAAATGTGCTTAAAAGTATATTTTTATTAAATTTTGATAAAAGTTTATTTGATGATAATTTTAATATTTTAGAAGTAAATATAATTAATGAATATAAAAATAGAATTGAGAAAATTAACTCTCAAATTGATAATCTAATAAATTTTCTATCTAATAATATATTAGTAGAAAAAATTAAGGAAAAAATAATTAAATTGGAACAAGAAAAAGAGGTAATTAATAAAAATTTAAATATAATAATTAATAATAAAGAAAAAGATAGGGCATCTTCAAGTTTCTCAAATGGGTTAGAAGTAATATGGGAGAAAATTTCATTTGAAGAAAAAAGAATGGTTATAATGCAGCTTATTGATAAAATTGTTGTAACCGATAATAATGTAGAGATATTTTATAGAGTATCTTAATTTTTATATTAGAATTTTCTACATATTTCTATAGGTCCAATTAGTGACATACTGATATTTATTTTTAATGTACTAATTATATTTGAAAAACTACCAGGTAACAGCAGTTTAAAATATATTTGTAATTTAGTAGCACCAAATGATTTTAATAATTTTATTTTATTACTATCAATATTGATAAATCCTTGATAAATATTTATGATTGTTATAATTACGGAAATAAATAGTGCCATTAGAATAATAGAATTAATACCAGCTCCACACCAAATAATAATTATTGGTCCTAAGGCAACTTTAGGTAAACTATTTAAAATAGTTAAATATGGATCAATTACTCTTGCTAAAAACTTGTTATACCAGATTATACTTGCTATTAATATTCCTATAATTGTACCAAGTGAAAAACTAATTAAAGTTTCATATATTGTTATCCATATATGATTATATAAATTATGGGTATTATGTAAATTAATAATGGTATTAAATATTTGTTTTGGACTTGATGAAATGAATGTATTAATAATATTTAAATCAGCTAATATTTGCCATAATATTATAAATAGAAATAAAATACTAATTTGAGTTATAAAAACTAATTTTTTATATCTCTTTTTCTTTTTTAAGAAAAGTTTATGTTCATTACTATACATGGAAGTCTAAATCCTTCCATATAGCATCATAGTAATAGGCAAATTCTTTGCATTTTCTATTATTAATAGGGTTAGATTTATTTGTTAATTTAATGTCATAAATTGATTTGATAGTTGCTGGTCTTTTTGATAACACAATGACTTTATCGGCCATACTAATAGCTTCAGAAATATCATGTGTTACCATAATAGCACTTTTTCCCTCTTTTTTTATAATTTCATATACATCATCAGAAACTGCTAATCTTGTTTGATAATCAAGGGCAGAGAATGGTTCATCTAAAAGTAAAATGTCGGGATTAGTAGCAAGTGTTCTAATTAGTGCTACTCTTTGACGCATTCCTCCGGATAATTCGGAAGGTTTACTGTTTATAAATTTTTCTAACCCATATCTTTTTAATAAATCTAAAGTATAATTTTTATTAATCTTTTCTTTTTTTAATTCAAGTCCAAGTAAACAATTGTTTAAAATGTTTCGCCATTCAAAAAGAGCGTCGTGTTGCAGCATATAACCAATATTTCTATTTTCTTCTTTAATAATGGTACCATTTGTTTTTTCTTCTAATCCACAAAGAATAGAAAGAATTGTAGATTTACCACAACCACTGGGACCTACAATAGCAATAAATTCACCTTTGTGTAAATCAAATGATATATTATCTACAGCAGTTATTTCTTCTTTATCCGTATGAAATGTCTTCTGTAAATTTTTTACTGATAATACATTATTTTGCATATTCATTAGTAACCAATTTATCAAATGGTACTCTTGTATCTAATTCTTTGGCATTTTCCATGATTTCTTGTATATGATCAAAATCTTCTTTGCTTATATATGTTGTTGTATACCATGAATCAATTTCTCTATATCTTTTAACAATGTTTATTAAATCATTAAGTGATGTGTCTGGGAAATGGTTTAATATTACATTTGCAACCTCTTCATCACTATGTGAATGAACATAATCAATACCTTTTTGAATTGCTTTTGTAAATCCTTTAATTATTTCAGGATTTTTTTCTATATAGCTTTTTTTTGCGTTATATGCAGTATATGGAACTGTTCCGCCTAATTCTCCAATTGATGCTACAACATATCCTAAACCTTGTTTTTCTAGTTGTAATGCATTTGGTTCTCTTAGTGCAAGAATAAGAAGTCACTTATATATTGTTCAAAAGGAATTTCCATATAAAATACTATTAAAGTTGGGAAAACTTAACTTTTTTTGGTATAATTATATTAACAACAACTATTGAAAGGAGAGTGCTCATGAAAAACAACATGATTATATATGTATCAAAGGATGGCAATGTAAAAGTTGATGTTAATATTCAAAACGAAGATATATGGATGAGTCAAGATGTAATGGCTAATCTTTATGATACAACAAAAAATAATATTTCTATGCATTTAAAAAATATTTTTGATGAAGGTGAATTACAAAAAGATTCAGTTGTTAAGAAATTCTTAACAACTGCTAGTGATGGTAAAAACTATAATGTATTACACTATAATTTAGATACAATTATTGCAATTGGATATAGAATTAATTCTAAGAAAGCCACTGAATTTAGAATATGGGCTACTAAAGTTTTAAAAGAATATATGATTAAAGGTTTTGCACTAAATGATGAAAAATTAAAAAATAATGGTGAAAATCCTTACTTTGAAGAATTACTTGCTAGAATTCGTGATATTAGGTCTTCAGAAAAAATATTTTGGAGAAAAATATTAGATATATATGCAACAAGTATTGATTACAATCCTAAGGATAAATTATCTATTGATTTTTTTAAAACTGTACAAAATAAAATGCACTATGCTACACATGGACATACAGCTGCTGAAATTATATTTACACGAGTTAATTCAAATAAAGATAATTTAGGTCTTACTAATTTTAAAGGTAATTATCCAACAAAGAGTGAAACTGAAATTGCTAAGAATTATTTAACTGAAGAAGAACTTAATATATTAAATAGAATGGTATCAGCTTATTTAGATGTAGCAGAAATTAATGCATTAGATAGACATCCAATGACTATGCAAGATTGGATAAACGAATTAGATTCATTCTTAAAAATGACTAGAAAAGATATTTTAAAAGACTCAGGGACTATTTCACACGAAAAAGCGTTAGAAAAAGCTCATAAAGAATATGATAAATATATGGAAAAGCACTTGACTAAGGCAGAACAAGATTACTTAGAAGTATTAAACAAAAAAGTAGAAGAAATTGATAAATAAAGGTATGATGTATTATGAAGATAGGAATAGATATAGACAACGTTTTATCTAATTTTAATGAAGTGTTATTAAACGATTATTTAGAACATGATAAAACTTTAAATAATAATGGTGTTATTCATAAAGATGAATATATAAGAAAAATGTTTGATTGGGATGCTTCTTATGAACAATATTATTATAAAAATAATATTGAAAGATTAGCTTCTTTATTTACACCAATTAAGGATTCTTCTAAATATATTAATAAATTAAAAGAAGATGGAAATGAAATATATATAATCAGTGGTAGAGATAATGGAGAATATTTTGATCCATTTAATATGACAATCAATTGGTTAAAAAAATATAATATACCTTATGATAAATTAATATTAACTAATGCCTATAAACATCAAGAAAAGGCAGATATATGTAAAAAATTAGGAATAGATATAATGGTAGATGATTCTATTAATGTATGTACAAAGTGTAGTGATAGTAATATTGATTGTATTTTATTTGAAACACCATACAATAAAAAAGAAAATAGATTTAATAGATTAAGTAACTGGGAAGAAATATATAATTATATAACTAATAAAAAAATAAATATCATATTAGATACGGATACTTATAATGAATGTGATGATCAATTTGCTTTATCTTATTTAATTAAAAATCAAGATAAATTTAATATAGAATTAATTACAGTTGCCTCTTATTCACATAAAACAAGAAATGTTAGTGTTCCTGAAGGACAAGAATTAAGTTATAACGAAATATTAAAAATATGTAATTATCTTAATTTTGATACAGCTAATAAAGTATTTAAAGGTTCTATGGATTATATTCAAAATGGATATAATGAAGATAGTGATGCTGTAAATAAAATAATTGAAGTAGCACTTATAAATAATAAAACTTATATATTAGGAATAGGTGCAATTACTAATATTGCTTTAGCTATAAAGAAAGAACCTAGAATAATTGATAGAATAGAAGTAATATGGTTAGGTGGTAATCAGTTAAATTATAAAGATAATTTAGAATATAATTTTAGACAAGATATAGATGCAGTAAAAATAGTATTTGATTCTAAAGTAAGATTAACAATATTACCATGTAACGTTATTTCTAAACTAAAAATAGATATAAATACATTAAAAGAAAATATTGGGAATAAATCAGAACTATGTAATTATTTAATAGATAGATTTTATAATGATGGATACCATGGAATACAAAAGATAAGAACTATTTGGGATATATCTGTTATTGCTTATATGATAAACAAAAATTGGTATAAAAAGGAAATAATAAGCTGTCCTAATATAAAAGATGATACATCTTATGAAATAACTGAAAATAAACATAAAATAACTATCATTACAGATATTGATAGAGATAAAATATATGAAAATTTATTTAAGAAACTTGGTGATGCAAATGAAGTTAAATAGTAAAGAAGCAAGAAAACTTCTAGAAGAAGAAAGAGCTAATCAAAAAGATGATAGATGGATAGAACATTGCATTTGTGTAGGAGATAGTGCTGGTAAACTAGCTAAAGCATTACAAGAAAAAGGAATAGAAGTTGATGTGGATAAAGCAATTACTTTAGGATATATTCACGATATTGGAAAGTATAATGGAGAATCACATGGGCATGTAATGAGAGGATATGAATATTTAAAAGAAAAAGGTTATGATTTAGAATATTGTAATATTTGTTTAACGCATTCTTATTTGAATAATGATATTATCTGCACTGCTGGAGGTGTTCCAAATCCAGATGATAATCCATTTTTATATAATTTTATAAGACAACATGAATATACAATAGAAGAAAAATTAATAAATCTATGTGATTTAATGTGCCCACAAGGGAACAAAGTGTTTACTATAGATAAGAGATTAATTGATATTATGATAAGAAGAGGAGCATATTCAAATACACAATATCATATTAAGGAAACATATAAATTAAAAGAATACTTTGATAATTTACTTGGATATAATTTATATGATTTGTTTCCAGAAATAAAAGAAAATTTATAAAAAAATAAAAATTAGTTTTTTCTTTATTTATATAGGGTAATTAGAAGAAAGATTATTTTTGGGGGTTGTAATGAAATTATTCTATTTCATTACAGCCCCTTTTTTCTAAAGTATTATTTTACGATTTTTCTCATAGTTTTAAATAAAGGAGATGAGTTATGGATTCTAATGATATTATGAGAAGTAAAGAAGTAAAATATAGAAATAAAGAAATACTTTTAAATGTAGCTCTTTCCTTAAATAAAGAGTTATTTGATGAAAATAAAATATCTTATAGGATGTTTAAATATACTGAAGAAAATATATTAAAAGAATTAAAAATATGTAATGTAAGTGGTGCAAACGCTAATACATGAAAATAATACTGTATAATGCTATTAGAAAGGAGAAGAAGAGTTGGATTTATATACTGTTCGAAAGCAGTTAAATATGGGAATGCCACTTACAAGTATAAAACTTCGAGTAACAGATTATGCAAGAGTATCAACAGATCATTTAGAGCAAAAGAAATCTCTTCAAAATCAAGTGGAACATTTTGAACAATATATAAAAGGAAATCCAAATTGGACTTATATATCCGGTTATGTAGATGATGGAATAACTGGTACAAGTGATATTAAAAGAGATAATTTTATGAAAATGATTGAAGATGCTAGAAGTGGTAAATTTGATTTAATTGTTACTAAAGAAATATCTAGATTTTCAAGAAACACTCTTGATAGTATTAAATATACTAGAGAACTTTTATCTTATGGAGTAGCTGTTTTATTTGTAAATGATAATATTAATACTGCCTTACCTGATTCAGAACTAAGACTTACTATTATGGCTTCTATGGCACAAGATGAAATAAGAAGATTATCAGAGCGTGTTAAATTTGGTATGAATCGTGCAATAGAGCGTGGAGAAATACTTGGTAATGATTTACTTTATGGTTATAAAAAAGATAAGGATACTGGAGTATTAAATGTTATAGAAGAAGAAGCAAAAGTTGTTAGAAGAATTTATGAACTTTATGCAGTTGAAGAGCTATCACTTTCAAAGATTACTAAGACTTTAAATAGTGAAGGTTTAAAAACTTGTCAAGGTAAGAAATGGTGTATATCTACAATTTCACGAATGATAGAAAATCCCAAATATAAGGGATATTATTGTGCTAGAAAATCTGAAATAGTAGATTATATGACTAAGAAGATAAAATACTTTGAAAAAGATGATTGGGTTATTTATGAAGATAAAACAAGGATACCACCTATTGTTGATGAAGATTTGTGGGAAAGAGCAAATATTAGATTATCTTCAAGAAAGAAAGCGTTTAGTGAAAGAAAAGAAGATAAAAGCATTTATAAGTATAGGCATCTTTACAGTGCTAGGATTTATTGTGGACAGCACAATACAGTTTTTCATAGAAGAGAGTTTAGAAAGAATAAAAAAGATATTACTTGGGTTTGCTCTCTTTATTTAAAAAATGGTAAAAATACTTGTGATTCACCTAATATAAGAGAATCAGAATTAGATGTTATATTTAAAGATTTAATATTTAAACTACAAATTGATTCTAAAGATATTATTGATACTCTAATCTCTTATTATAAACATTTAGAAATAGATACTGGTATTGATGAAGAAATATCATCTAGGGAGAAAGAAATCAATAATCTATATACTAAGAAAGACAAGATACTAGAATTAAGCATTCAAGGTAGTTTATCTAATAAAGAGTTTTATGAAAGGAATAATCAATTTAACGACAAGATAAATGTACTTACTAAAGAATTAACTCAGTTTAAACTTGATAAAGATAAATTAAAAACAACTACTGATAAAACAAAAGAATTAGAGGATATCTTAAAATCAAAAGTAAATTCTAAATCTACAATAACTAAAATTATTAGTTCTTTACTTGATCATATTGTCGTATCAAAAATTAGTAATGATAAAAATAATATGGAATTAAATATATTTTTATCTTATAAAGAGAGTGTTAATAAAAAACTACAGCCTATTTTAAGAAATAGTTATGAATTTAAACGAGGATATGATACACAGGGAACTAAAAGGTACAAAGTCTATTACCAAGTGAATTGTTATTTTTGTATGTAAAGGCATTTAATTTAACGCTAAAGTGACTTCATTCTCTTACACTAAGTTCAAAAAGTGAAACAAAGTCACCAGTACCACCTATAAAAGCACCACTCATAGCGGCAAAAGCAATACTTGTATCAATAGTTAAATCTTCTTTTGGATTAATACCATTTTGGGATAATGCCCATTCTAATGTCATCTCAGGCATACCACCTTTTCGTCCACCAATAATGTAACTTCCTTTTAATTCATCTAGTGTAAAGTTATCATATTTTTTTCTTGAGACTAAAAAGCTACCATCTCTTTTAGTAAGCCCTGCAAAAGTCATCAAGTAATCTTTTTCTCCTTGATTATAAACATATATAGTTGCTTCACTACCACAGAAACCTATCTGTACATCACCTGATAAAACAGCAGCTGTTACTTTGTCAGCCCCTGGAGTAAGAATTAACTCTACATCTAATCCTTCTTCTTCAAAATATCCAAGTGCATCAGCTACATATTGTGGAGCATAAAAAACACTATGTGTAACTTCTGCTACTTTAACTTTTGTTAATTCTGTTTGATTTTCATCTTTTTCTCTATAAAGTATTCCTACAACAATGATGATTAAAATTGCCACGAAAGGCAAGATAAATCTTTTCAAAAAAACTCCTCCTTCATTTTCAAAATATTATATTCTGAAGATAAATAATTGTCACTACGAATGATATATATAAGGACAAATTTAGTGTTTTATGGTATTATATATATGGTGATAAAATATGCAACTACTTGGATTAAACGAAAGACAAAGATTGGCTGTTGAAAAAACTGATGGTCCATTATTGGTGCTTGCTGGTGCAGGTTCAGGAAAGACAAAAGTTTTAACAACTAGAATTGCTTATTTGATTGAAGAAAAGTGTATAAGTCCATATAATGTACTAGCTATTACTTTTACAAATAAAGCTGCTAAAGAAATGAAAGAAAGAATAATTAAAATGCTGGGTGATACTGCTAGTAATATTCAAATATCAACATTTCATTCATTTGGACTTATGATTTTAAAGGAAAATTATAGGGAACTGGATTTAAAGAGTAATTTTACTATTTTAGATAGTGATGATACACTTACTATTATTAAAAAAATTATGAAGGATTTGAATATAAATACTGAGAGCTTGAAACCTAAAGCTGTTAAAAACCAAATAAGTGGGGCAAAGAATGAATTATTAACTGCAAATGAATATGAACGATTTGCTATGACAGATTATGAAAAGAAAATTGTAGAAATATATAGAATATATGAAAAAAGATTAATGTTAAGTAATTCTATTGATTTTGATGATTTACTTATGATGCCAATAATTTTATTTAGAAAAAATCCTGATATACTTACTAGATATCAAGAGAGATTTAAATATATTTTAATTGATGAATATCAAGATACTAATGAAGCACAATATATGTTGGTAAAAATGATTGGAGCTAAATATAAGAATATTTGTGTTGTAGGTGATAATGATCAGTCGATATATAGTTTTAGGGGAGCTAATTATCAAAATATACTTAATTTTGAAAAGGATTATAAGAATGCTGAAACAATCATGTTGGAGGAAAATTATCGTTCTACAAAGAATATTTTGAAAATTGCTAATGAAGTTATTGTTAAAAATAGTAAGAGGAAAGATAAAGTTCTTTGGACTAGTAATGTTGATGGTGAAAAGGTTAAATATTATAGAGCTAATAATGAGAATGATGAGGCATATTATACTATTAAAGAAATAAGAAATTTAATGGCAAATGGTGTTCCTGCAAATGAAATTGCTGTTTTATATAGAACCAATGCTCAATCCCGTATTGTTGAGGAAAATTTACTTAGAGAAAATATACCATACAAGGTAGTAGGTAGTTTATATTTTTATAATAGAAAAGAAATTAAAGATTTAATTTGTTATTTAAAACTTATATATAATCAATATGATGATAATAGTTTACTTAGAATTATTAATGTCCCTAAAAGAGGTATTGGTGAAAAAACTATTCAAAACTTATCTATGAAAGCTTTAGAGGAAAATAAATGTATATATGATGTTATTGATTCTGGAAAGGAACTGATATTTAAGAATATTATTGAGTCCATAAAAAAGAAAGCTGAGAATTGTTCACTTACTGAACTAATTGATTTAATATTAAATGAAACAGGAATGAAAGCTGATTTAAAAAGTGATAAATCTATAGAGTCTGAGATTAGATTAGAAAATCTGGAAGAATTCAAAAGTATTACTAAAAACTTTGAGGAAAAATATGGTATAATATCTTTGGATGAATTTTTGGATGAAATTAGTTTAGTTTCAGATGTTGAAGAGCATAAGAATTCTAACGATGTTGTAACTCTTATGACTATACATTCGGCAAAAGGATTAGAGTTTGATTATGTGTTTATTATAGGGATGGAAGAGGGTATTTTTCCACATTTTAATTCTCTTATGGATTTAAATCAGCTTGAAGAGGAAAGAAGATTAGCTTATGTAGCTATTACAAGAGCAAGGAAAAAATTATGGATAATAAATGCTAAAAGGAGAACACTATATGGTAAGGATAGCAATAATCCACCTAGTAGATTTTTAAGTGATATTAATAGTGAAGATTTAGATATATTAGAAAATAAACCAATTAATGGTAATGAAAAGTCAGTAACAGATAGTTTTATTGATGATAGTATAACATATAGTTTTGGAGAAAAAGTAAATCATACTGATTATGGTGATGGTGTGATAGTTGGTATTGATGAAAAATTAGTAAGTGTTGCATTTCCACATCCTATTGGAATAAAGAAGTTTATAAAGGGACATAAATGTCTTAGAAAGGTTGATGAATAATGTATATTTTGGACTTGTTTAATAGTATTGATAATTTAGTGAAAAAGTTTAGAGATTTTGTTGTCTCTAATTCTAGTAATCCAATATTTTGGATTATAATTGTTTTAGGTGTTCTTGCTATATTTGGTATTGCTTATGGTGCACTGCATAAAGGTGAATAAAAACTACACAATTTTATTTTGTGTAGTTTTTGTTTAGATAACTATTTAATTCTTCTTGAACTAATTCTGATTCTGCTATTTCTGTAATTGTATTTTCCCATTCTTCTGGAGTATGTGTACAATACATATTTGATATGAAATGTGCTGGTTTATCATTAGGATTACATAATGGGTTATAAAAACATTTATCATAACATAATAGGAAATTTCTTATCATGGATTCTTCACCTATTTCTGTTGTTTTATAAGTATTTAATATTAATTTTTCAGAGGTAGCACTTGCACTCATGTTACCACCTACGTTGTTTAAATCTAGTGCAGCTTTTGATGTTCCATGACCAGTTTCGGTTTTATAAATGGCTAATATTAATTTTAATAAGTCTTCATTTTCTATTCCATATATATATTTTGCTATCATTATAAGATCTTTTTCTTTTTCAGCAGAAGTTTTAGTTGATTTAATAGCGTCTGCTTCATAAAGGCTATTTTTTAATGCATAGTCTTTTATACTTATAAAAATACCTATCTTATATATATCTCCATTAATAACATTTTTATTTATTAAGTCTTTCATTCTATCTAATTCTAAAGTACATTTATTATCTACTACTATATTGGTAGAGATGATGTTGTTATAATTTTCTTTTACGATATTTTTGGATGTTTCATAATCAACAAAATATAGCTTACTAGCAAATTTAATTATTTCATCATAGTCATTGATAAATTCTAAATCATTATAATCAATATATTCTTTTTCATCAAAGTTTACTTTAAAAGGAATTCCTTGATTAGTTTCTGGTAAATCTATTTCTAAGATTTCAATTTGTTCTATTTGGGAGGCAATTTTATCCTTAGGTTTATTATTTATATCGGTAAAATTTATACTATTATTTGAATTTAAATTTATATAACTTACATCATTATTTGGCAGATTGTTAATAAGCATTGTTGTAACAATTCCAGCAGTAGCACTTCCTACCAATATAGGCTTTTTAAATCTTTTTAGTATATTTCTAAAAAATAATTCTTTATCTAATACTTTAAATGAAGGATTTTTTCTTATTAAATTATAATTTTCTAAATAGAAAATATTACTTGTTGTAATAATTTTCATTCTATCTAAGTCTTTATTATAGTTGAAAGATTTTATTTTGTCTGCTATAACACTTTTGAAAAAGAGTTCTTCATTACTTGATATGTTATATGTATTATTATTATTCGTTACTACTAAATTTTCTCCTTGAATAGAAACTACAAATATATTCATAAATTATCACCTATTATTATTTTTTCATATATTTGTAAATAATTAAAGAAAAAAATAATATAAATGTAAAATTATGTAAATTAAAAATTTTACATTTTTTGGTAACACTCTTTTATTTGCTGTAAAAAACAAGTATAATATTAATAGAATAGGAGAGGAGTATATGGCAGGTAAAAAGTTAAATGGCTATAAAGAATTAACAAAGAAAAAAGAACTTAATAAATATTTAAATCCAAATATTGTTTATATTCCACTTATTAATGGAAATGATGAAGATGTAACTATTTTGGTAAGTAAAGATGATTATGTATATAAAAATATGATGATTGCTAAAACAAAGGGAAGTTTTCGTATTAGTATTAATTCATCTATTAGTGGTGTTGTTTTAGGTATAGAAGAGAGAAAATGTGCTAATGGAAGATTAGTTAAATGTTTAGCAATTGAAAATGATTTTAAAGAGAATGTAAAAAGCAATAATAGTTTGAAAAAGAATATAATCGAATATTCTAAAGATGAATTTATAAATATTTTAAGAGAATGTGGAATTGTTGGTATGGGTGGTGCTAGTTTTCCGACTTATGTAAAATATGATACTGATAAGAAAATTAAAACATTAATAGTAAATGCTGTTGAATGTGAGCCTTATATAACAGCAGATTATAAACTTTTAATGGAAAAAGTGGATAAGATATTAGAAACTGTGGATGCAATTATGAATATTAATAACATAGATGAAGCTATAATTGCTGTAAAAAAAATAAATAAGGAGGTCATTAATAAAATTAATAATTATATAGGATCTTATGACAAGATAAAGTTAATACTTGTTCCTAATAAATATCCGGCCGGATGGGAAAGAACCTTAATTAAAGAGGTAACTGGTTTAAATTATACTAATCTTCCTATTGAGCAAGGAATTGTAGTTAATAATGTATCTACTATATATGCTATATATGAAGCTCTTAAATACCATAAATGTATTACAGAAAGAATAATCACATTTTCTGGTAATATGCTTTTAAATCCACAAAATATTTTGGTGAAAATAGGTACATCTATTGATGAATTAATTAATAAGCATTTGAAATTGAAAGGTGATAATTGTGATATAGTAGCAGGTGGTCCTATGATGGGAAATCTTGTTTCTAAAGATTTAGTTGTAAGTGCTAATTTAAATTGTGTTTTATTTATGAAACATGTAGAAGAATGTAATCTTAAAGAATGTCTTAGATGCGGAAAATGTAATAATGTTTGTCCTGCTAGAATTACTCCTGTTTTAATAAAAGACAATGTTTATAATAAAGAAGTTTTAAAGGATATGATGGTTAATAGATGTGTAGAGTGTGGTCTTTGTTCATATATATGTCCATCAAAAATAGATGTTAGAAGTTTTGTAAGACAAGCTAAAAAAACTTTAAAGGAGGATAAATAATATGTCTACATTTATAAAAGATAAGAATAATACAAATAAGATAATGAAAAATTTATTTATTGCTCTTTTACCAATAATTATTTTTTCTTTTTATAAAAATGGAATAAGTGTGTATATAAATGGTAAAACAAATATTATAGGAATGTTTTATCCTCTTATTTTTCTTTTGATACCAGCTTTAGTAACTTTTCTTACTGAAACTATTTATGCAAAAATAGTACTAAAAGTAGATAATTTAAGTAAATATATAGAATCTTCTTATTCAATTTTTCCGGGGCTTTTTTTAGGATTAATTTGTCCAATTAACTTACCAATAAGTATTTTAATAATAGGTGCTTTATGTGCAAGTATTTTTGGTAAATTAATATATGGTGGTTTTGGTCACAATATATTTAATCCAGCTTTAATTGGTTATATTTTTATAGTTATTTCTTATTCGGTATTTTTTTCTAGCAATAATTATCTAAATAAAATGGAGGTTGACACTATTAGTTCATCAACTCCTTTAACTAATATTAAGTTGTTGGAAAATATTGGTTCATATGAAAAAATAGTAACACCATTTGGAAATTTAAGTAATTTTTTTATAGGTTTTATTCCGGGATCAATGGGAGAAACTAGCTCTTTATTATGTTTAGTAGCTCTTTTATATTTAATGATTACTAAAACAATTAAATGGAAGATACCAGTTATCTATATAGGGACGGTATTTATTATGACAAGTGTTATTGGGTTAATTAATAATCAAGGAATTTATTATCCTCTTGTTCAAATATTTAGTGGTGGGTTAATGTTTGGAGCCATATTTATGGCCACAGATCCTGTAACTAGTCCTACTACAAATTATGGTGTCCTACTTTCGGCAATAGGTCTTGGAATATTAACAGTTTTTCTAAGATATAATAGTTCTTATCCAGAAGGTGTAGCAACTTCTATATTAATAATGAATTTATTTACTTTTATTTTTGATAAAATAGGTATAAAATCAAAGTTAAATAAAAATATTTTTGTATTTTCTCTAATTATATTGTTTATATTTTCTTCTGCCATAATTATCAGAATAAATGATAATTATAAAGTTAGTGATATTGATAAGAATTTCAGTATTATTTCAAAAGATATTAATGGTACAACTATTACTTATGTTGCATCTCAAAAGGGATATTCTAGTGATATTAAGGCTGAACTAATATTTAGTGACGAAAAGTTAATTAGCTTTAAAATACTTGAACAGAATGAAAGCTTTTATTCAAAAGTAGAAGCTGAAAACTATATTAATAAATTGATAAATAATAGTACTGATTTAGATAATTTAGATACTGTTTCGGGTGCAACTATTACATCTGGTGCTCTTAAAAGATTAGCTATAAATGTTATTAAAGATTATGAAAGTGATGGTTATAGTTTAAAGAAGAGTAATGTAAAAGTAGAAGAGAAAAATGATTTTGAAGTATTAGAAAAGAATGATAATACTTATATTGTTTCTCAAAAAAGTTTTAGTGGAAAAATGAAAGCAATAGTAAGTGTTTTAAATAATAGGATAATTAATTTTGAAATAACTGAGCTAAATGATAGTTATAAAGATAAAGTATTAGGTACAAGTTATATAGATGATCTAATTATTAATCAGGATAATTTAGATACTGTTAACACTATTTCGGGTGCAACTATTACTAGTAGAGCAATTAAAAATATTTTTATAGAGATGGAGAAGCTTATCAATGAATAGTCTTAAAAGTATTTTAGCTTTAACTATCACTGCTTTAATTTGCTCTATCTTGTTATATTTAGTTTATTTAATTACAGGAGGTATTTAATGAAAACAATTTTAAATGGAATAATTAAAGAAAATCCTATTTTTGTTTTAATGTTAGGATTATGTCCGACACTTGCAGTTACAAATAATTTTGAAACATCTTACATGATGGGAATATCCTTAATTGTTATTTTATTTTTTTCAACCCTTGTTGTTGCACTTATTAAAAATATTATTCCTAGTAATGTAAAAATACCTGTATATATTTTAATAATAGGAACAATTGTTACAATATTAGAAATGCTTTTAAAAAAATATATTCCTAGTCTTTATGAATCTTTTGGTATTTACTTATCACTTATTGTTGTTAATTGTATTGTTTTAGGTAAAACATTATCTATTCCAAAAGATGAAAAGTATAGTAAATCACTTCTTAATGCCCTTGGGGTAGGGATAGGATTTGCATTAGTACTTTGTTTACTTGGTATGGTTAGAGAGGTATTAGGTAATAATACTATTACTTTAATGGATAATTTAAGTAAATTAACTGGTTATAAATCAATTTATAAGGTGTTTCCTACAAATGATATATTACCAATTAGTCTTTTAAAAACTCCTGCAGGTTCATTTATTGTTTTAGGAATTTTTATGGGAATATTTAATTTTATTAAAAATAAAAGAGGTGTTAAAAATGAAACTAATTAGTTTGTTTATAACTGCATTTCTTACTGAAAATATAGTTTTGACTAAATTTTTAGGAATATGCCCTTTAATAGGTACTTCTACTAATTGTAAGAAAGCTACTAATATGGGATTAGCAGTTACTATTGTTACATTTTTTTCTTGTATTATTTCTTATTTAATAAATAAATTTATTTTGATACCAAATGATATTACCTATATGGCAACAATAATATTTATTTTAATCATTGCTTCATTAGTTCAAATATCTAAAATAATAATAAAGAATAAATTCAAAAATATATATTTGCAATTAGGAATCTATTTATCACTTATTACAACCAATTGCGCAGTTTTAGGAACTGTTTTGCTTGCTACAAATAGTAATTACAATTTACTTGAGGTAATTATTTTTGCTCTAGGAAGTAGTTTAGGTTTCTATCTAATTTTGTATATTTTTTCTACTATTAGATCAAGGCTTAATAACTCTAGTATACCAAAGTGTTTGCAAGGATTTCCAATAGCTTTAATAACAATAGGAATTATTTCTATTATATTTATGAGGTGTTTATGATAGGAATTTTAGTTTTAACATCTTTAGCATTTACACTAAGTGTAATTATAGTTATAATAAGTAATAGTTTTAAAGATGATGAAAAAATTCATCAAATTATTAAGAGATTACCGGGATATAATTGTGGTGCCTGTGGTTTAGCTGGTTGTGAAGATATGGCAGTACATATTTTAAAAGATAAGGAATTTTATAGAAAGTGTAAACCGCTTAAGGGAGATGCTTTTAGAAATATGGAAGAATATGTAAAAAATAATTTGTAAAGAAGGTTTTAGTATGGAAAGATTTAATGTAAGTATTAAGGATGGTTTAACTGATAAACAAGTTAATGAGAGAATTAATCAGGGATTTATAAATAAATCTTCTATTCCAACTACCAAGTCTATAAAACAAATTATTTTAATGCATACATTTACTTTATTTAATGTTCTAAATTTTTCACTTGGTATATTAATTTTACTTGTTAAATCATATCGTAATTTAATGTTTTTAGGAGTGGTTTTTTGTAATACAATAATAGGTATATATCAGGAGATAAAAGCAAAAAAAATAGTTGATAGATTATCTTTAATATCTGCTAAGAAGGTTTTGGTAATGCGTAATTCTAAACTTCATGAAATAAATTTTGAAGATGTTGTTTTAGATGATATTATATATTATAAATTAGGTAATCAAATTGTATCTGATGGGGTTATTTTATCAGGTAGTTGTGAAGTCAATGAATCATTTGTTACTGGTGAATCTGATCCTATTTTAAAGAAAAAGGGTGATTATATTTTATCAGGTAGTTTTATTGTAAGCGGGAATATAGTAGCCAAAGCTGATAAAGTTGGTAAAGAGAATTATGTATCAACAATATCTGATGGGGCTAAATATATTAAGAAAGTTAATTCGGAAATTATGGCTACAATAAATAAAATAATCAAGATTTTATCTATTACAATCATTCCAATAGGGATAATTCTCTTCATTAAACAAGTTAATATACCCGGAAATACAATGCAAAGTTCGGTAGTTAATACTGTTGCTGCTATGATAGGAATGATACCAGAGGGGCTTGTACTTCTTACAAGTAGTGTTTTTATGGTTAGTATCATAAGGTTATCTAAGTATAATGTTTTAGTTCAGGAATTATATTGTACGGAAAATCTTGCACGTATAGATACTATTTGTTTAGATAAAACTGGCACTATTACTGAGGGGACAATGGAAGTAGTAGATATAGTACCGTTTTCCCAATTTAGTAAAAAGGATGTAGAAGATATTCTTAGTAATTTATCTAATAACTTAGATGATGAAAATCCAACTATGATGGCTATAAAAGAAGTATATAAAAATAATGATTTTACTACTGCTGATATGGTTTATAATTTCTCATCTATTAATAAATTTTCTGGAATAGAAATAAATGGTGTTAGTTATTTGATGGGGGCATTTGATTATTTATTAGAATCTGACAATTTAGAAGTGGCTTATAAATATAGTGAGGATAATAGAGTACTTGCAATTGTAAAGAAAGAATCATTTGATAAGAATAATTTATCAGATAATGTGCCTATAGGACTAGTTTTGCTAAAAGATAAAATTAGGAATAACGCTATTAATACTATAAATTATTTTAAAAGTCAAAATGTGGATGTTAAAATAATATCAGGTGATAATCCTATAACTGTATCTAGTATTGCTAAAAGAGTTGGAATTAATGGATATGATAAATATGTTGATGCAAGTGAACTAGTTACAAAAGATGATATTGAAAAGGCAGTTAAAAAATATAATATTTTTGGAAGAGTAAAACCAGAACAAAAGAAAATAATTATTGCAAGTTTAAAGAAAATTGGTAAGAATGTTGCTTATGCAGGTGATGGAGTAAATGATGTCCTTGCTTTAAAGGAATCTGATTGTAGTATTACTTTTCAAAATGGAAGTGAAGCTGCAAGAAATGTTTCACAATTAGTATTACTTGATTCTGATTTTGGATCTATTCCTAAAATAGTTTTAGAAGTAAGAAGATCAATTAATAATATAGAAAGATCTGCTAGTTTATTTTTGGTAAAAACAACATATTCAGCTTTATTATCAATTATATTTTTATTCTTGAATACAGCTTATCCATTTGTTCCAATTCAGTTAACATTAACTAGTGTTGTAACTATTGGGATTCCTTCATTTGTACTTGCTCTAGAACCTAATAAGGAAAAAGTGTCTGGTCATTTTTTTCCAAAAGTTATTAGTAAATCATTACCTGCCGCATTTACAATTGTTCTTAATATCATTTTAGTTATGTTAGTTAAAGGATTGTTTCATTTTAATCAAGTTGAAACTTCAACAGTATGTGTTATATTAACTGGTATGACAGGATTTATTCTTTTATATAGATTATGTAAACCTTTTAATTTATTAAGATCTATTTTATTAATAATGATGGTATTAATGTTTTTCTTTCAAGTAATTGGTCTTAGAGAAATGTATGAGCTTGCTGTAATAACACCATATATGATTATATATATATTGATTTTAACAATTATTTCATATATAATTTTTAATCTGATGATGAATCTAGTTGAAAAGAAAATTATACCTAAATTAAAACAACAGTAAGTTGTTTTTTTTGTCAAAAAATAGTATCATATATATATAAGAATAAAGAGGTGAAATGATGGATAATAATAACGATTTTCATTTTGATGATATTGATGAATTTTGTAATAAAGAATTATCATCATTAATCTCTGAAATTACTTCTCAAAAGAATAAAGATGTAGAAATAATAGATGATATTAATAATAAGAAGGCCTTATATACTAATTCTAAAGAAGATATTAATATTATTGATATATTAGAAGATGTTGATTTTGATGTAACTAGTGATGGAATAATAAATATAGATGCTAGTAGGATTAGTGATAGTGATATAGAAGTACTTGATGACTTTGATTTTAATATAGATGATTCAAATGAAAAAATTGAAATATTAGATGATTTTGATAATCAGGTAGTAGATATGGATATATCAAATGATAAAATAGAAATACTTGATGATTTTGATAACACTATTATAAATATTAAAATAAATGATAAGGGAAAGTTAGATAAGAATAAAATAAAAAAAATATACTTGTATATCTTACTTATATTAATGGTTATTGCTTTAATATTTGTTATAATAAAAATACTTTTTTGGAAAGCTGACAATGATTCTATAAATAAACAAATTGAAAGTATTAATAATAAGACTGATATAGTGGAAATTGAGGATAGTTCCGATGTTGTTATAGTAGATCCTATACAAAGTGATCCTATTAATAATGAAGTGGTAGTGGATAAAAATAATGATTACTTTAAATTTATTGAAGTTCCATTAATAAATGTTGATTTTAATAATTTATTAGAGATGAATTCTGATACAGTTGGATGGCTACAAGTACCTAATACTAATATAAATTATCCCGTAGTAAAGAAAAATGATAATGAATATTATTTAAACCATTCTTTTGATAAAAAATACAATGATGCTGGATGGATATTTGCTGACTATAGAAATAATTTGATAGATGATAAAAACTTGGTTATATATGGTCATGCTAGGCTAAATTCTACTATGTTTGGAACATTAAAAAATGTTATAAAATCAGATTGGTATACAAATTCTAATAATCATGTTATTAGATTGTCAACTCCGTATGTTAATTCTTCATGGCAAGTCTTTAGTACTTATGTAATAGATCCAGAGGATTATTATATTAAAACGTCTTTTGATGATGATGAGAGTTATATTAAATTTTTGAGTGATTTAAAAGATAGAAGTGTATATAATTATAATGTTAATTTGAATGTAACAGATAGAATACTTACTTTATCAACTTGTTATTCTAATAATAGAAGGGTAGTATTACATGCTAAGTTAATAAAATATGAAAATAGATAGAAAAAAGGTTATAACAACGAAAGTTATAACCTTTTTAAAGAAGGGGGATAATTAAGGCACCTTACAGTATTATCTTATGAACTCTTAAAATAAATTTATTTATGTATAACTATATTTGTTTAATAAAACTATTAGATTTTTGTAGATATTTATGTACTTGAACATTTGTTTGTGATATTATATAGATGTGGTGGTATTTATGAGAATTATTATGCATATAGATGTTAATAATGCTTTTTTATCATGGAGTGCTATTGAATTATTGAATAATGGTTCTAAGTATGATATTCGTGATAGTTATGCCGTAATAGGTGGTGATGAAACTGCAAGAAAAGGAATTGTTCTGGCTAAATCTAATCCGGCTAAAAAGCAGGGAGTTGTAACTGCTGAAACCTTATATTCAGCAAAAAAGAAGTGTCCTGCTCTTAGAGTTTATCCTCCAAATTTTAAATTTTATAGTCAGATGTCAAAATCCATGTTTAATTTACTAAAGAAGTATACACCTGATATTGAGGTTGCTTCAATTGATGAATGTTATCTGGATTATGGAAAGGTTAAAAACTTATATGGTGATGAGGTTGAATTTGCAAGAAAAATACAGAAAGAGATATATGAAACTTTAGGTTTTACAGTAAATATTGGGATTGCAAATAATAAATTATGTGCTAAAATGGCATCTGATTTTTCAAAACCAAATAAAATCCATACAAATTTTAGAAATGAAATTAAATATAAAATGTGGCCACTGCCAATAGGAGATTTGTTTGGTGTAGGAAAAAGTACGGCTTCTAAGCTAAAAAAATTAAATATAAAAACTATAGGTGAGCTAGCAAACACTGATATAAATATTTTATATCCTTATTTTAAGAACCAGGCAAAATACTTGATTGATATAGCAAATGGAATTGATTATTCAGAGGTAATTAGTACCCCACCAGAACCAAAGGGATTAGGCTCTGAAATAACTTTACCAAAGGATTGTACAGATAAGATGGTGTTATATAATTATTTGGAAAGTATAGCTGATGATGTTGCTACTAGGTTAAATGCCAATGAGAAATATGCTTTTGTTATTTGTGTTACCTTAAAAGATAGTACATTTAAAAGATATTCCCATCAAAAAAAATTAGTAAATGCTGTGTGTAGTTGTAAGGATATATTTAATGCTTCTAAGGAAATTTTAAATGAGATGTATGACAATAGACCTATTAGATTAATTGGGATTAGAACAGATAAATTAGTTGATAAACTATATCATCAGGAATCTATATTTGATAGTTTTGAGGATGTAAAAAATGATAATAATTTAGATAAAACTTTACTTGGATTAAAAAATAAATTTGGCAGTAATGTTATTAGTAAGGCAGGATTAATTACTAATGAGAAGTTGTCTAAATTGAATTAAAGTGTTATAATCTATTTAGTTGGAATATTATAAAGTGGTGATATAAATGATTAATAAGATTACTAATAAAGAATTTTGTAGTAATTTTGATGTAACAAAAGAGGGGAGATCAAATAACAATTATTCTAAGAATAAAAAAGAGAGAACTTTTTTAGATGTGCTGAAAAATACAATGTTGGATAATGAAGAAAATAATAGAAAAAAATTATTAATTAAAAAGTCAAGTGCAACAAACGAATAATTAAATGGTATTCACAACTTCTTGTAATTTATAAATTTTAT
>CAKOTD010000021.1 GCA_934120015.1 uncultured Bacilli bacterium
TATCTATCACAAATTAATTATAACAAAAAATGTCCCCAAAGGGGACGGATAACAAAATTTATTTTGTTATTTTTTTACTATTTTCAGCATTAAATTAACTTATTTTCAGCATTAAATTAACTTATTTCTTGACAAATGGTTTGTTTTGTGATATTATAGCGTAACTTTTAATAAAAAGGGGGATTTTATGAAAAAGTTAAATTTAAATAAAATTGTTTTTATGTTTATTTGTTGTATAGGTATTGGATTAGGTTGTTTTGCTTCTGCAATTTCTTTACTTACAAAAAATATTCTTTTACAAATCATGTTGTTAAGTCTTACATATCTATTAGGAATTATCCTAGTAAATATCCGAAAAAAATATCCATTATTTAAATAAAAAAAGGCCTAAGGTCTTTTTTTATAATTCAATAATAAAAAGTTCTAATGCCAATTTTTTATCAACATCACTAGATTTTATTTTATAGTCAAGATTAGATAATTTCTCCAAATAATTAAGTAAATTAATCTCAGTAAATTTCTTACTTTTTTCAAGTGCTAATTTAACTCTATATGGATGAATTGTAAGAGTTGATGCTATATCTTTTTCTAAATACCCTTTCTTATATAGCATTTTAACTTGATACATTAGTCTAAATTGATTAGCAAGCATTATCATAATTTTAATTGGTTCCTCACCATATTTAAGCATTTCATTATATACTATAATTGCTTCTTTTTTATTTTTTAATACAATATTATCAATTAATTTAAATATATCTAAATCTACATTTTTATTAACAATCTTTAATATATCATCTTTTGATATTTTTTTTTCATCAAATTTGTATATTCTTAATTTTTCTGCTTCATTTGCTAGCAAAGGTAAATTATTACCAACCCTATCTACAAACAGATTTAAGGCAGAAGAATCAATATAATAGTCATTAAAGAAATTTTTAACAATATCACTTACATTTTGAACCTTATTAAATTCTTTTACTATATATTTTGCCTTGATTTTCTTTACTATTTTTTTTCTTTCATCAAGTTTGTCATTATCACAAATAAAAATGAGAATGGTGTTTTCATTTAATGAATCTAGATAATTATCTAATACTTCAATATTTTGTTCAATGCTATTTTTTTTGCTTGTACCAGAAAAAATATATGAATTATTTACAATAACACATTTTTTATCAGAAAAAAGGCAACTAGTCTTACAAGAATCAATAATGTTATCAAGCAAACAACTCGTTAAATCATATTTTTCTACACTATATTCATCTATTTTGTTTTCATCTATTATTTTTCTTATTTCTTTATCAATAAGATAACTTTCTATTCCATAAAACAAATATATCATTTATACCACCATCTATTTTTATTATAATATTTTATTTAATTTTTTTCAATGTGTAACTTTATCAATTTCAAACCAAAAGGTAGTACCTACATCAACTTGAGATTCAACGCCGTATCTGAACTTATGCTTAATAAATATATTTTTTACAATAGATAAACCAAGACCTGTACCAATATTTTCCCTTTTATAAGATTTGTCAACCTTATAATATTTATCCCAAATTAGTTTAATATTCTTTTCATCTATACCATGACCATCGTCACAAACCTCTACCCTAAAATAATTATCAAATTTGTAAACATTTATTATTACCTTTTTACTACTATAATTAATAGCATTATTAATTAGATTATACATTACTTGTTCAATCCTTTTTTTATCTGCATTTATTATACAATTATCATCTATATTAAGTTCAAAATTGCAGATTTTATTTTGTATATATATATCATATCTATTTATAACATCTCGTATTAATAATGATAAATCAAAATCCTCATAATTTAATTTAACAATATTAGATTGCATCTTTGATAATTCAAGAATATCATTTACTAAGATATTTAAACGATCTGTTTCATCAATTATTATATTTAAATTTTTATCTCTCTTCTCCTTATTATCATAAGTTAAATCTCTCACCATTTCCGCATAAGCTTTTATCATTGTAAGAGGTGTTTTTAAGTCATGAGAAACATTAGCCATAAGTTCCCTACGAAGTTCCTCAGTTTTAAATAATTCATCAGAAACTATATTTAAAGTATTTGATAGTTCATTTATTTCTTTTATATCTGAATTTGTTTCGAAATGGGGATTTGTATTTTTTGCAAGATTACCTGCTTCTTTATTTATTTTTAAAATTGGGCTTGCTAGTTTTTTAGAAATAATGTAGCCTACACCAAATGATAAAACTAATACTATAATTGTTACATATATAAGCTGTCTAGCAAATATTTTAGTAATAGAACCGAGAGGCTCTAATGAACTAGTAACATATATATATTGCTCATTTTCAAGTTTTAGAGCCAAAACTAATGTTTTGTTTTTAAAACGAGGGTTTATTAATTTATATATTGCTTTAGTTTCACCACTTGATATAAATTTATCTTTAATACTCATATTTTTAGGATCATGCATTTCATCCATACAATTTTTTCGACCACTTGATGCATATATCAAGTTTTTATTATCATTTACCTCAATACATATATCCTCTTTAAAAGATAATTCATCTAATATATATGTGAATTCATTCGAATTGTAATTATTTTTAATTTTATTTGATAAATTAAGAATTTCTTTTGTTTTTGACCATTCATAATAACTATCTAAAAAGAATACCTGAAAAATCCATAAAAATGCTAATATAAATATTGAAAAACAAGTTAAATATATCCATACTTTTGTTTTTAATTTTTTATTTCTTGCAAACAAACTTATACCCCAATCCTCTAACAGTAATTATTAAATCACGATACTTTCCTAAATTATTTCTAAGCATTTTTATATGTGTATCAATTGTACGATCATCACCAAAAAAATCATATCCCCAAATTTTATTTAATAAAACTTCTCTTGAAATTGCAATATTTTGATTTTGAATAAAATATTTAAGTATTTCAAATTCTTTAGGAGTAATATTAATTTCTTCATCTTCTATAGATAATACATGAGCATTAAAATCAACAATCAAATCACCATAGGTAAATTTATCTACCTCACCATGACACCTTTTTAATATAGCCTTTATTCTAGCAATCAATTCTTTAGGGCTAAATGGTTTAGTAATATAGTCATCTATTCCTAAATCAAATCCCATTAATTTATCAAATTCTTCTCCCCTTGCAGATAAGATGATTATAGGTATATTATATTCTTTCTTTACTAGTTTACAAACAGAAAAACCATCTAATTTTGGCATCATTATATCCAAAATTATCAAATCATATTCATTTTTTTCTATTTTATTTAAAGCATCTTCACCATTTTCAGCTTCTTCAACAATATAGTTTTCATTAAGACAATATTCACGGATAACATCACGAATTAATTTTTCATCATCAACTACTAATAATTTCAAATTTCATCACCTCTTTAAATATAAAATAATAATGTGTAAATAATGTGAAAACCTCTATAAATAATAGAGGTTATTTTAATATCCAAGCATTTGCTAAATAACGGCCACCTTCATAACCAAAACCTTTTGGGTTATTTACCACTTCACCATTTATAACAAGTGTTGACGAACCGCCACCATCCAAATTTGCAGCATTATGTGCCTTATAACGGGTAAAAATATTTATCATATCAGCCATATCAATACCAATACTATAGCCTGGATTTCTACCATCTATTACAAGAAATAAAACAATTCCATCTTTTCTTTGTGCTATTGCTGTACGAGGAGCTACACCATATCCCCCATTTCCCACTATTGTAGAAGCTTCACCATTAACAATTAAAAATGGTCCAAATTCAACAGCATCACGCATACCATGAGCAATTGCATCACTAGCATTTTCCTTTGTTAATACAAGCACATTATCATTGTTAAATCCAATTAGGCCACCACCCCAACCGGTATTTCCCCCAACAGAGTAAATTTTTCCGTCTTTAATAACAGTACCCGTAGGTTTAACCGCATTACCATAGGGATAATAAAGACCACTTGCATTAATTGCAACTACTGCATTATTAACTTCAGCAATTTTAGGAAGTTGCTGTCCACCTACTTCTAAATTTTCAGCAAATCCTAAAGAAACCCTTGACGCATCATATATAACAACCATATATCCACGATACCCATTTTCATTTATTTCAATAACTTTATATAAATCATTATCTGGATCTCGTTTTAATATTTGTTCTTCATATATAGATTCGTAATTCCCACTATCATTATTATTAAATGTAATATCAGATGCATTTGTACTATTCTTATTTTCTTCCATATAATTACTATTTAATACTTTAGCAATCATTTTATCAGAATATATTGTTCTTGCCAAATAATGATGTGTCATAGTTGTCATAGCGGTCGTTACATATAGGTTACGAAAATATGGAAAAGGACCATAAGCTAGAAATAAAACTATAAGTGCTAGTATATCAAGTACAAGCATTGTAACACTAAATTTTGAACATTTCTTCTTCATATTATTTTCCAACCTCATAGGGACTTTCTATTGTACCATTTCCATCAACAATAAATAATCCTGAATCTAAATAAATAACAGGCTTAATATTATAAAGATTATTGATAAAATCTGCATACAAATTTTTATTTTTATTAATTACATAAATAGTGTTTGTGGTGTTCATATAAGGAGTAAGAGTATATATATTTGGATAATCATTTATGAAAAAATCACCTATCTTAGGTAAGCCAACATAAGCGTATGCTTCTGTTAGATATGTATTTAAGTAATCATACATTCCATTAACATTATAACTTCCTATATAGTAATTAGCAGGCACAATGTATTCTGGATTAATTAATGTTTTATAAAATGTATTATTTAAATATAGTCCAATTCCCTCATAATTAGTAAATTCATTATCATAATTTGAATATAAAATAGTAGTATTATCATCAAGACTATCATTTAATACAACTTTAATACCAAAATCACTTACGTCAATTATTTTCCAAATATAATTACTATATTTAACATAATTTCCTACATAACAATCAATGATCTTTTCAACGTTGTTTTCAATAATATATGGATTTTCAATAGTACCATTCCCACTAGCATATAAAATAGTGCTATTTAAAACTATAGTAGGTCTAACACCTAATATACTAGAGTTAGAGCTAATGTTATCTATTTTACCATCATTATTTACTACCACCGGTAAATTACTTATACTATCTATAATCCAAAAACTGCCTTTTTTTGCAAGAAAACTATTATCACCTATTAATTCTAATTCCTTGGTAGTTAATAAACTTGCTCTATTATTATTTTGGAGAACAATTCTTTCATCATTTTTCAGACTCTTCTCAAAAATTCCTGAAAATTCAACATCACTGCTATTTAGCCAAGTATTAACATTTGAATCATTAAACACATCAGCTTCATTCCAATTAAGTAAAGTTTGTACTTCATCAGTTATCAATTTAATATTATTATTTTTATCTATACTAATAATTCTCCAAAGTCTACCAGCATATGATAAGTAATTATCATTTGATTTTGCACCATAAATATATCCGGCATCATAAGTTTGTAAGCCTTCATTTGTCCCATCGATTCCTTTATTATCAATTAATTTTTGATATAAATTTATAGTAGAATTTTCATAATTTTTATGTTCTAAACAATAGTAATAGAACAAACGATAACCATAAAACATTACTAAAAATGATAGAAATAAAACACTGGATATATTAAATATTATACGATAATTTTTTTTCATAATCTAAGCTCCAAAATCATTTTGATAACTAATTAAACCGCTGCTATGTACACCATCAACAATTGCTAAACCATCAACAATCATTTGGTTACTTTCATTTAGTTCCATTTCAAATGTTAATTCAATTATATCTTTATTCATCATTCTACTTTTTATTTTAAATTTTGTTATCTTACTTAACTCTTTTCTTACTATATTATCTACATTTAAATCATACTTAACAATTACCAAATATTTATTATTAAGTTTTAATCCAGAGCAATAACATATAAAATATAAGATTCCAACAATTAATGAGCCTATAATGGCAGGCAAGTATAAATTGGCTCCTGCCATTATACCAGCTGTTATAGCCCAAAACATAAATCCAGTATCAACAGGCTCTTTAACTGCAGTTCTAAAACGAACAATAGAAAGTGCACCAACCATTCCGAGTGATAATGTTATATTTGAACTAATAGTTTGAATAATTAAAGTTGTTACTAAAGAAAGTAACAAAATAGATAGAGAAAACGCTTTCGAATAGATAACCCCTGTAAAAGTTTTCTTATAAATAAATAATATAAACATGCTTATAGCAAAAGCAGTTAGTAATGATAGTATAATACTTTGAACAGATATCATACCAGTAAATTGTTCTACAACGCTTTTTTTTATTACATCAACAAATTTCATAAATTCACTCCTTTATTTAATACTACGACAAGCTGCAAATTTTGAAAAAGCCTGTCTACAACTAGGAATAGTTCCTAAAATAATAGCTATAGGCTCTGGAAGTACTTCATTATATTTAACTTCCAAAACCATTAAATCATCTTCAATAACGGGATATGTTGGCCATGAGTAATCAAAAATATTATAATTATATTTTCCAGATGAGATATTATAATCAAATGTTACTCTAACATCTGACAACGGATAAGTAAGGGCAAGTCTTTGATAATCGACAATCACTGATGGTTCCAATTTTTTTATTTTCATATCATAGTAAAATTCCTTCAAAAGTTCATTATTTTCATAATCACAGTCAAAACTATTATTAATTAATTTTAAGCATAAATCTTTACTGATTAATGTTTGATCTTTTGAAGTCATATTATTATGCTTCAATTTTTTTTCAAGTCTTATATATTTATCATCTTTATTATACAATCTTATACGATATTTTTTACGATATAAGACACCATCAAGTTTTTCATAATATGCTTGTGAATCAGGTGTATCAAAATACAAACTTCTAATGAAATATCCCCCTAATCCATTTGAATCTATACTCATCAGTGTTAGTAAATTATTTTTTAAAACCTGGGCATCATTCTTACTAATACAAAATTTAAGTTCATGACGATACTTTCTATCCTTCATAATTAAAATACTCCTTCATTTGACTACTACTTAAATTGAAATAGCTTTTCGTTTGTGCTAGTAAATAGTCTTTCCTGTTTCTAGCAAACTTTCTCAACTCTTCAATTTCAGCATTCCAATTATCCATGGAACCTCCCCATCTTTCAAAATTACGAGGCATCTCTGGTAATATCTCATTATATAATTCATCTATCCTTGAAAGTATTTTTTCCTCTGTCCAAGTATTCTCAAGCATTTCACTTAATAATTCTACAAACCTCTTTCTAAATTCATCATTTTTAAAAAGATTTCTTGTGAGAGTTGATGACACCTTTAAACTCCCCATACCTTCAGGATCATTCATAATATTATAATAATTAACCCTATAATAATACATACCAAAGTCCAAATCATAAAATATAAAATGCCATTTACCATTATCTATATTTGGATTGGAAAATACCCTACAATTTATTATATCATTATTAGTAATATAAGTCTCGGAAATCCAGAATTTTATCATATTATCAATGTCAATCAACTGTGAAACATAATCATAGTTTTCTTTTCTTGACATATCATGACTACTTAAATAATTTATAAGGTCATAATATGAAGAGTTACTTCCAGCAGAAACTTCACCATCTATTCTAACAACATTAGTATCATCTGCTGGGACATTATAATGTGCAGACACAAAGTTTTCATCAACTTTTTCAATTATATAATAAACTCCCCAATAATTACCATTGATGTAAACAATTATCGGTTTCATAGCTTGAACGTCTATCTCAGTATCCTCAACAATTGAAGTCATAAGAGGATCTCTTATCATAGCATGTTCTAAGTCTTGAGATCCAGAACGCAAAACTAATGTTTTATAAATACTATTATCTCTATTTTCAAAAACCTGATAATGAAGTTCAGATTGTCCATATTTTTTACGGAACTTTAAGGAAAAGCTTTTTTTAGCATATCCTCTTGCTGATCCACCAAAAAGCTTTATACCACAGGGAATAGAGAAACCTCCATCAGAGTCAAAATATTCAACATAAGCAGGATATTCCAAATCATCCCAAGCAGCCGAGTTTAAAATATCAAATTTATTTGGATCTAATGATACAGACACAACATCTATAGTATGATTTTCATTTATTATATATGAAGCAGTTGAAACAGAACTATTAATCATTCCATCATTAACTGATATGGCTTTCAATACAGAAGTTTTATTTAATATTATTGGTTCTTCATATTTTTTGGAATTTGTTGTAGGATTCTTGCCATCTAGTGTATAGTAAATAGTTCCTGGTCCAATCAATTCCACCTGAATATTTTCAACATCATTATATATTCCGGCTTTTACAGAAAATTCTGGAGAATATGCCACTTCATATTTTCCAGAATTATTTTCTTTCATAGGGCTTGGTTTTTCCATATAATAGAATCCATAATCATTCTTTCTACCATAACTATATCCAGATGGAACATCAGAAACAAATAAACTATCAACAACCTTATTATTACTAATCAAATACAAAGATTCAACACTTGATAACTTAAAATTGCAATGTTGATACGTTGTATTGCTTAAGTTGATGTCACCAGATGCCATAATTATATAATATTCATTTGGTTTCAACACAACATCAGGCATTTGATATAAACTAGTATCATTTAATGTAGTAGTTAAATAATAATCTTTCAGATTAATATCATTATCAGAATTATTTTTAAGTTCAATCCAATCATAATAATTACCACTATTCTGAGCTAAATATTCATAATTACTATTCATAACTTCATTAATAATTAAACTATTCTTATTTGTTTCGTATTTTTTTGCAAACGCTTCAGCACCAGTTGCATCATTAGCAAAACCACCTGTTAAAACTCCACTTTTGGTAAACATACCATCATTATATTGCAAAGCATATCCATTAGGTAAATTTTCATAATTAACATCTTGAACTATTTTACCATTTTTGCTTAAAATAACATTTCCATTTTTAGAATTTAATTTGAAATTTGTATGTAAAATTCCTTCTACTATATCTCTACCTGAAGTATATATCATTATATATTCATTAACTCCAAGTTCGATCTCAGGCAATCCCCATTTAAATGGTTCGGATGAATTGTCTGACAGACTATAACCCTTAAGATTAATCTTTTTATCACTATTATTTTTTAATTCTATATATCCACTATATTCATTATAATCATCTTTAAATTGTCCACCATTTCTAACTAATATTTCAGTTATTTGAATATCATCATCTGTAATATTAAGAGAATTTAAATATTTTTCTAATCCTTCTTTTGTATTAGAAAAACCAGGTGTAACATTCTTTACAATATTCCAGCTTCCATCATTACCACGTGCAAGTGAAGTATTCTTGTTAGTTTTAACAGTGTCAACAGCATCAATAATCTTACTGCTTGGATTTCTAAGAACAATTCTTTCTCCACCATTTTTATTTATTTTAAAATTAGTATACAACCCATCTCTTGTTTCACCAGATGTAAAAATTACAAGATATGATTTTGACTTTATTGTAACATCACCAAAAGCCCATTTAATCTTTTCCTCTGAATCAGACAAAGTATAATTTAAAAGATTGATATCCTTATTAGACCCATTGTACAATTCAATCCAGTCATAAATATTACCCTCACTATCAGCAACACTGCCATCATTATTATTAGAAATTTCATTAATAACCAGTTTATTTATTTTTGAGTTGTCACTTTCTTCAAGATCGATTTCTATTTTATTTATGTTTTTCTTATCATTAAATATTAAAGAAAAAATTATTAAAAATCCTAATAAACCAAACATTCCAACTAAATATTTAGAATTTTCTTTAAACTTACTTTTTTCTATCTTCATATCATCAACCCTATCATAATACATGCTAATTTTATCATAAAACGGCATCATATTACAACATTTTTAGACAACTTTAGAAAGAAAAAAAATAGGCACAGGCCTATTTCCATAAATTATTAGGATATTCTCCATTGTTAATTAAACTACCTATTTTTTCTACTACCATTTCTTTATCTTCTTTGTAGGTAACACCATACCATTTAGAATCTGTATATAATATTTTAGCTTTATAATTTTCTTCCTTTATTAGTTTAAAAACAGAATCAGGAATCAAAAATTCACACTTTAATAGATTATCTTTATTTTCCTCAAAAAATTCAGTAAATAGCTTTTCCAAACGCTTAAAAATAGCTGGTGTAAAACACATCATATTCATGGATACAGGCGTATCTCCATCAATATTAAATGATGGCTCTCCATCTAATGGAGTAGCTGTTATTATATCACCATTTTTCTCAACACTACTTTCAATTAATTTAGTTAAATAACCATCTTCAATTGCACATATTCCTCTTTTAACAGAACCATTTTCTGTTAGAGTGTTTTTTACCTGATATCCAACTACAGCGCAATCATCACCTTTTGCATTCTTTAAAAACTCAGCAGCAGTAATATAAGCATTTTTACCATAAAAATCATCGGCATTTATAATAGCAAAGTTATCTTTAACTATATCCTTACAGCAAAGAATCGCATGTGATGTACCAAGAGGTTTAACTCTATCAGTCGGAAGACTATAACCTAAAGGTATATTGTCATTTTTTTGAAAAACATACTCAACATTAATTTGTTTTTCAACTCTTTTACCAATTGTGTCTTTAAATATATCATAATTTTCTTCTTTAATAATAAATACAACCTTATCAAAACCAGCTTTAATTGCGTCATATACTGAATAATCTATAATGAACTCTCCATTCGGACCTACTGGGTCAATCTGTTTAAGTCCACCATATCTGCTACCCATACCAGCAGCCATTATAACTAATGTCATCTCTACATCTCCTTATTAAATATTCATGTATAAATAAGTATACACTATTTCAAACAAAAAATAAACCCTCTTACACTTATTTTACAATAAAAAAATCCTATAAAATTATATTTATAAGAATTTTTTCATACTTTATCTATTTTTATAAATTTAATAAGAATTATTCCTATCACAATTGTGAAAATTTTATATTTTTAATTATTTATTTTTTTCAAAGATGGAAGATTTATTTCTTGGTCATCTTCCATAACTTCAATTGCACTATCTATAGCCTGATTTATCTTTTCTTTATAAGCAAGTAATATTGTTTTTGTTGTATTTATAATTTCTTGAGAATCTACACCCAAAAATTCTGATATAGATGCATTAGAAAAACATTTTCCATCCACATAACCTAATTTTAGTGAAGCAATCAATATTTCTTTAGGAGAATACATATCCATCATCTTTGAAAAAATTGGTGTTCTTAATAACTCAAGTATTTTAATGTAATCTTCCTTTGTCATTACCTCTATATCTTTTCTTGTTGAAATATTTTCTTTTTCTGGTATATTTATATAACTACAGTTTTCGTTTAAAATCTTTGTTAATGCTTTTACTTCATTGGTTTTTAAATTGCCTAAAGTATTTTCATTAGTCTCAATTTCTTTGTCCCTTGTTTTCTTCACATTATTTGAATTAAACAAACGTCTTCTAATTTTAGGAATTAGACTCCCATAAAATTCATTTGTTTGTTTTCTATCTAATTTCCCAGCTACTGGATTATTTAAATCTTTTCCATATCTTGCTTCTATTAATGATTTTTCTTCCTCTGATAATTTTTTCAATATTATGTCTATTTGTTCTTTTGTATAAGTATTAAAATATTCATAAATTGTTCTTATTTTTTTTGTCATATTTAATTTTTTTTCTTTCACATTTGATTCTGATTGTTGATTGATTTTTAAATTACCTAAAGTATTTTCATTAGCCTCAATTTCTTTATCTCGTGTTTTCTTTACATTATTTGAATTAGATAAAAGTTCTCTCATTTTAGGAATCAGATTTCCATAAAATTCATTTGTTTGTTTTCTATCTAATTTCCCAGCTACTGGATTATTCAAATCTTTCCCATATCTTAATTCTATTAATGATTTTTCTTTATCTGATAATTTTTTCAACATTGTATCTACTTGCTCTTTTGTATAATCATTAAAACACTTATAAATTGTTTCGATGTTTCTTCCCATATTTTCCTTTTCTACCATTCTATAATCTTCTTTCAAAAATATTTTACATGATGTATCTGGTTCTTTATATTTCTTTTTAGGACATTTTATTTTTTTTAACCGTTTTAATTGTTTTAATGACTTCATAGGATTGTCCATATATTCTGCAAATGAACTAATATATTTTAATCCTCGAATCTTTTTTATAGCACACGATTCAATTTGTCTAATTCTTTCACGCGTATAACCAAACATTTGACCAATTGCTTCTAATGTCATGGGTTCTTTATCATAAAGCCCAAATCTTAACATTAGCACATCTTTCTCTTTTTGGGTCAAGGGACTATCCTCTAATAATTTTCTTACTTCATCTTGCATAGAACTAGTAACTGTTTTATCTTCAAAAGGTTCATCTGATGCTGGAATAAAGTCTTGTAACTCATTAGCATCAGCATTATCATCATTCTCACCAACTTTTGTATTCAAGCTCACTATATCAATTTCAAGTTTTTGTATCCTTTCTACTTCTGAAATTTCTATACCCATTTCAGTTGCTATTTCTTTTATTGTTGGCTGTCTATTTAATTTTATGTATAAATTTGTTTCAGCTCTTTTACAAGCTCTTAATTTAAAATATAAATGTTCAGGCAATCTAATTATTTTATTTTTTTCAATAATTGCTCTAGCAATATCTTGTTTAATCAACTTAGTTGCATATGTAGAAAACTTGTATCCCTTTGAAACATCAAATTTTTCGACAGCTTTCATAAGTCCAATATTTCCTTCTTGAATTAAATCAAGAAATGGTACCCCACTATTAATATACTTTCTTGCTATACTAACAACCAGTTTCAAATTACTTTCAATTAACATATTTCTTGCCTTTTCATCACCTTGTGACATTTTTTGAATTAGTTCTCGTTGCTGTTCTTCTGAAAGTAATGGTTTTCTACCTATTTCTTGAAGATAGGTTTTAACACTATCCTTTAACCAAACATTTTCTTTATCTAAATTTATTTCAAGTTCATCATCAAAATCTTTTATATCAACATTATTTAACAAACAATAATTCTCAATTATTAATCTCACTATACTATTATCAAAAATATTTTCTAAATTCTCTAACTGAATTTGAACTCGATACTCATCTACAATTAGTTGCACCATTTCTGAAAAAATATCATTTTTTTCTATTAGTTCTAATAGTATATCTGAGCTTGGAATATAATTATTTTTTTCAAAAAATTCACTTAATTCTTCAATTTTTTTGATTGAATCATTACATGTAATGCCTTTACCTATATGCTTATTTATATAATTATTTATAATTTCATAATTTAATTTCATTTATTATCCCCCTAAATTATTTTTTTGCTTATTTAAGTATATTTTATAATCATGAATTTATCAAATATGACTGATAAAATGCTATAGAAATAAGTCTTATTTGTTATTTTAGCACTTTCTACTTTTTCAGTAAACCTTTTTAACTTAGATAGTAGAAAAATGTTTTAAATAAATTATTTAGGGGGGTAATATATCCTTTATGTTAGAACAAAATTCAAAATAATGTTGAATATATAAATTCACACCTAAATTTTACTGCTTCATAAACTTAAAACCTGGTAGTTGCTACCATACTAGTCTTAATATTTTCGGTTTCATTATAATTTCTATCTAAGTAATTTTACAATGTGGACATTAATATTTTCTTACATTTATGTTAATGACTTTGCTATTTTTTGATTTTGAAAAACCTCTCTAGTGTATAAAAAAAAGTAATAAAATTACTTTTTAATTTTTTTACTTTCTGATGCCTTTTTAACTGCTTTCATCTTTTTTTGTGTAGTATCTGCTTTCTTATTATTAGAAACTTCTCTTCTTTCAATACTTTCCTTTACTTTCATAGTTTGAAATTCGTTAATTCTTCCTTCTAAAGAACTAATTCTATTATATAAAATATGATGTTGTTTATAATCACAATAAATTATACAGATAGTTCCTAAAACAATAGTACCTGCTATAGAACCAATTATAAGTAAATAATTTACTGAAGTATTTGAAGCTTTTTTAGATTTTTCAAGTTCATCTAATACATCATATCTATCTTTACTATTATATAAATCAGTAATTGCTTTTTTTATACTTTCATCATATTGTGAAGAATATCCAGGAAATACTTGATCACCAATAATTATATATGGAACTCCAGTAGCTGGTTGTCCTAAAAATGTTGAAACTTCATTCATAAATGTATAATTGTCTTTATTATACCAAGTTTCATAAGATACTACCTTAAAGTATTTGCCATATTCTTCAGTAATATCATTTAAAAAATTTAAGAATGAACGGCAAAAACCACAACCTTTTCCACGAAACAAGTAAATAGTAATTTGATTATCAGTTTCCTTATAATCACCTAACTTACTTTCTATTTGTTCTTCTTCAAGAGCTTCTTTTAAATTTAATGTTTTATACTTCTTGCTTGCAGCAAAAACAGTAAGTGGTAAGACACAAAAACTTATTAATAAGCAGATTAAAACTTTCTTCATTTATAATACCTCTTTTCTACAAAATAATTTTACCATAAAAACAATTATATTTGTTAATTTTTTTAATATTTTATTCATTTTTTTATTTAAAACTCAAATTTGCACTCTAAAAGTTTTAATATTTTACAAACACTATTGTTCAATAAACTAAATTGATATTCTATAATTATTTCTAAGCACATTTTTATGATTTAAGTATAATTATAGAATCACAGCCATCTTAACATCATAATTTTTTGTACAAAATTAACATTTAATAAAATAACTAATCCATTTCTGAATTAGTTATTTACTAAAGCTCGAAAAGTTCGAGCAGAATTCCTTTTGGTAGCGACGGGGAGATTCGAACTCTCGACCTACCGGGTATGAACCGGGTGCTCTAGCCAGCTGAGCTACATCGCCATAAAATAAGCAAGCAATATAAATATATCATAAATATTTATATTTGACAATACTTAATTATAAATTTATTTACAAAAAATACTATAAATCTTAGCACCTACACTTTGAAACAAAGGAGCCTTATAAACAAACTTTGGATTATCAGTTTTGATTGCCCTTACTATTTTATTTGTTATAGAATTAAAATTATTTTTTTCAAGAAAACCAAATAATCTTTTTTCCTCTTTGATTATTGTTGGAATAAAATTCTTAAAATAACTATTTTTATACATATAATTGTATTTATTGTCAAGCATTACTTGATTAAAACCTGTATGATACATCCCAGGTTCAATAAGAATAACATCAATATCTTTACACAGCATTTTTACCTCTTTTTCTAATATTTTTGCCATCTGACTTACACTTGCCTTACTACCACAATATGCTCCTAAAAACTTTAACGGAATAACACTTGCAAGTGAAGACATAATTATTATTTTACCACTTTTTTTTGCAAACATTCTTTTAAAGATAATTTGAATTAATCGGTAAGATGAAAAAACATTAGTTTCAAAATTTGCTCTAATCCTATCTATATCAATTTCAAGTAATGACCCACCCTCACCAATAGCTGCATTATTGATTAAAATATCTATATCAAGATTTTCTATTTTTTTTAAATCATTTTCATCTGTTATATCAAGTTTAAAACATTCTATATTATTAAATTCTTTATATAAATCTTTTAAATGTTTTTCTTCTTCAATAGTATGCACAGTAGCATAAATGTAATAATCATCATATTTCAAATTTTTAATCACATTATAAGCTATACCACTCCTTGCACCAGTATATAATATTTTTTTCACAAAATCACCCAGTATTATTATGACAAGAATTTAAAATAATATAAAAAAATAGAAAATTTACTTTTCTATTAATTTTTCATAAGCATTTTGAAGAACATATATTTCTTTACTACTCATAAATAGTATTACGGCATTCTTGTGTTTTAATAATTTATCAATTTCATCAAGAGAGATATGTTCACCATTATTTAATAGTTTTATTAAATTATTAACATTATATGGTTCACAATCTTCTTTTCTATCCATATATACATCAGTTACATATGCTTTATCGGCTAAATTAAGGGCATCTGCAAATTGTCTTTCAAATTCATGGGCTCTTGAATAAGTATGAATCATTAAAACTGCTACTATTTCTTTGTCAGGATATTTTTGTCTTGCACCCTTTATTGTCACAGCTACCTCTGTTGGATGGTGAGCATAATCATCAATTGTAACTATATTTCCAATCGTTTTTTCTTTAAATCTTCTTTTTGCACCTTTAAATGTATGAATATATTTAGATATATCCTCTGGGCTAATTTTTTCATAAAAACAAACACTAATAACCGCAAGTGAATTTAATAACATATGTTTACCAAACAAAGGCAGATTAAAATGTCCAAACAATTCATTATTAATATAAACATCAAAATCTGTACCATCATTATGATATACGACATTTTTAGCAACTACATCATTTGATTCATCTAAACCATAATAAATTATAGGTTTTGAACACTTTATACTCTTAGTATATGGGTCATCACCACAGGCAATAACCATTTTTTTAGCTTTATTTGCATATTGTTCATAAGCAAGGACCATATCATCTATATTCTTATAATAATCAATATGATCAAGTTCAATATTAGTAATAATTGCATATGTTGGTGTATATGCTAGGAAATGTCTTTTCCACTCACATGCTTCTATTACAAAATGATCATTCTTTTTATCACTATGACCAGTTCCATCACCTATTAAATAATTTGTCCCAATTGTACTATCAAGTACATGTGAAAGCATAGCTGATGTTGTAGTTTTACCGTGACAACCCGCTACAGTAATAGTTGTAAATATTTCCGTAAAATGTCCAAGCATTTCCTGATAACTATATATTTTTAGCCCCATTTTTTTGGCAGTAGCAACTTCTATATTTTCATCAGTAAATGCATTACCTTGAACAATAATCATATTTTCTTTTATATTACTTTCATCAAAAGGTAGAATTTTAATTCCTTTTTCTATCAAAGGTATTTCTGTAAAAAAATGTTCAGTTTTATCACTTCCTTGAACATCATAACCCAAATCAAACATAAATTGTGCAAGAGCACCCATGCCAGTTCCCTTAATTCCTATAAAATGATAAATCATAAAATCATCCCCTACTATATTATAAATGTTTATCCTAAAAAATTGATAACTATTGGTCCTAAAATTAAAAGTAATATTATTGGCAACATAAATACTACAGAAATTATACTAATTTTATTAGGAATTTTATTAATTTGCCCTTTTATCTCAAGAATTTGTTTATCTCTTAAAAATTCTATTTGGTTATACATTGTTTCAAGTATGCTATTTCCAAATAAATTTGTCTGTGTAATATTTAATATGATATTATTTATACTCTCAGACGGAATTCTTTTCTTCATATCTGAAAGTGCCTCCACAAGAGACTTACCAAACTTCATTTCAAACAAAGTTTTTTCAAACTCTTTAGAAAGCTCTGAACTAACATTAAAGCAGGTTACCTCAAGTGAATTTTCAAGGTTTCTTCCTGATTCTAGTGTAAGAGTCAAGATCTCAAAAAAATGTAATGCTTCCTCATCCAGCTTCTTTATACGTTTTTTTAATGGTGAAGCAATCATCAGATAATAAAATAAATAATAATATATTATAGCTATAAATGGTGAAAAAATATACCCAATTTTTAAAATATAAATTGATATGAAAAATACTATAAAAGTAGTTATAAGTCTTAAAGTAATAAAAGTTGTAGTATCACATTTAGACCAGGAACCTAGCATTCTAATTTTTTCATCAATAGTTATTATATCATAAGTTCTAAATACTTTTCTTATAAATTTAATGTTGGGCATCTTTTTCACATAATCACATCCTAACTTTCATAATTTTCTTTACAATAAATATATAAAATATATAAGCAATAATCACAATTAAACTAATAATAAATCCAAGTGGTGTTGTTATAAGTGGTAAAAAATAAGTAGGATCAATTATACTTATAAATGCAACAAATAAAATTGGAACAATAAATAATATATATACTATAATTTTTGAACTACCTGTTAATGAAATTAACTCCAATTTTAATTTTTTCTGACTAAATAAAGTTTTTTCGATTGAAGAAAATACTTTTATAATATTTCCACCAGTTTTATTTAATATTGAAAGAGAAGCAGTCAAATATGTAACCTCTTTTAATTGTATTCTTTGAGAAAATCTTCTAAATACATCTTCTATAGCAAGACCAAAAGAAATTTCGAGTGACATTTTTTTAAATTCCTCAGCAATTGGTCCCTCTAATTCATTTGCAACTAAATCTATGGCCTGTGTTATACTTCTTCCTGATTTAAAAGCATTATTCATAATTATTATGGCTTGTAACAGATCATTTTCAACCTTTGCTCTATAAACTTTATACTTTGAAAAGTATATAATATCAGGAATGAAAAAACCCACTATGATAGGAATAACTATTTCATGAAGTGATAAAACCTCTGATTGTACTGTCTTTGAAACAATTGCAATAACTAAAAATAAAAAACCTATAAATGTTTTAGTAACAACAAAATCAATTGCCTTTTTGTGATTTCCATCTACAGTACCTATATATTTTTCATACTTTTTACTATATTTAGTTAAAAATACTGACTTTTCAAAACTTTCACCTAATTTATCAACTATTCTTGAATATTTTTTAAATAATTTATCAAATACCGATAGAGAATTATCATGTATTGGCTCAATAGAATATTTAGCTATTCTTTTTTCTAATTTCACACTTTTAACATATCTAAATAATAATATAAAAAATATAAACAGACTTAACAATATTGTAATATCAAAAAATATTAACTGATAACTCACTTTAGGAATAACATTTACATAAATACTATTAGTAGCAGTATTTCCAGCTTTATCTGAAACAGAGTATATAAGTTCTTTTACACCTTTTGTACTTAAGTTTAATTGATCATAATTAGATATAATCTCTTTTGTTAAATCACCATCTAACTCGTCATAGGCATTTACATAAGATAGTGCATCAAACTTATCTCCGGCTTTTATTTCTATACTCTTTTCATTCACATTGATAATCGGTTTTTCCTTATCAACTATATAATTACCAGAATATATAACTAATTTATTAAGATAATTATCATACAAATTAACTTCAATTACATATAAACCAGATTCATTTATATTAACTACAGAAGGATTATTAAACTGCACCACATGATAATCAGACTTCACACCATCTTTTATAAGTGTATATTCGTATTTTAGTATATTTGGTGGAGGAGTTAAATTGACAATTATATCACTATTAACTGAACCATCTGTTTCAAATACACTAAATATATTTTCATAATTGCCAATCATAAAAACCTCCTTAATCAAACATACCTTCTAAACCATTAATTCCTCTTGACTTAATTTTATCATAAACTTTAGGACGTTTTGGATACATTACAAATTCACCATCTACATCTGAATTTTCTGTTAAACCTTTTTGTTTATATGCAAATATTTCATTTAATTTAATCATATCTTTTTCGAATCCTACAATTTCTGAAATACCAGTTATCTTTCTTCTACCATCACTTAATCTTTCAATGTGAATTACTATATCAATTGCTTTTTCAATATATTCACGAATTGCCATAATAGGTATTTCCATTCCAGCCATCAATATCATAGTTTCAAGCCTATTTAAAGAATCAGCAGGGCCATTAGCATGTAATGTTGTTAAGCTTCCATTATGCCCCGTATTCATTGCTTGAAGCATATCAAAGGCTTCTTTTCCACGAACTTCACCTACTATAATCCTATCAGGCCTCATACGAAGAGAATTGATAACTAAATCTCTTATTGTTACTTCACCCTGACCTTCATAATTTGTAAGTCTAGTTTCAAGAGAAATAACATGATTCTGTTTTAATTTTAATTCAGCAGCATCTTCTATCGTTATAATTCTTTCATCTTTATCAATAAAAGATGATAAAACATTCAACAAAGTTGTTTTTCCACTTCCTGTTCCACCACAAATAATCATGTTTAGTTTAGCTTTAACGCAAGCTTCTAAAAATCTTGCCATATATGGTGTAAGTGCCCCACTTCTTAAAAAATCATCAATATTTGCCAGTTCTTTTTTAAATTTTCTTATTGTTAAAACAGGTCCATTAAGTGACAATGGCGGAATAACAGCATTTAATCTTGACCCATCCTCAAGTCTAGCATCCACCATGGGATTAGATGCATCTATAGTTCTACCCAGTGGTTGAATTAATCTTTGAATAGTCCTTATAATATGATCCTTATTGATGAAGGAAATACTATTATCCTTAACAACATTTCCATCAATTTCAACATATATTTCACTGGGACCATTAACCATTATTTCTGTAATATTCTTATCATCTAAAAGCTCACTAATAGGGCCATAACCATTAATTTCATTATCAATTAAATTATATATATAACTTCTCTCCAAATTAGATAAATCATACCCACTAAGTGTACTATTAATTTCATTTTTAACAAACTCATTCATTGTACCAGTATGACTGATATTATTATCAATTAAATTTTGAATAATTTTATTTCTTAAATCATCAAGCAATTCTTTATTTTCAAATGCATTATAGTCATCTTCAACTTCATTTATATTTGAAGATATTTCAACATCAAATTCTTCAACAAACTTTTTTTTTGCCATACTAATCCTCACCTTTTATTTCATCTATTAAATCAGTTGCTATTTCATTAAATATTTTTATTGATTTACGATGTTGTTTTATAATTTTTTTATCAAGTGTAGGTATTTTCCCCTCCAGAATATACTTATCTATATTTTTTATAAAAAAGCCATCTGGTATTATATAATCAATATTATTTTTTATAATACTCTTAATATCATAATTACTAAAATAACTCTTCTTTCTACTAGTTGCTTCATTTAAAACTATTTTATAATTATCTTGTTCCATATCCTTATGTATTGATATCATTGTTTTAATATTCTTTAAATCAATTGGACTATTATTAATCAAATAAATAATTTTATCACTATAATCATAAGCTAACAAATTAATTTCATTTAATATATGATTTGTATCAATGATAATAACTTGATACTTTAATTTTGCCTTTCTAAGTATAACGCCTAGATAATTAATTGCAATCTTAGAAGCCAGTCTAGGATCACTTGGAGCAGATAAAACATCAATATTATGGCTATATGTGGTTATATAATTATCAATAAAACTAAACCTATTATTATTCATGTCATCAATTGCGGTAAATAAATTTTTCGAATTATCGACATTTAAAGATAAAGCAACAGCACTAGCATATAAATCTAAATCTATAATCAATGTTTTATAATTAAATTTGGCAAAAGTACCAGCTAAATTAAGTGCAAAAGAAGTTTTACCAGTACCACCTTTTACAGATGCCACAGTAAATACACAAGCCTTCTTCATCCCCACAATTATCACTCCTTTTTAAATATTACTTTATTATTTTTAGTTTCAGCAATATATGAAATTGTCACATTATGATATTTAGTATTTATTATATTTGAAAATAATCCTTTTACTTTCTTATTAACACTAACTATAATTTGGTTATCTTTGGTTACATTTATTTTTTCTATTTCAATATCATTAACGTTTTTATTAATAACATCGATAATTCTTGTTCTAATTTCTTCATTTGTACATTCACTACATTTCATAGAATTACTAATACTATTTCTTACAATAGTTTCTATTTTATTCTTTTCGTTCATAACAAAACCAATGTCAACTACTAGAGCAAATAAAATAAAAAATAGTGGAAGCATCATAACAAATAAAACTAAGGTTTGACCTTTATTATTTAGCATATATAGTCCTCTTTGCGTCAATGTTCATATTTTTGCCTAAAATATTATTAAGTCCAGGAGTATTAATAGTAACACTATCACTAACCTTTATAGTAATATATACATCATTTTTTTCATATTCAACTTTTACTTTTTCAATAGTTGCAAAACTATCTATTTTTGAAATTTCTCCATTTTCATACATTTCAACAATTGTACCTAACTTGTCTTCAAGTTTATATTTACTAACAACAATATTTCCAACATCAAAAATTGCAAGTAAAACAAAGATTAATACTGGAATTATAAGTACAAATTCAACCAATGCCTGTCCCCTACTATTATTCATCATATCACAATCCTATGCTCTACTTAATTATAACAAATTTTAACATTTAAAACAATAAATTTTATAAAAATTACATAATTAGATTTTGAAAATTATTTATTCTTTTTCAAAAAAAAATAAGGATAAACCTTATTCATCTACACACTTACCATCTCCGGGTTTAGCACCTTCCACATACACTTTTCCAATAAGTGAACATGAAGACTTTGTCATAGAATCTTGTAAATATCCCCCCAATAATTTAACAATGCTAACAACAATAACGCTTATTACTGCAATAATTAATAAGTATTCAACAAGAGCTTGTCCTCTATTATTAAGTTTTTTCATATGTAACAACCTCCAATTACCATTTCTATAAATAGTGTATCTTTTTTTTTGATATTTGTCAAATACTTTTTATTATGTTATATTATTATATGATTAATTTGTGATAATGTCTTAAGTGTTAACTTGCGAAAATGTCTCAACGTTATATAATATTCCACTGA
>CAKOTD010000022.1 GCA_934120015.1 uncultured Bacilli bacterium
ATCTTTTATTTACAAGTTAATCCTTGTTCTTCCATTGATTTAACAAAATTTTCTTTTGTTAATTCAGTTACATCAAATTGGTTTTCAATATCGTCAGCTGACATTTTAGTAACATCTATAGTTACTGTAAGAGTTACTTTCTTACCAGATGCCTTAGCACTCATTGTAATTCCATTTTCACTGCTTCCTACACTCATAGCATTAATATAGGCAACTCCTTGTTTAGCTTCTTCCTCAGATTCAGCTTCTGTTTTATTTACCATAACAACTTTAGTTATTTTATCTGAATCAAGTGTTGCAGTAATAGTTGCATCTGCTCCATCCATTTTACCAGTACATTTTAAATCTGCACCTTTTCCACATCCTGTTAGGCATACTAACATAAATGCAGTTGCTACAAATCCACTAAGAATTTTTTTCATAATACACCTCCTCTAGTACCATAATACTCAAAATATTTTTGTACACATTTAATATATCATAAATTGACATTTATTACAATACATGTTAAAAATTCTATTACATGATTTGTAATAGAATCCTTAAAATTATTTACAAGTTGCTCCCATTTCTTCTATTTTGCTTTTTACTTCTTCATAATTTAAATCTTTAAACATTTCTAAAGTTTCAGCATTTTCTTCATCTGTTGATTTAATAGTAACTTTAGCACCTTCTCTTTTTACAATTTCTCCCCCAAAACTAACAGGATCTTCATTATTAAATTCGTTTGCTTCATCTTCACTATCAAAAACTAAAACAGTTGTTGTTTCAATACCTTTTGTTTTACCATTTTCAAATTCTACATCTACAGTTGCAGATATAGAAGCACTTCCCATATCTACTGAACAGCTTAATTTTTTATCAGCTGCTTTTTTATTTGAATCACAACCAGTTGCTAAAGCTAAAAGAGCAACAGGTAATACTAATAATACTTTTTTCATAACATTTCTCCTCTTTATATACATTTATCATTTTCTACAATTTCCATATCACCAGTTTCATCATCAATAATTATCTTATTATAAAATAATTGATGTAAATCTTCATTATAATCTTCTAAACTATATGTAATTGTATATTGTGAATCTTCACCAGTAATATTTTCTTTTATCACTACAACAATTACTTTATCATCACTAATTTTCTTTGCAAATTCAATATCATTAGAATCATCAAAAGTGATAGCTATACCCATATAATTAGTAAAAGCGTAGCATTCATCGTAAAAATATTCTACATATTTTTGGAAATCTTCATCACTTATACTATTTTTTTCGTATACTAATTTTACGACATTACTATTATTAAAATCGGTATTAATTTTTTTGTTTGAATTTACAACTTTTGATATTGTTGAAATAGTTGTCCCACCTAAAGTTACACTTGTATTATAATCATCCTTCTTTGTATCAGCTTGTTCTTGTGTTTTATTATTGCAACCAGTTGATACTAAGATACAAAAAGCAAAGGCTATAGCAAATAATGACTTTTTCACTTTATATTCACCTCCTACCGTATTTTACATAATTATTCTATCATATCAAAATCAAATATGTCAAATAAAAAGCACATGCAATGCATGTGCCGAAGAAATTATTCTCCTTCAACTAATTCTAAAATAACCATTAACGCATCGTCTCCTCTACGTTCGTTTAATTTTAGAATTCTTGTATAACCACCATTTCTAGTTGCATAACGCTTTGCTAAATCATCAAAAACTTTTTTAACAACATCAGCATCGTTATGTAAAAATGCTAAAGCTTTTCTTCTAGCAACTAATGACCCATCTTTACCATAAGAAATCATCTTATCAACAAACTTACGAACTTCTTTTGCCCTTGTTTCAGTTGTTTCAATTCTTTCATTCATGATTAAATCTTTAGTTAAGTTAGCTAGCATACTTCTTCTATGTTTATTTGTACGACCTAATTTTCTGTACATAGTATTCCTCCTAACTATTAATCTTCATCACGGAATTTTAGACCCATATCTTTGATTTTATCTATAACCTCTTTTAAAGATTTCTTTCCAAGATTACGAATCTTCATCATTTCCAATTCAGTTTTTTCAGTTAAATCACCTAAAGTATTAACTCCTGCTCTCTTTAAACAATTATATGCTCTGACAGAGAAATCTAAATCATCAATTGGTGTTTCTAATTTCTTTTGCTTAGTATCTTCTTGTTTTGCATTCATAATACCTGTTGTATCAGCAATTTCACTTAAATTAGTAATAATATTTAAATGCTCTATCAAGATTTTAGCAGCAAGTGCCATTGCTTCTTCTGGTCTAATAGATCCATTTGTATAAACATTCATTATAAGTTTATCATATGTTGAGTCTTGACCAACACGAGCACTCTCTATATCATAACTAATTCTTTCAATTGGTGAATATAATGCATCAATAGGAATAAATCCTAATTTTTTATTTTCAGTATATTTCTTATTCTCATTTGAGGGAACATATCCTCTTCCATTAGAAATTACTAATTCCATGTCTAATTTTCCACCCTTAGATATTGTAGCAATAACTTGATTAGGATTAACTATTTCTACATTTTCGTTTCCAACAATTTGACCTGCTGTAACAACACCTTCAGTATCAGCATACAATTTTAAAATTTGTTCTTCTTCTGTATGGTTTTTAACAACGACATTCTTTAAGTTTAGAACAATTGATGTTACATCTTCAACTATACCATCAATAGTTTGGAATTCATGCATAACTCCATCTATTTTAACTGCAACAATTGCTGACCCTGGCATACTTGAAAGCATTATTCTTCTAAGTGCATTCCCAATAGTAGTTCCAAATCCTCTTTCTAAAGGTTCTAATTCAAATTTTCCATAATTATTATTTTCAACATATTCAGTTATTTTATATATCGGTTTTTCAAAGTTTAACATTATTCCACACTCCTTTTCATTAACCACGTGGACGTTTTGGTGGACGACATCCATTATGTGGGATTGGTGTAACATCTGTTATAGCAGTAATTTCTAATCCAGCTGTTTGTAATGAACGAATAGCTGTTTCTCTACCAGAACCTAATCCTTTAACAAAAACTGCTACTTTCTTCATACCCATATCTACTGCAGCTTTACCAGCAGCTTCTGCAGACATACCAGCAGCAAATGGAGTAGATTTTTTACTACCTTTGAAACCTAGAGTTCCAGCAGAAGCCCAACTAATTGCATTTCCTTCTAAATCACTTATTGTAACAATAGTATTATTAAAAGTTGAATTAATGTATGCTCTACCTTCTGGAACATTCTTTTTAACTTTACGTTTTCTTGGTTTATAAGCCATATTTATAACCTCCTTTTTTATTTAAAGACTATTTTTTCTTATTAGCAACTACTTTACCTTTACCCTTACGAGTTCTAGCATTGCGGTTTGTTCTTTGACCTCTAACAGGTAATCCTTTTTTATGACGAGTTCCTCTATATGAATTAATCTCCATTTGAGTTTTTATATTCATATTAACTTCTCTTCTTAAATCACCTTCAGTTGTATATTTATTTATTTCATCACGAATACGCCCTAATTCATCGTTAGTTAAACTATTAGCACGTTTATTAACATCAACATTAGCATCTTTTAAGATTTTGTTTGATAAATTTCTTCCAATACCATATATATAAGTTAAAGCAATTTCAACTCTTTTATTATCTGGTATGTCAACACCTTTTACACGTACCATAAAGCACCTCCTTTATTAACCTTGTCTTTGTTTATGTTTAGGGTTAGTACAAATTACCCATACTTTACCCTTACGTCTAATGATTTTACATTTATCACACATTTTTTTAACTGATGGTCTAATTTTCATAAAATCCCTCCTACTATTTTCTATAGGTTATTCGCCCCTGTGTTAAATCATATTCTGATAATTCTATTGTTACTGTATCACCTGGTAAAATGCGAATAATATTCATTCGGATTTTACCAGAAACATGGGCTATTACAGTATGTTTATTTTCAAGTTCAACTCGATATTTACCACCTGGTAAAACATCTAGTACCTTACCATTTACTTCAATTGCATTCTTTTTATTAACCTTTGTAGTTTCTACTACATTTTTTTTGTTGTTAAATTGTTTCTTTGGCATATAATCACCTCTTCGTCAAGATTGTATAACCATCATCAGTAACTAATACTGTATGTTCAAAGTGAGCAGATGGTTTCCCATCCATAGTAACAATTGTCCACTCATCATCAAGCATACATATATCTGCAGTTCCCCAATTAAGCATTGGTTCAACAGCAATAACCATTCCTGATTTAAGTACTATTCCTGTATTTTTCTTTCCATAATTAGGTACATCAGGCTCTTCATGTAAATGACTACCAACGCCATGTCCAACAAGCTCCTTGACAACTCCTAATTTATGTTTTTTAGCAAATGTTTCAACATTATATCCAATGTCTCCTATACGAGCACCATTTCTTACTGCTTTTAATCCCTCAAATAATGATTCCTCTGTCCATGCAAGTAAATTTTCTTTGTTTTTACTGATTCTACCAACAGGATAAGTCCATGCAGAGTCTCCATGATAACCCTTATAACAAGCACCTATATCAATTGATATAATGTCTCCTTCTTTCAATTTATAATTATTTGGTATTCCATGCACCACCTCATCATTAACAGATGCACATATAGATGCTGGAAACCCTTCATAATTCTTAAATGATGGAGTAGCGCCATTTTCTAAAATGAAATTGTATGCTAATTCATCTAATTCCTTTGTTGTAATTCCCGGTTTAATAAACCCTTTTAAGTAATCATGTGTTTTGCCAACTATTTCACCAGCAATCTTTAAAAGTTCAATTTCTCTTTCACTTTTAATACTAATCACGACAATCACCTTCTAACACTCTTGATATCTGCTTAAATATTTGATCTTTATTACCAATACCATCAATATGAAACAAACAACCTTTACGTTTATAAAAATCGATTAAAGGCTCTGTTTCATTAGCATAAGTTTCAAATCTTTTTGTAAAAGTTTCTTCATTATCATCATTTCTAACAACTAATTTGCCTTTACAAACATTACAATATCCCTCATTAATTGGTTTTAATTCTTGAACAAATTTGTTATAAACCATCCCACAATTTGGACAAGTTAATCTACCTGTAAATCTTTTCATTACAACATTAAATGGAGTATCAATATGAAATACAAACATTCTATAATTACTATTAATTAAATTTTTATCAAGTATTTCAGCCTGATTTATATCTCTAGGAAATCCATCAAGAATAAAATCACAATTCAAACTATCAAGTTTTTCTTTTAAAATTGATGCAACTAAATCATCATCGACTAGTTCTCCACTATCAATCTTTTCTTTGACATACATTGCCTCTAAACTATCTTTTTTAGAATACTCTCTTAATAATTTCCCTGTAGATATATGTTTGTAACCATATTTCTTACAAATCAATTCTGATTGTGTACCTTTACCAGCAGCAGGAGGTGCTATAAATATTAATCCTTGCACCTTATCTACGACCTCTGGTATATTTTCTAGTTACTAAACTACTTTCAAGTTGTTTAAATGTTTCAAGTGCAACACCAACAACAATAAGCAATCCTGTTCCACCAATAGATACACTTGAAGGCAAACTTGAAATACTTGCACAAGCAATTGGTAAAGCAGCAATTATAACTAGAAATGTTGTTCCCACAACTGTTATCTTTTTTAGCACTTTTGTAATATATTTTACAGTTTCTTCACCAGGTCTAACACCAGGAATGTATCCACCATTTTTTTGTAAATTTTCTGCAAGTTCTTTTGGCTTCAATTGGAAGAAAGTGTAAAAATATCCAAATATAAATATAAATACAATATATAATATTATACCTGTTAAACTATTTAAATTTAACCATTTAGAAACAAACAATTGAAATCCTTCATTTTTTATAAAACTAGCTATCAAAGATGGGATTGAAATAAGTGCTGATGCAAATATTACAGGTATTACCCCAGCCGAATTTAGTTTAAAAGGAATATAATTTTGTTTCCCTAAATTACTAGTTGAACTATTAGCATACTGAATTGGTATACGCCTTTCAGCAGATTCAACAAATACTACACCTATAACAATAGCTACATATAGTGCTACAAATAGCAAGAATTTACCAATACCTAATAGTAGTAATTGAACTGTATCAGTTACAATAAAACTATCATAGGCTGTCATAAACATTGATGGTAAAGTAGCAATTATTCCAGCCATAATTATAAGTGAAATTCCATTTCCAACTCCCTTAGACGTGATTTGATCACCAAGCCATAATAGGAAAGCTGTTCCTGCAGTTAATATAACTGAGAATTGTAAATAGTCAATAACAGAACCATTTTCAATATAAGCAAAGGAAATCATGTAGCCTTGAAAAAAGGCAAGTATAATTCCTAACACTCTTGTAATTGTATTTAATTTATCACGACCTACTTGTCCTTGTTTTGATAACTCAGATAAATAAGGTATTATATCCATCTGTAATAGTTGGATAATAATTGATGCCGTAATATATGGCATAACCCCTAATGAAAAGATTGAAAACTTTTCAAGGGCTCCACCACCCATTGCATTTATAAGCCCTAAAAATCCTAAACTAGAAGTATTAAGTTTGGACTTATCTAACCCAGGCACAATAATCGTAGTTCCTAGTTTAAATATAAATAATGCAACTAAGGTGAAAATTATTCTTTTACGCAAATCTTTGTTTTGAGGACTAAAAATTTGTTTTACTTTCGTAAACAATTAGATCACCTCTACTTTTCCACCTAATTTTTCTATTTGCTCTTTAGCTACTTCTGAAAATTTATGAGCTTTAACAGTAAGTTTTTTCTCTAATTTTCCTCTACCTAAAACTTTAATTCCATCTAACCCTTTTTTAACTAATCCCATTTCTTTTAATATCTCTGGAGATACAACTGCGTTATCTTCAAATCTATTTAAATCATCTAAATTAATAACAGCGTATTTAACTTTAAATAATGCATTTGAAAATCCTCTTTTTGGTAAACGACGATATAAAGGTAATTGTCCACCTTCAAATCCTGGTTTGTGACTATAACCACTTCTGGCCTTTTGTCCCTTTTCTCCTCTACCACTAGTCTTACCAAGTCCACTACCTGGTCCACGACCTACGATTTTTTTACTATGAGTAGCACCCTCATTTGGATGAATTGTATTTAACTTCATATTATAAAATCTCCTCTACTTTTTTACCACGAAGTCTTGCAACTTCTTCTACAGTTCTTTGTGATTTCAATGCATTTAAAGTGGCATAAGCCATATTAATTTTTGTATTTGATCCAAGTGATTTAGATAGAATATCTTTAACTCCAGCAAGTTCCAATACAGCACGAACTGGACCTCCAGCTTTTACTCCTGTACCTTTTTGTGCTGGTTTTAAAAGTACTCTACTAGCACCTTGAACACCAATAGCTTCATGTGGAATAGTTCTATTATCAACTAATGAAACCTTAACAACATTCTTTGTTGCAGCTTGAACAGCTTTTTTAATAGCATCTGGAACTTCATTAGCCTTACCAGTACCTAAACCGATCATGCCTTTTCCATCACCAACTGCCATTGTTGCAGCAAAACGGAAATGTCTACCACCCTTAGTTACTTTTGTAACTCTTGTTATAGAAATCATTTCTTCATTAAATTGCTTAGGGCGTGTTTCTCTTCTTTTATTTTCCATTAATTACCCTCCTTTTAGAACTCTAATCCATTTTCACGGGCTGCATTAGCAAGTGCTTCTACACGACCATGATATTGGTAACCACCTCTATCAAAGGTTACCTTTGTAATTTTATGTTCTTTTGCTCTTTTTGCAAGCAATTCTCCTACTTTAGTTGCAGCTTCTATATTGCTACCATTTTCTAATTTTAATTCTTTATCAATGGAAGAAGCACTAACTAAAGTAACACCAGCTTCATCATCTATGATTTGAGCAAAAATATTTTTATTTGATCTAAACACATTAAGTCTTGGACAATCACTAGTTCCACTAACTTTTTCTCTAACTCTTCTATGTCTAGCAATACGCATATCATTGCGCGAAACTTTATTTATCATAGTAATTCTTCTCCTTTACTTTAGACTATTTAGAAGCTTTCTTTCCAACTTTACGAATAATATGTTCATCAGAATAACGAATTCCCTTACCTTTATAAGGTTCTGGTTCTCTTATTTTACGAACATTAGCTGCAAATTCACCAACTAAATGTTTATCAACACCTCTAACAAATAACTCAGTATTACTTGGGCTTTCTAATTTAATTCCAGCAGGAATTTCCATTTCAACTGGATGAGAATAACCAGCTGTAATAACTAAAGTATTTCCTTTAAGTTGGAAACGATATCCAACACCAACTGCTTCTAATTTTTTTTCAAAACCTTCTGTTACACCAATAATCATATTCTTGATGTTAGCATTTGCAGTTCCATGAAAGTTCTTAAAGTTATCATTTTTTCTAGTACAAATAACTTTATTATCTTCTACTTTTACAGTTATATTTTCATTAACAGTAGTAGAAAGTTCACCCTTAGGACCTTTAACACTAACAACGTTACCATCAACACTAACTGTAACATTTGCAGGTATTGTTAATTCTCTATTACCAATACGACTCATATAAAATCCTCCTTACTTTCTACCAAATATAAGCAAGCACTTCTCCACCAATGTTTTGACGACGAGCTTCCTTATCAGTCATAAGACCTTTAGAAGTAGAAATAATTGCAATTCCTAATCCGTTTAAAACTCTAGGTATTTCTAAAGCGTTTGCATAAACTCGTAATCCTGGTTTAGAAATTCTTTTAAGCCCAGTAATTACACGTTCTTTTTGTACATATTTTAAATCAAGTGTAATAACACTTTGAACATCTTTTTTATCAACCTTATAATCAGCAATAAATCCTTCTTCTTTTAAAATACGTGCTATTTCAACTTTAATTTTTGAAGCGGGTACTTCAACTTGTTTATATCGCATTTGATTTGCATTACGAATACGAGTAAGCATATCCGCAATTGGATCTGTTACCATAAAATCCCTCCTTCTATCCTACCAGCTTGATTTTTTAACCCCTGGTATTTGTCCTTTATAAGCTAATTCCCTAAAACAAATACGGCAAATCCCATATTTTTTAAGCACTGCATGTGGTCTTCCACAACGGTTGCAACGAGTATACTTACGTACCTCAAATTTAGGTTTACGACTAGCTTTTATTATCATGCTTTTCTTAGCCATAATATCCTCCTAATTTATAGTTACTTCTTAAATGGCATACCAAGGCCCTTTAAGAGATCGTACGCTTCTTCATTAGTCTTTGCTGTAGTAACAAAAACTATATCCATACCACGTACCTTAACAACATTATCATATACTATTTCTGAAAAAATTAATTGTTCAGTTAATCCTAAAGTATAATTTCCACGACCATCAAAAGCCTTAGGTGAAACACCTCTAAAGTCTCTTACACGAGGAAGTGCAATACTAAATAATTTATCCATAAAATTATACATTTTTTCTCCACGTAGAGTTACCTTACAACCAATTGGTTGTCCTGCACGAATTTTAAATCCGGCAATAGCTTTTTTAGCTTTAGTAGCTACAGGTTTTTGTCCAGTAATTAACTCAAGGTCATTCATTGCAGCATCTAATAGTTTACTATTTTGTGATGCATCACCAACTCCTATATTAACTATAATTTTTTCTAACTTTGGAACAGCCATAGTACTTGAATAATTATATTTTTCTTTTAAACTTGATATAATTTCGTTATTATATTTTTCTTTTAGGCGGTTCATATATACCCTCCTTCCAATTAATCAATACTTTCATTAGATTTTTTTGTACATCTAACTTTTTTGCCTTTTTTATTTGTTGTATGTCCAATTCTTGTTCTTTTATTTGTTTTTGGATCAAGAATCATAACATTTGAAGCATGGATTGGAGCCTCCATTTCAGCAATACTACCAGCTGAATTACCATTTGGTTTTATGTGTTTTTTAACAACATTGACACCTTCAACGATAACTTTATTCTCAGCTTTTAAAGTTTTGATAATTTTGCCTTCCTTTTTGCGATCTTTACCAGCTATGACAACAACTTTATCTCCTGTTTTAAAGTTCATGAGTTTTCCCTCCTAGATCTATAACACTTCTTTAGCAAGTGATACGATTTTCATAAAATTATCACGCAATTCACGTGCTACTGGTCCAAATACACGAGTTCCAACTGGACTCTTATCATCTTTTATAATAACACAAGCGTTATCATCAAATTTGATATATGATCCATCTTCTCTTCTTTGACCAAATTTGCTCCTTACAATTACAGCTTTTACAACTTTACCTTTTTTTACTGTTCCTGTAGGAGTGGCTTTTTTTACAGTTCCAACAACTATATCACCAATATTACCAGTCTTAACTTTGCTTCCGCCAAGAACTCTAATAACACTTATTTCACGTGCACCAGAGTTATCAGCAACTTTCAAGCGACTTTCTTGTTGAAGCATAATAATCCTCCTTTACAATGCAACTATAGAATAATTGCTTTTTCTACTATTTCAACTAAACGATAACGTTTTGTTTTTGATAATGGTCTAGTTTCAACGATACGAACAATGTCACCAATTTTTGCTTCATTCTTTTCATCATGTGCTGTATACTTTTTAGAGTATTTAACACGCTTACGATATAATGAATCCATCTTATATGTTTCAACTAAAACTTTAATAGTTTTATCAGCCTTTGTTCCATCACTTACAACTTTTCCAACTAATTCGTTTTTTCTTCTTTCTTCCATGTTAACCTCCTAGTTTTCTTTAAGTTCACGTTCACGTAAAATTGTTTTCATACGTGCAACTAATTTTCTTAATTCTTTAATTCTTGAAGGTTTTTCTAGATTACCAGTAGCTTGACTAAAACGTAAATTAAATAGTTCTTCTTTATACTCTTCAATTTTTTTATTAATTTGTTCATTAGTTAGTTCTCTAATTTCACTATTTTTCATTAGCTTCACCACTTTCTTTAGAAACAAATTTACATTTGATTGGAAGTTTATGCATAGCAAGTCTTAATGCTTCACGAGCTGTTGCTTCATCAACATCACCGATTTCAAACATAATTTTTCCTTTTTTTACTACTGCAACCCATGCTTCTGGTTGACCTTTACCTTTACCCATACGAGTTTCAAGAGGTATTTTAGTTAATGATAGGTGAGGGAAAATATTAATCCATACTTTTCCGCCACGTTTCATATAACGAGTCATAGCAACACGAGCAGCCTCGATTTGTTGTTGAGTAATCCATGCACCTTCCATAGCCATTAAACCATATTGTCCAAAATGAAGTTCTGTATTTCCTTTAGAAACTCCATCATAACGAAGACGATGTGGTCTACGATATTTAGTGTTTTTTGGAATGACTGCCATCTACATTACCTCCCTTATTTGATTTTCCAGGAAGGATTTCTCCTTTATAAATCCATACTTTAACACCAATCTTACCATAAGTAGTATTAGCTTCTTTATGAGCATAATCAACATCAGCCCTTAAAGTATGAAGTGGAATATTTCCTTCTGTATAACCTTCAGTTCTAGCCATATCAGCACCGCCAAGTCTTCCAGATACAGAAGTTTTAATTCCCTTTGCTCCTGCTTTCAATGTATTTCTAATTGCTCTCTTTTGAGCAATTCTAAATGAAACACGATTTTCAATTTGATGTGCTATGTTTTCAGCAACTAAAGATGCATCTAAATCAGGATTTTTAATTTCCATAATAGATATTTGAACATCTTCTTTTACTAATTTTGATAATTTTTCTTTAACTTTGTCAATTTCTTCACCACTGTGTCCAATTACAACACCAGGTTTAGCAGTGTTAATGATGATATTAGTTTTAGAACTATTTCTTTCAATAACAATACTAGAAACTGCAGCATCCTTTAATTGAGCATCTAAAAATTTACGAATTTTTCTGTCTTTTTCAAGATATTCAGCAAAATTTTTATCAGCGTACCAATTAGATTGCCATTTCTTATTAATACCTAATCTAAGTCCTATAGGACTAACTTTTTGACCCATCAGATTACCTCCTTTGCCTAATTTTTTTCACTTACAATAATTGTAATATGACTAGTTCTTTTCTTAATAGGATCAACATGTCCACGAGATCCAAATTTCATTCTTTTTAAAACTCTACCTTCATCAATATAAGCTTCTTTAACATATAAATTGTTTTTATCTAAGCTTAAATTGTTTTCAGCATTAGCTACTGCAGATGTTAATACTTTACGGATTAATCTTGCAGATTCTTTATTTATATTATTTAAAATTTTGTCAGCTTCAATAACGCTTTTACCACGTATTAAATCTATAACCAAACGGCTCTTACGAGGAGCAATTCTAACTTCTTTTGCAATTGCTTTAGCTTCCATTTTAGTCCTCCTTCCTGGTAACTATTTCTTTCCTTTTTCGTCGCCATGTCCACCAAACTTACGTGTTAAGGCAAATTCTCCTAATTTATGACCAACCATATCTTCTGTTACATATACAGGAATAAATTCTTTTCCATTATGTACAGCAAATGTGTGACCAACAAATTCAGGATAAATTGTTGAACGGCGAGACCATGTCTTAATAACTTCTTTTTTTCCAGATTCATTAACCTTTGCTATTTTAGCCATTAAATGACCACCAACATAAGGTTTTTTCTTTAAACTTCTAGCCATTTATTATTCATCCTTTCATTATTTTTTACGACGACGTACAATTAACTTATTTGAAGCTTTCTTGTTATCACGTGTCTTATAACCAAGTGCAGGTTTACCCCAAGGTGTAACAGGCCCTTTACGTCCAACTGGTGTACGACCTTCACCACCACCATGAGGGTGATCGTTAGGGTTCATAACAGATCCACGAACAGTTGGTCTAATACCCATATGTCTCTTGCGTCCTGCTTTTCCTAAATTTACAAGTTCATGATCAGCATTTCCAACTTCACCAACAGTAGCACGACAAGTTCCTAAAACCTTACGAACTTCTCCACTAGTTAAACGAATTAGAACATACTTTCCTTCACGACCTAATATTTGAGCACTAGCTCCGGCTGAACGAACGATTTGTCCGCCTTTACCAGCTTTTAATTCAATATTATGAATTAAAGTACCTTCTGGCATTTTTTCAAGTGGTAAGCAGTTACCAATTTTAATATCAGCATTTTCTCCCGCTTCTATTTTATCTCCCACTTTTAACCCTTTTGGAGCAATTATATATCTTTTTTCTCCATCAGCATAATTAATTAAAGCAATGTTAGCAGTTCTATTTGGATCGTATTCAATTGAAGAAACAGTACCGATAACATTTTCTTTGTCTCTTTTGAAATCAATTATACGGTATTTTCTCTTAGCTCCACCACCTTGATGTCTAACAGTAATTCTTCCTTGATTATTACGACCACCATTTTTCTTAAGTGTAACAACTAATGATTTTTCAGGTGTAGTTTTTGTAACTTCATCATTTATAAGAGTTGATTTTCCTCTTAAACCATTAGTTATTGGTTTGTAAACTCTTACTGGCATATATATCCTCCTTTAGTTAAGTTCAATTGAACTTCCTTCTTTTAACTTAACAATTGCTTTCTTGATACGATTTGTTTTTCCAACATATCGACCAACTCTTTTTTTCTTTGGTTTTACATTTATTGTATTAACACTTTCTACTTTTACATTAAATATTTTTTCTACTGCTTGTTTAATTTGAGTTTTGTTAGCCTTAACATCAACACTTAATGTAATTGTGTTTTCATTTTGTTGTAAAGTAGCACTTTTTTCTGTAATAATTGGAGCCTTTATAACATCTCTATAATTATTCATTATGCAAGCACCTCCTCTAACATTTTAACAGCTTCTGTAGTAATAACCATAACATCAGATGCAATTACATCGTATGTATTAATTTCACTTGCTTCAAGTAAAATTACGTTTGGTAAATTACGAGTAGCTAAAATAATATTTTCATTTAAGCTGTCAACAACAATTAAAATATTTCCTGTTGCTTTTAAATTATTTAATAATTCTATAGCAGATTTAGTTTTTGTATCAGCTATATTAAAGTTATCAATTATAATTAATTCACTACCAATAACTTTGTACGCTAAAGCTGATTTTAAAGCCAATCTTCTTTCTTTTTTGTTCATTTTTTTAGAATAGCTTCTTGGGTGAGGTCCAAAAACAATACCTCCACCTGGCCAATGTGGAGCTCTAGTACTACCTTGGCGAGCACGACCTGTACCCTTTTGTTTCCAAGGTTTTCTTCCTCCACCACTTACTTCTGAACGTGTTTTTGTATCTGCAGTTCCTTGTCTTTCGGCATTTCTTGCAAGTGTTATTGCATCATATAAAACAGCATCATTTGGTTCAATCATCCAAACTGTTTCATTTAATTTAATATCACTTACTTTTTCACCTTTAGTATTTAATACGTTTATCTTTCCCATTTTGTACCTCCTACTAATTTTCACTAGCAGTTTCTTCTGCTACGCTTTCAGTAGTTTCTTGAGATTCTGCAGTTTCTAATACTTCATCAGTTACATCATAACATACTAATTCTTCAACATCTTTTACTTTATCAGCATTCTTTATAGCAGTTTTGATGATTACCAAGCCCTTTTTAGGTCCTGGAACATTTCCTTTGACTAAAATGCAATTATTTGCCACATCTACAGCAACAACCATTAAGTTTTGGATTGTTACAGTATCAACACCCATATGTCCTGGTAAAGCCTTTCCTTTAAAAACACGCATTGGTCTCATTGTACCCATTGAACCTGGTTTTCTATGATAATGTGAACCATGTCCCATAGGTCCTCTACTTTGATTATGACGTTTAATAACACCTTGGAATCCTTTTCCTTTTGTTGTTCCTGTTACGTCAATCATTTCTCCTTCAGTAAAGATATCAGCTTTGATTTCTTGACCTAAAGAATAATTATTAATATCTACTCCCCTAAATTCTCTAAAGAAGCGCTTAGGTGTAGTACCTACTTTAGTAGTTATACCAGCAGATGCTTTTGTCGCTAATTTTTCTCTCTTAGTGTCAAAACCAACTTGAATTGCTTCATAACCATCATTTTCTTTTGTCTTAATTTGTGTTACCACATTTGGTTCAACTTCAATAACAGTTACAGGAATCAAATTACCTGATTTTGTAAACACTTGAGTCATTCCTATCTTACGACCTAAGATTCCTTTCATATTTCTTTCCTCCTATTATAGTTTAACTTGTACATCAACACCGCTTGGAATATCAAGATGTGTAATAGCATCTATTGTTTCCTTACTTGGATTGTTGATAACAATCAATCTTTTGTGTGTTCTCTTTTCAAATTGTTCACGAGAATCTTTATACTTGTGAACAGCTCTAAGAATAGTGATTTTTTCTACTTCAGTAGGTAGCGGTACTGGTCCACTAACACTTCCACCTGTTCTTTTAACTGTTTCAATAATTTTCGCACAAGCAAGATCAACACTCTTATGTTCAAACCCTCTTAATTTGATACGAACTTTTGTTGCAGCCATCAATTTTCCTCCTCTCGCCTATATCATGTATAGACATGCTCCGTGTAAAAACCCGTTTGGCCAGATTTTGTTTAACAACTTAACCTGGTGTATCGGCAACCTCACACATCAACGCGCATCACACATTCAAAATTATACACGATAATTGTATGAAAATCAAGACTTATTTACGACAAAATTCAAAAAAATCCTTCACAAACTAAAAAAAATGAAAATATTTTACAAAATTCAATTATAGAATATCATTATAATAAATATTAATATCTAATATACTAAGCCCATGTTTTATTAAATTTATTTACTATATTTATAATGTTTTTGCCCATACAACTTAAAAAATAACGAATAAGTTATTTCTGAGGAGGAAAAATATGAACAATTACCCTAATTATAATCAAACTGCAGCCGAGAGCACAAATAATAATTTAAATTTTAATAAATGTTTGTATGTGCAGACAAATCCAAATAACTTATATGATTCCTATGCGGGATTCATAAGAGGAAACATGTTTCCTGATCTTTACAACACTTATAAATTATCAAAGCCTTATGATATACAACCAATGAATGAACAAGCAGAATTATTAACTTATATTGATGCTTTATCATTTGCAACTACAGATTTAAATCTTTATTTAGATAATTTTCCAAATAATAAAGAAATGTTAGGCTTATTCAATCAATATAATGTTGAATTAGAAAAGATGACCAAAGAATATGAAAGAAAATATGGTCCATTATTTGCTAACAGTACTACAAGCAACGACGTATGGACTTGGGATGCATGTCCATGGCCATGGGAAAATAAATAGGAGGTATTTATGTGGAAGTACGAAAAAAAATTACAATTCCCTGTTAATATAACAAAAAAAGATTTAAAAATGGCTAAATATATCCTAACACAGTATGGAGGTCCAGCTGGAGAACTTGCTGCAGCATGGCAATATTTAGACCAAAGATATATAATGCCTGACGGAAGAGGAAAAGCTCTACTTACTGACATTGGCACCGAAGAACTTGCTCATGTGGAAATAATATCTGCTATGCTTTTTCAATTAACAAATGGAGCTACTCCAGATGAACTAGAAAAAGCTGGATTAGGCGCACAATATGCTCAATTTGGAAAAGATCTTTTTCCATCGGATTCATTTGGCAATCCATTCAATATGGCTTATATTAAAGTTGTCGGTGATTATATTGCCGATTTAGAAAGTGATATGGGAGCTGAACAAAGAGCTAAGGCAACTTATGAACATCTTATGGATTTAACAAACGATCCTGATGTCCTTGCTCCACTTTCCTTTTTGAGACAAAGAGAAATAATCCATTATCAAAGATTCAAAGAATTAAGAAATTATTATCTTGACTTAAAAGAAAAAGGTCAATTAAAATAAACAAAAAGATACCAAAGGTATCTTTTAATTATTTGTTGTTATTCTTTGCATTTTTCTTAGCTTCTCTACATGCTTTACATCTTTTTGGTTCATTTGTAAAACCTTTTTCAGCATAGAATTCTTGATCTCTTACTGTAAATAAGAATTCAGCACCGCAATCTACACAAGTAATTTTTTTGTCTTGTTTTTCCATCTTTACTCCTCCTTTTCCAATTTGATTTAATACATATTTGGCTTTCAAGAAAAGGAAAGTAACAAAATAATATATAAACCAATTAAAATATAACACATCAATTAAATTTATGCAACCAAAAGAAAAATATTTTACACATATTTACATATATTTAACTGAGGTGTTGTATGAAAAGAGTTTTAATCTTATTTGGTGGAAAATCATCTGAACATAATATTTCTTGTATTTCAGCGTCATCCATTGCAAAAAATATTGACAAAGAGAAATATATTTTTGATTTGGTAGGTATATCTAAAGAGAATAATTGGTATTTATATAATGATGATTTTGTTAATCTTAATGAAAATTGGGAAGAATCCAAAGAAATAACAAAAATAGAAAATATCATAGAGTTTCTAAAAAACTATGATGTTGTTTTCCCAATAACACATGGGACAAATGGTGAAGATGGCAAATTGCAAGGATTTTTAGATTTGTTTGGAATAAAATATGTGGGTGCAAAAACTCTAGGGAGTGCTGTTGGAATGGACAAAGAATTTTCTAAAATAATCTTTGAACACTTGAAAATAAGTCAAGTTCCATATCTAGTATGTTATAAAAACTTTAAAATTAAGGAAATCGAAAAGCATTTTGATTATCCACTTATTGTTAAACCAGCAAATGGAGGTTCCTCAATCGGAATAAATAAAGTTTCCAATAATAAAGAACTTAAAACAGCAATTAATGAGGCATTAAAATATGACAAAAAAGTTATAATTGAAAAGTTTATTAAAGCAAAAGAAGTAGAAATTGCCGTATTACAAGATAAAGATAAACTAATTATTTCTAATGTAGGTGAAATTATTCCTTGTAACCAATTCTATGATTATAAAGCAAAATATGAACAAAAATCCGAAACTAAAATTCCGGCAAATATAAACAAAAAACAAATTAAAGTAATAAAAGAAATTGCTAAGAAAATATTTTATGGGATGAATATATCTTCATATGCAAGAATTGACTTTTTCATTGAAAATGAAAACATATTTATAAATGAAATTAATACTATTCCCGGCTTTACTGAAATAAGCATGTATCCAAAATTAATGGAAGATAGTGGTATAAGATATACAAACTTAATAACAAAGCTTATTGAGAATTGTTTTTAACATAAAATATTTCATCAGGAGTCATATTAAAAACAGCTGCTATTTTAACCGCAGTATCATAATATAATCTTCTTTTTTTATTTTCAATTTGACAATAAAAAGATGGGGAAATATCTAAAAAGGCGGCCATGTCATATATTGTATATTTTTCCTTTCGTCTTAATGCTTTTAACTTAAATAAATCATACATAAAATCACCATACTAATTATACATTAATATAGACTATTAGTCTATAAAATTATTTTTAATATTATGAGAAAATAAAGTGGGTGATATAATGACTAATAGCAAACAAGACGATATATATACTACAATTGGTAAAAATATCAAAAAATATAGAAAGCTTAGAGGATTAACTCAACATGAGCTTGCTGAAAGTTTATTACTTAGTGATAGTTTTATTGCAAAATTAGAGTCAGTTACAAGACAAACTATTTCTATTGAAACATTAGATCAAATTTCTAAAAAATTAAACATTGATATTAAAGAATTTTTTAGTAAAAACGAATAAAATCAGGATATCCTGATTTTATTTGTTTTTTGCATCTACTTTTTTTCTTTGTTCTGTATTTAATATTCTTTTTCTAAGTCTTATATTATTAGGTGTTACTTCGACAAGTTCATCTGTATTTATATAATCAAGAGCATATTCAAGTGTAATAGGTCTTGGTCTTTTAAGAACAACTGTATGGTCAGATCCTGCTGCACGAACATTAGTTAAATTTTTTCCCTTAACCGCATTTACAGCCAAATCATTTTCACGATTGCATTCCCCTACAATCATACCTTCATATACTTCAACACCCGGCTCTACAAACATAACTCCTCTATCCTCAAGAGCTCCTAAAGCATATGCAGTAGTTTTACCATTTTCCATTGAAACTAAAACGCCAAGTTTTCTTTCACCAACATCTGAATTTTCGTACTTACGATATTCCTTAAAGCTATGACTCATTATTCCATATCCTTTAGTTAATGTCATAAAGTTAGTTGTAAAGCCAAGTAAGCCTCTTGATGGAATTGTATATATTAATCGAACTTGATTACCAAAATTGCTCATACTTTCCATAGTTGCACCACGCATACCAAGTTGTTCAATTACAGTACCAACGCAATCTTCAGGAACTTCAAGTTGTAATTCTTCATAAGGCTCCATCTTAACGCCATCTATTTCCTTAATAATTACTTTAGGTTTTGAAACTTGAAGTTCAAATCCTTCACGACGCATATTTTCTATTAAGATTCCTAAATGTAGTTCTCCACGTCCAGATACTATCCAAGATTCTCCTTCACCTGGTTCAACTTTTAAACTTACATCCTTTTCTGTTTCTTTAAATAGACGTTCTTCAATTTTTCTAGCAGTTAATAATTTTCCATCTTTTCCACAAAATGGACTTGAATTAACTCCAAAAGTCATCTGTAAAGTTGGTTCATCAATCTTTAAAATTGGTAGTGGATCTTCTTTTCCAACATTACAAATAGTTTCTCCAACAGAAATATCTGGAAGTCCAGCAATTGCTACAATATCCCCAGCATTTGCTTCTGTGACTTCTATTCTTTTTATTCCTAAAAAACCAAACATTTTTTGAATCCTAAATTGCTTATAGCTTCCATCTAATCTAACACAGGTAACCATTTCATTTACCTTCATAGTTCCGCGTTTAACTCTACCAATACCAATTCTTCCAACAAAGTCATTATAGTCAAGTAATGCTGGTTGAAATTGTAATCCACCATCTAATTCTACTTCTGGTGCTGGAACATGACTAATAACTAAATCAAGAATTGGATCCATAGTCTCTTTTTGCGTAGCCGGATCTGGATCCATACTAGAAGTTCCAGCAAGCCCTGATGCATATACAACTGGGAAATCCAATTGTTCTACATCAGCCCCAAGTTCAATAAATAATTCAAGTACTTCATCAACTACCTCTTTTGGTCTAGCTGTTGGTTTATCAATTTTATTTACAACCAATATTGGAACAACTCCAGCCTCTAATGCCTTCTTTAATACAAAACGAGTTTGAGGCATGGTTCCTTCATAAGCATCAACAATAAGTAAAACTCCATCAACCATATTCATTATACGCTCAACTTCACCACCAAAGTCGGCATGTCCTGGTGTATCAAGTATATTTATACGGTATCCTTTATAGTCAATTGCTGTTGTTTTAGAAAGAATTGTAATACCTCTTTCTCTTTCAATAGCATTTGAATCCATTACGCACTCTACAACTTCTTCATTATCTCTAAATGTCCCTGACATTTTAAGTAGCTTATCTACCATTGTTGTTTTCCCGTGGTCTACATGGGCTATAATAGCAATATTTCTTATATTTTTCATAAAACAAACACTTCCCTTTTTTGACTGAGTTATTATAACATAAAATTATATTAAATGTAAATAAATTTTTTTATTTCAAATAAAAGAAGTGCTTTAGAGCACTTCCTATTTAATCAATTAATTTGAAATTATATGCATCTATAACATTTACGTTTATATTTCCTTTAATTTCAATACTTTCATTTGGTTGTAATGCCTTCACAAATACACCCATCTTATATATCTCACTACCATCATTATTTAAGAATACAATATATTTTAGCCCTTCTTGTGTAACTTCATTTGAAATATTCTGGATGATTGCTACAAAAACGTCTTGTTCATTGTCTCTTACTAATCCAATATCAGAAACTTTATAATTTCCAAATGTTTTTTCTTTGTTTAATTCTTCACTATTATTCTTTTTTCCTCCATCTTCTACAACAGATGAATTTTGATTATCATTATTCTTTTGTTTATCTTTTTTACATCCGGTTACATTTAAGAACATAACCATTGCTAAACTAATCACTAATATTTTTTTCATTTTTCCTCCTCTATTCTACTAAACCCAATATTTTATAACTACTAGAATAAGAGCCATAACTACTTGAAGTTATTCCATTATTAGTAGTTCCTGAATAACTAGACTGTCCCGGTAGAATTTGTACTTTAACTAACACAGTTTCTCCTGCTTTTGCAAGCCCCATGTGAATAACTGCTTTTGCTACGATTGAATCAGCAGTATATATTTCTGTCCCCCATAATGAACCACTATTTGAAGCTGTAACTATGACTCCATACACCTTATCAGTTTGATTACTATACGAAGTCATAGTACCCGGATTCTTTATAATTTCTAACTCTGGTGGAAAAATTCCAACTATTGTTTTAAACTCCTTTACAACGGAAAGCATTCCATTTGAGTCAACTACATAACTTGATATTGTATGTTCACTATAGTTTTCTAAACTTTCAAATGTATAACTTGATGTAGTAGTTTCTATATAATCATTATTATCTAGTTTATAGTAGTACTTTTCTATTTTGGCCCCATTATATCCACTTGCCGTTATTACTGCTGTTATACTATTTTCACTCGATGTTGTTGTTAAACTATCTATTGTTGGAATCTTTATTGAGGTTCCATCTTCTTTTATGAATTCATATGCATTATAAGAAGTATTACATGAATTATTTCTTGATGTTATTCCATTTATTGTACTTCCCACATATCCCTCATCTGGACATTTGACTACTTTTACCTTTAATAATTTTGTTTCATTTGCTTTTACCAAGTTCATGTGCATTGCTGCTTTATTAATATTTTGGCCCCTATAATATGTCCCAGTTCCATATATTGCACCAGAATTTGTTCCTGTTACTAACACTGGATATACTTTTCCTAATGTATTATATTTGGTTTCAAAATATATACTTACTGATGCACTTGGATCTGGCATTATATTTATCTTTTTAGTTACTATTTCACTTTCTCTTCCTGTTGAATCTTTTGTCCAAGCTTTATATTCATAACTTTCAGTTAATTGGTAACTAAAAGTTGATCTTGTAGTACTTGAACCTTTTGAACCGCTAATTAAACTTTCAACTGAATAATATCCTGTTAAATTTGTCATATCGTCTGCATATTTTACTGTCACGATTGTCCCATTTGGATACCACATTTCCCCGTCTACTTCATATCCTTCATGATCAAGTGTTATTGTTGGAATTGGTATTTCTTTTGCTGTTGATACTTTACTTACCAACGTTTCTGATGTTACACCATTCGAATCTACTACATATCCTGATATTGTATGTTCTATATATGGTGTTACCTCTTCAAATGTATAGTATGGACTGCTTGATTCTATATAATCATTATTATCTAGCTTATAGTAATACTTTTCTATTTTGGCTCCATTATATCCACTTGCCGTTATTACTGCTGTTATACTATTTTCACTCGATGTTGTTGTTAAACTATCTATTGTTGG
>CAKOTD010000023.1 GCA_934120015.1 uncultured Bacilli bacterium
ACAATTATATTTGTTAACTATAGGTACATAAATTCTTGCTAAAAAAATTTAAAAGAACTTTCCTAGTATATAAAAAACAACCATTAAGGTTGTAATAATTTATAATCAAAATCTTCTCCTAAATAATCACCTGAATAGGAATTAACTGTTGTACAACGATAAGTTCCTGTATGCTTAGAAATATATGAATCACCATAAGCTACACATTTTTCACGACATTCTGTTGCATTTGAACAATAATTATCACCTGAAAGATAAATCCCAAACATAACTTCTTGCCATTTCCATATCGGTGAACGATAATATTCATCCTCACTTATTCCTAATTCTTCCCACGCTGTCTTTGGTTGTTCTACTACTGGAATCTCTTTTGGAGTTTCTTTTTCTACCGGTGGAACGTTATCTGGAACTTTTGGCTGCTCAGTTGGTGTTTGCGGTTCTTCCTTAATAATTTTTTCATTTTTGGAGTTATCATCTGTATTGTTAATTATTTCTGGTTCTTTGGAGTTACTTTGATTATTATTTTCTTCTTGTTTTTGTTCTTTTGATTCAGCATTTCCTTTTTCTGATAATGCTTGATCTTCTTCTAAATCAGAAATAGCTTCTGATTCTCTATTTTCTGTTTCTTCTGAAACAACTTTATTCTCCTCATCAAAATTTGGTATATCACTACTAAATGCTTTACCAAGTTGAATTATAGAATAAAGACATAATACTGCTACTAAACTACATAAAATTTTCTTCATAAAAGATCTCTCCCTTCTTTGCCAAGACTCTAACATACATTTTTCTAAATTGCAAGTTTATAATACTTCTATAATTATTATACTACATAATATATTATTTCAGTTAGTATTTATAGTTAGTATATATTAGGGAGTTTTGTAAAGAGGGATTTTTTTAGGAACTAATACTCCCATCCCTTACCTTTCTTGAACTTTTTTGCGTTGATATTTATTATAAAATTCTATTGCTTTAACAACATAATCTTCGATTTGTTCATTGTTTAAATTTTTTGGTAGTATTTTTCGTAGTTTAACAGCACTAAATTTATATTTTTCTATTTGATTTGGTTTTTCTTGCCCCATCAAGCTTTCAATTCTTTCTAAGTTTAATTTACCTTTTTCACTTAATTTTCTTAATTTAATTGCTTGAGATACTGATGGAGTACAATCTAAAGATTCCATACATTCTAATAATAGTTTTTGCTCACTAATTGTTAGAAATGATAATTCTACAGCTGGACTTAAGGCAATACTTGGTGATATGTTTTGTTTATCATTATCTACCATTTTTAACAATTCAGGTATTAAATTAGTTAATCTTATAAATCTAAAAACTTGTCTTTCACTATCACCGAGTTTCTTACCAATTATTTCAGCAGTAGACAACTTCCTGCCATCTTGGCACAAAGTTAAATCATTTCTCTTTCCTTGATGATTTAAAGCATCCATTTTAAGTTTATAGGAAAATGCTCTTTCACTTGGGAGTATAAGTTCTCTTTGCATATTACTATCAACCATAAAAATTGTTGCTTCATCATCTGTAAGTTCTCTAATAATACACGGTATTGTTTCTTTATTTGCTAGTTCTGACGCTTTCTTTCTTCTATGTCCTGAAATCATTTCATATTTACCATTTCCCTTTGGTCTAACTAAAACCGGTACTAGCACTCCATATTTTTCAATACTCTTACTCATATTTAACATATCTTCATTTACTGTAACTTTAAAAGGATGATTAGGAAAATCTGATATATCATTAATATTAACCATTTCAACGTGTTCTTTACTTTTTAAATCTCTTTCTTCTTGTGTAGTAAAAAAATCATCTACTGTCATCTCTGGAAGATGCATCTTTTGTTTTATTTCTTTCATCTTTTATTAACTCTTTAGCAAATGAAGAATATGCTTCTGCAACTTTACTATTTTTATCATAGCTGAATATACTTTTACCCTGTGAAGCTGATTCTGCTGCTTTTATTGCAATAGGTATTTGAGTATTAAATATTTTAACTAAATTACCATAGTTTGCAACTAATTCTTCTTTTATTTCCTTTGCTAAATTAGTTCTATTATCTACTAAAGTTAAAAGAACTCCACCAACTTGCAAATCAGGATTTAAGTGTTTTCTAACACTTGAAATAGTAGATAATAAATTTCCCATCCCTTTTAATGCTAGATAGTGTGCTTGAACAGGTATTATTACTCTATCTGCACTAGCTAAAGCATTTACTGTAATCATACCAAGTGATGGCATACAATCAATTATAATATAGTCATAACTCTCTTTTAAGTCTGCTAAACATCTTCTCATAGTATGTTCTCTACTCATTGCATTTATCAATTTCATTTCCATTGTAGAAAAATCTAGGTTAGATGGAATTAAATCAATATTTTCTTTATGATGTAATATAGCATCTTTAGAATTTATTGATTTATCATTTATTTCATATTCCATTAATTCAGAAATTGTAACTGGAATATCATATTGATTATACCATCCCATATAAGTTGTTAGATCACCCTGTGGATCAGCATCTACTAATAAAACTTTTTTACCAAGTTTTGATAAAGCTACACCTAAACTTAATGTAGTTGTTGTTTTTCCAACTCCACCCTTTTGATTGGTAACAGCTATTACCTTGCAATTATTCATTTACTTTCCTCCTTTCTAATCTGCCACGCTATCTCTACGCGGCAAAGTAAGCACAAAAAAAGAACTTTAATGTCTTAAAAGTCCTTATTATTTCTACCTTGTTAATAGGTATTCTCGATGTCCTGCGTCAATAACTATCTTAGTATCATTCATTAAAATCACCTATATTAGTATATGTACTTACCAATTTAATGACACAAAAACAACACTCACCATTATGTGTATAAAAAATACAAAGTCTATATTACTTTGTATTAACGAGTTTCTTTACTAAGCCATGTCCTTTACCAATATCATTTAAGTCAAAATTATTACTATTATCTTTACTATAATCTATACCATAATATTTCATTAACTTATTAGTCATATCAGTATAAATACATATTGCTTTATTGTAATCATTAGCTAAAATTGATGCAACAACTTGCCTTATATAATTATTAAACAACATATATGATATATTAAATTTACCATTATCATTTATTAAACTCCTTACAATTTCTGGTCCAACCACATCATATTGAATAAGTATTTCTCTTCCAAAATCATTCTTCGATAAATAGCTATCACGAAAATTCCTTAATTCTGTTAAATAAATATTATTATCCTTCATAGAAAGAATATTACATACCATTGTTGTAATATAACAACCTCCACCATGTTTATACTCATTACTAACCTCTTCTGCTTTTTTAATTAATCTATCTTCTCTACTATATGCTCTGCAAAATCTTCCACAAGAAAATTCATCGGCATATATATACTCCCACTTCTTTTCACAAAAAAATTTTCCATTTTCATGTCCTCTATCCACATTTAAATATGTACATTCTGAACAATTTGCTGACATTTTCTCACCTCTAGCCTAGTAGTATATCACTAATATTATTATTAGGCAACAAAAAAATCCCAAAAGGGACTAATTTGCAAATTCAATATCCACTATATCACTTATTGGAATAAGTTCATTGTCAATAGTTATTAAATAAACTGAATTTTTACCTATAATTCTTCTTTTAATTATTTGATCTTTAAGAGTTATATTTACATCAGCCTTATAAACATATTTAGTTGAACTAAATATAGAATTAATCTTTTGATTAACATTTTGATAATTTAAAACTATTTTATCATCATTTTTTTCAATTTTATTTGTAATCTCTTTTCCATCATTACTAGTATATGAATATTTTTTATTATGTGAAGCATCTGAATTTATTTTATTAGCAAATACGCTTGGTAATTTTTTATTCAAAAAGCATAACCTCCTAATTAAAGTTATGCTATAAATTTTATTTTATACTTAATCTATATACATATGAGTTCTTGCAAACTCTATTAATGCTTCTTGACCTTCCTTAGTAGGATGAATTCCATCACTACTACAAAATCCCTTTTTACATGCCCCATTTTCATCCTTCATAATTGGGGCTGAATTTAAAAACTTAATATTCAATTCTTCACACATTTTTCCAATATAATAATTTAACTTATTTATTTTATCATTATTAATACCACTAGTATTTTCATCAAAACTTCCATCAACTGGAGGTATTGATTGAATAATTATCTTCGTTTTAGGACTAGCTTTCTTAATCTCTGTTATAAGTTCAGTATATTTTTCATAAAAATATTCAGCTGTCATATATGCTGCACTATTTGTTCCTAGTGTCATAATAACCATTTCTGGCTTATATTTTTCAAAATTTTCTACAAATGTTTTTTTTGTATCTTGGTGATTAATATATATTGGAGATGTAAGTGCAGTTTCTGGTGTAATAGAAATTTGATGCCATAAATTTTTTCCACTTATTTGTTCATTTATAACATAATATAATGCCATAGAATCCCCAGCAAAAATTATACTATCTATATATTCTTTACCACCATCTGTGCTTTCTTTTAATGTTACACCTTCAAACAAACCATCTAATGTAAAATCCTTAACACTCATAGTTAATGGTGAATCTTTAGTAACAGTTATTTTTCTTTGCACTTCTGCCACATTTCCACTTTTATCTTTCACTTTATAACTTATTGTATATTCTCCTTCTGTTTTGATATCAACAGTCCCATTAACCTCAACATTACTGGTAATATCACCATCACTATTATCAAGTGCCACATAGCCAGGATCATGAAATTCTTTATCTATTATTGACACAATATTATTACCACCTTTTAATGTTATCTCAGGAGCAACATCATCTATAACCCTTACCTTTTTAGTAATTTTAAACTCTTTGTCTCCCTTTTTATATAAATAATTCACTTCATAATTGCCAGCTAATTTATTATTAATATTTGTTTCAACCTTAACATTATCTGTAACTTCAACATTTTTATAATAAGCTTTAAAGTCATTAACAAACTCTTCACCAACTTTTATGTCCAATTTTTCTACTACTATTTTAAAATTTTTCTTTGATCTTCCAATTAAACTAATAATAGTCATTATAATAACTATTATTAACAATAAAAATATTAATATATTAGTATACTTAATTTTCATCTTTTTCATATGCTACCACCTAGTATATTATTGCACAATCAATTACATTTAGTCAATAAATTTAGTTTATCATTTATCTAGTAATTTTGACAAGAATGTTCCAACAAACAACAAAAATATTCCTATAAAAATAGATTTCATATCTGTTATTTTAGCTATAGATTCACCTATTAAAATTAAAATTGAAGCAATTAAAAAACCTAACACTGAACTATAGGTTTCTTTCTCATAATTTTTAAGAAAATAAGCAATTATTTTAGAAAGAATAATAATTCCTGTAAGTGCACCAATTAGAAATGGTATTAAAATATTTATATTTGAAAATACATTTGAAAACATTACTAAAACTGTATTATAACAGCCTAACATCATCATAATAGCAGTTCCACTTAGTCCCGGAACAATCATTGAAATTGCTTCTACTATTCCTATTAAAAACATTTCTATAAAAGAATAATTGTTAGAAATTTTATTACTAGAAACAAATGATGTACTTATTATAATCATAAATGATATTAAAAATATGACTATATTCTTATAAGATTTAAAATTAGTTTTTTTTAATAAATTAGGTACACCTCCAATAATTAATCCAATAAAAAACATAATTGTTATAACAAAATAATTATTTAATAAAAAGAAAATTATATTACTACCTAAAGTAATTGAAATAAATATTCCTAAGGCAATTGGAAAAACAAATTTAATATTTTCTTTTATATTTTTATAAAAAGAGCTAATTATATTAAGTAATTTGTCATATATACCTAGTGTCATAGCAAGAACCGAGCCGCTTACACCTGGTATTATTTTACCAAGTCCAACAAAAAAACCTTTAATAAATAATATAAACACATTATCACCAATTAATTATATTATTTATTAGAGGTTATTATTTAAAAATATTAAGGCAGATATACTCATAAGAATTATAGGTAGTCCTATAAATATAAAATTTAACTTATCTATTGTAAATATTGCTAATAAAAGCATTATTAAACTTATTACTAATAATATTAAACATATCTTTTTATATTTCATATTACCACCATTCTATTATTATTTTAACATTTATACTATCGTTTGTAAACAAAGTTTATTGTAACAACAAAAAAAACAAGAAACTTGTTTTCACTTTTTAATTGGTCTCATTTTTAGTACATCATAGACTTTCATATAATTAGATATATTATAATTGTTTATCCACTTTTTAAATTCATTTATTACTATATTAATTCTATTTTCTTTTTTATTAAAACATTCATAATATAAGTATTTTAGTTTATCATTTTCATTATTTTTGATTAATAAATTAAATTCATTCTTTATATACTTAATTATTTCTCTATCTTTTCTAGTTGTATAATTATTAATTTGCTTCTTATTATTAACTATATAACTAAAACATTCTTCTTCTAATTGTTCACAAACCTCTATTACTTCTGTATTTTCATCTATAAATAAATTACTATACTTATTACTATTTCCCTCCTTATCAAATAAAATAGCTACTACTTCAATAGCATTTGTAAAAAGGCAAGCATATTCTATAGTTGTTACTTTTCTTTGATTAAAACATTCTGTTTTATTATGTATTTTTTCTTTAAAATCATTGTTAATCCTAAAAGAACTATTTTTAATTTTTAAAAAATCATTTGGATTAATTCTAAATACCGGTATTTTACGAATATGGGTTATTTTATCATCATAGTTCCATTCAAAAAAATCATAAAGTTCACTTTGAAAATTCAAAAAAATATCATATATATAATTCATTCTTTTTCCTCCTTGGTATTAATATTGTAAGTGACATAATAATTAAACCGATAACTGCATATAAGCATTCTATCTGTCTAATTATAAAATTAACATACTCTGAAAAATTATACCCAATTGTCATTAAATTTAAATAACTTATTATATAAACGTTTCCTATAACAGTAAGTCCAAACCCAAGTAAAAAAAATGTAATTCGTGCAAACACAATACCACCTACTTAATTTTATACTATTGAAAATTTTTTATTTATTATTTTTTTAAAATCGTGTATAATTAAATAGGTGATAATGTATGATAATTAATTTATTAAAGTTTATTTTTCTAGGATTTATACAGGGATTTACTGAACCAATTCCAGTATCTTCTAGTGGACATTTACTTATATTTCAAAAATTGTTAAGTGGTAATAATTTAGATATAGATTTCGGTTTACTTGCAACTCTTACTAATTTTGGTAGTTTAGTTGCTATTATTCTTATTTTTAAGAAAGATATTATAAATTTATTTAAGGGCTTTTTTGGATATTTAGGTTCTAAAAAGAAAGAATATTATAGTGATTATAAATATTGTTGGTTGATTGTTTTAGGAACAATTCCTGCTGGAATTATGGGTATTGTAGTTACAAAATTAGGCTTATTTGATAAGCTAGAAGAAAATGTTAAATTTGTTGGTGTAACACTATTAATTACTGCTGTTTTCTTATTTTTAATTAGAAATTTGAAAGGTAAAAAGAATAAGAACGATATTACAATTAAAGATTCTATTATTGTAGGTTTATTTCAAGTAGTTGCTCTTATTCCAGGAATTAGTAGAAGTGGTGCTACTATTGTTGGTGGTATGACTAGAAACTTTAATAGAGAAACAGCCTTTAATTTTTCATTTATTCTTTATATTCCTATCTCTATTGCTACTACAATCTTAGGTATTAGTGATTTATTGAGTAGCAATTTATCATTTGAATCATGGATATACTATATATGTGCTACCATAGTAGCATTTATATTTACATACCTTGGAACTAAATGGTTTAAAAAACTTGTTAAAGAAGGAAAACTAATTTATTTTGTTATTTATTGTCTTATAGTCGGATTATCCGTAATTATATTTTTATAGAAAAAGATAGCAAATTAATTCCCTTCAGACTCTGACAAATATGTAATGTATTACTTATCTGTCTTTTATTTTAAAAGAAATTTATAGAAAATATTGTATACCAAGTATATTTTACATATTATATTAAAATTTAGTTGTATAATTTTTTAATCATCAAAAAACTTACATATGATATGTAAGTTTCACGTATTTTATCATAAATTTTAAAGTGTCTTTTGATTTCTCAATTGCTTTTCTATTTTATCACTAAATACCATTTTTGATATAAGACTACTTGATAAATCTAAACCATCAAGACTTTCAAGAGATGTTAAGTATATAGTTCCACCTATTTCAGCTGGTAATTTTAAGCCTTCGGCACTTCTTAGGCCTCTTAAAACTAAACGGTTCTTTGTCAAATAGTGTTGGTGGACAATAAATTTGATAAAGAAACTATATTTTGAATACTATAAAGCACCCTTACCATTATACAACAACTACTTTCTTTTCTTAATAAAAAACATCTTTTAAATATAAACCTTCTGGATTAGCTGTCTTCCCTGCCTCACACCTATTTTTTGCTTCTAATACAGTTATAACATCTTCACACTTTCTTTTTCCTTCACCTATCTCCAATAAAAAACCTACCATATTTCTAACCATATATCTTAGAAATCCAGTTCCAAGAAAAGATAGAACAATCTGATTAACATTTTTTACATCTCTTATAACTTTGGTTTGAACAATTGTTCTTATTGTATCCTCGTAATCTTCTTCAGCTTTTGTAAAGGATTTAAAATCGTGGGTTCCCTCTAAATACTTCATTGCTCTTTCAATAGAAATCACATCTAATTTTTTACAATATTGATATATATAGTCTTTTTCAATAGGATTATATTCACCCATATTTATTTTGTAAATATATTCTTTTGCTTTAACATTAAACCTGGCATGAAAATCATTGGATACTAACTGAACATCTTTTACATATATATCATTTGGAATCAAGCTATTTAATGATAACCTTAACTTTTCAGTTTCAAGTTCCTTAGTTAAATCGAAATGAGCTTTTTGATTTAGTGCATGAACCCCAGCATCTGTTCTACCAGAGGCAGAAACTTTCACTGCTTTGTTAGAATTTATTTTTTTTAATGCTTTCTCAAGTTCACCTTGAATAGTTTTAATTCCAGGCTGTTTTTGATATCCATTATATTTTGAACCATCATAAGAAAAAGTTATAAAATACCTCACATAAACACTTCCTTAACTACTAAAAAAATAAACAATATTAGGTTTGAAATCATATATATTATATCATAAAAATTAAAACTATTTTTCTTTTTTATGATACTTCTTTTTGTATCATAGAGTCTTATCTCCATGACATCTGCATATATGCCAGTTTTTCTAAATGAATTAATTATTAAAGGTATAATCATTGATTTTAATGCAAATAATTTTTCCCTAAATGTCCCTGTTTTAAAATCAATACCTCTACTAGCTTGTGATTTAAAAATATTTGAACTCATACTTAGAACATCAGGTATAAATCTTAATCCTAAAAAAAGTATTAATGAAAACTTTCTTGAATCAATATTAAAAATCCTTAACGGGTATAAAATAAATTCTAAACCATATATTAAATCTATATATTTAGTTGTATAGGTAAGAATTGTTGTATTTAAAATAACTATTATTAATTGTAATAGTGGGTTTATTATAATTATAAAAGATCTATATATAACTAGGTTAATAGCTATTATAAATATTATCAAGTACTTCATGCATAATAATGATTTTCCATAATATTTTAATGAAACATTTGACATAAGTACATTTAAAATTGTGAAGGATAAAATAAATATTAAACTAATAGTATTTTTTACAATAAATGTTAATATTAAAATACTTATAAGAGAAACTAATTTAATTATAGGATTTAATCTATGAATTTTGGAATCTATAGCACAATAATTACCAATTGTTATATTATCTAGCATATCTATATATATCCTTTAACAAATCATTAATATCATCTCTATAACCAAGTTTAATATTTTTAGAACTTTTTACCATTTTTGAAAATCTTATAACATTTGGCATGTTTATATGTTCTTTTTTTAAAAACTCATCATCAGTAAATATATCATATTTGTTTCCTTCTTTTATAATCTTTCCATTATCTAAAACATATATATAATCACCAAGTTTATGAACAAGTTCCATATCATGTGAAACTATAACAATTGTTTTATGAAATCTATTTTTAAGAATTCTAATAATCTTTATTAAACTATTTTTACTTTTACTATCTAATCCTAAAGTTGGCTCATCTAATACTATTACCTTTGGATTAAATGCTAGTATGGATGCAATTGCAACTTTACGCATTTCTCCACTACTTAATGATAATGGGTTCCTTTTAAGGTAGGTCTCATCTAGCTCAACCATCTTTAATGCATCCATAATATGTTTTTCTTTATCATCCAATCTATAATTGTAATAATTTAAGGCAAATCCTATTTCTTCTTCTACTGTTAAATTGAAAATCTGATTTTCAGGAAATTGAAATACAACACCAACATCAAACCTTAACTTTTTATAATCCTTATTTTTTTTACATACTTTATATTCATCTATGCTTACATATCCCTTTGTAGGAACTAATATACCATTTAGCATTTGAATTAAAGTAGTCTTTCCACTGCCGTTTGGGCCAATTATAAAATTAATACTATTATCTTTTAACTTTAAATTAATGTTATTTAAAATTTCTTTATTAGAATTATTATATTTGAAATAAACATTATTATATACTATTTCCATATTGCATCAATCAACTCCTGCATATCTAAATATATTTTATTCACAAGTCCATAATACTTTAATTTTATAGATAAATCTACTATAAAAGGTAGATCTATTTTTAATTCCTTAAGCACATCTAAATTGTTAAATATATTTATTGTATCATCATAGGCTTTTATTTGACCTTTATCAATAATTAAAACTTTAGATCCTAATAACATATCATCCACATTCTGAGTAATATTAATAATGGTTAACCCTGTTTTATACTCTTTATTTAATATTTTTAATACTTTTTGTTTCTGTTTATCATCAAGCATATCTAATGCTTCATCAAGTATTAATATTTTAGGGTTAGTAACTAAAGAGACTGCTAAAGTAATTAATTGTTTTTCACCACCACTAAGTTCTTTATAGCTCTTACTTAACAACTTTTTTATACCAAAAATTGTAGAGATTTCATTTACCCTATTCAGAACAAAATCATCTTCATAACCTAAATTATATAAGGGGAATTTTAATTCATCTATAACAGTATCTAAAATGAATTGACTATTAGTATCAGAAAAAACAACTCCAATATTTTTTCTAATTTCTTTAATACTTATATTATTCATTATATTAATTTTTCCACTATACTTTTCAAGTCCTAATATAAGTCTAATTAATGTACTTTTTCCACTGCCACTATTACCAATTAATGTCACCCAACTGTTTTCCTGTATATCTAAATTAAATTTATCAAAAATACACTTACCATTATAAAAAAAAGATAAGTCGTTGATTGAAATAATATTTTTCATATATTCACCACCATTTTAACCCATCTTCTTCTTTTGTACTTTATATATAACCTTACCCATCAAATTATATGGACTAATTTTACTTAAAAAATAATTAAATTTCATTTTCATACCCGGTATTATAATTTTTTTACCTTTAAACATTTGATTTAAGGCATATTTAACAACCTTTTGGGCATCCATTCCCTTAATACTAAAATTAACATTTGCAACATTATTAAAATTAGTATTAACAGGGCCGGGACATAAACACCCAACATAAACATTACTACCAGTTCTTTTTAAATCATAGTTAACTGCTTCTGATAAATTTAACACATATGCTTTTGTAGAGTAATATGAGGCCATTAATGGTCCTGGTGAGAATGATGCCATTGAAGCCACATTTAGGATAAAACCTCTATTATGTTTTAAAAAATCTTGTAAAAATACTTTTGTTAATATATGAACAGCTTTAATATTTAGGTCAATCATATTTAAGTCTTTATCTAAAGATGTTTCATAAAAAAATCCACAATCTCCAAACCCAGCATTATTAATTATACAATCTATCTTATCTTTTTTTACATTTTCATATAGTTGCATACAATTAAATGTGCTAGATAAGTCTATATCAATTATTTTTGTTTTTCTACCATATTGTTTTTTCATTTGTTCAAGTACTTCTCTATTACGAGAGACAAGTACTAACTCAAATCCCATATCATACAATTGTTTTGCAAATTCTTTGCCTAATCCACTACTTGCGCCAGTTATTAAAGCTTTCATAAATATCACCAATTAAATTATATAATATTTAATAAATTTTTTAAAGTAAATTTGATATAATATTTATTCTTTCAAAAAAAAACACAAAATTGTGTTTTACTAAAATCCCATTATAAAACATAAGATTAAGAATATTAAACCTAATGTAAGGGTTAAACGACTAATGAATAATTCCCCACCACGTTCTTTACGATTGGCAAATAAATTACTATTCCCACCAGATATAATACTTGATGCCCCTTCAGCTTTTCCACTTTGCAAAAGGACAATTGCAATTAATAAAATACAAACAATTAATAAAGCTACTGTCATGATGCCCTCCTTAACTACCTAGTAGTATATCATAATTTTATATAAAAATCAAATAGTTATGTATTTTTTGGACTAATAAGGCAAATTGTTTTATTTGTCAATTTGATATTTTTAAAAATACTATTTAATTCGTTCATATTAAGTCCTGAAATTAAATCATAACTATTATATAAAACTTTACCATACTTAACAATACCCTGTACTATTTTTTCATTTATTGAGAAAATATCATCACTAAGTGCTACTAATGAACCAATGGTATTCTTTTTAGCAATTTCTATATCTTCGTTGCTTATCTCACTATTTTTCCATGTATTTTCAACTTCATTAATAAACTTTTCTTTTTCATTTGTTTCAGCCATGACAACAACTAACAGATGGTTATCTGCTAGTATATAATCTAGGTGTACTGCACCAAAGATTATATTTTCATTTTTCATTTTTTCATTTGCAATAGATGTTTCACCAAATAGGATATCAAGTATCAATAGAATATAATTAATTTTTTTATATTTATCTTTAATATCAAAATTATCTAAATTAATTTTATATCCAATCATTACTTTAGGAATTGTTACATTTAGTTTTATTTCTTCAAATTCTTTATTAACTTTATCACATTCATTATATGTTTTGATTTTTATTTTATTCGGCCTGCTAAATTCTTTTTCTTTCTGATTTTCTTCTACTATTCTATATACTTCATTTGGTTCAACATTTCCTGTTACAACTAAGAACATATTTGAAGGATGATAAAATGTATTATAGCAATCATACAAATCTTCTTTAGTAATAGATTTTATTGTTTTTGGTATACCAATTACAGGATATCTTATAGCATCTTTATTAAATGCATTTGCAAGTAGAGTATTATAACCTCTTACATATGGATTATCCTGATACATTTCATATTCCTCAATAATTATTCCTTTTTCTTTTTCAACATTTTCTGATGTAAAATATGGTTCCTGAACATAATTAAGTAAATAATTTAAATTTTCTTCAAAAGATGAAGGACCTGAAAATAAATAAGTTGTTTTGTCATATGTAGTATTTGCATTTGCACTTGCTCCTCTTTCTGAAAAGAAGTCAAATGGGTCTATTCCATTTTTTTGCTCGAACATTTTATGCTCCAGGAAATGTGCTACACCAAGAGGAACTTTTTTCATCTCTTTTTTCCCAAGAGGAATAAATTCATTTACTCTTGAACCATATTTTGTTGTAAAAGTTACATATATATTATTTCTTTTCTTAACAGGTACAACGTATACAGTTAATCCATTATCTAATTGAAAGTCATAAATATTTAAATCTAGTTTGGAAACAGGGGTATTATTCATCATCATCACTTCCCTCTAATAAATATATTGTATCAAGACTAATTTTTTTAGCAAAATTAACTATATCTTTTTTTGTTACTTTCATTATTTCTTTTTCTCTATCTTCAAGTAATCCACTATTTAAATATTCATTCGTTATATAAACATTAAGCAAACTACTAGGTGAATCATATATATCTTTACATGCATTTAAATATGTAATTTTACCATTTTCTATACATTTATCATTGAAATTACCAAGCATCATATTTTTAATTTCTTTTTTTATTAATGAAACTGTTTTTTTATAATTTTCTTTATTTATTCCTGATTCAATAACCATTAGATTACTTACTTTATAAATATTAGAATTTATATAGTAGCACAAAGAATTTTTTTCACGAACATTTTTAAAAAGTAAAGAATCTGTTCCTCCACCTAATATATATGAATATATTCCTGATACAAAATTTAACTCATATACAGTTGCACCTTTTATTTTAAATCCAAGTGCTAATTTGCTTTGGTTTATATTCTTCTGTTCTATAACACTTTTTGGTCTTTTTCTAAAACTAGTATGAGTAATAGTATGACTACCACTAGTTTTGTGAATAGTATTTATTTTCATTTTTTCTTTTATTATATTTTGGACATCATTAAACTGAACATCACCAAGTACAAATACATCTACCAAATCTTTTTTTAATATACTTTTATAATATTCATATAAAGAGGCCGGAGTAATTTTATCTAAATCTTCAATATATCCATCTGCATGATAACTAATTAATTCATTTACATCCATATTTTCCATTAGTCGTCGTATACTTAATCTACGAGGATTATCACTATAACTTTTTATACTATTTTCTATATTCTTCTTACATAATTTAAAGATTTTTTCATCAAATTGATTGTTATCAACATTTGGATTAAATATGATGTTCATCATAAAATTTACTGCATCTTCAAATATTGGCTCTTCAGTGTATTTATCATTTAAAAATTCCATACTAAAAAGCATCATTGAATATTTTCCACTTATATAAGCAGAGTTCCCATAAGGGATACCATATAATTTACTTGATTCAATATCCATTAATCTTTGAGTATTATATTTTTTACAAGATGTAACCAACATATCACTAAGAAAATTTCTTATTGTTATTTCTTCCTTAATAGTCTTTCTTTTAAATGAAATTACAAGCCTATTTACTTTAAATCTATCAGTTTTTATGATGTGAAGATTATATGGTCCATATTTTATTTTTTTATATTTCATAGTTTCACCTTTCTTTATTATGTGTACATTCAAAATTTTTAAACCTCTATATATATAATACTATATTTTTTTAATAATACAAAAAAATATTAGAAATTTTCTAATATTTTATAAAGTTCTATTAACCATTGGTTCTCTACTTTTAACCATTTCATTAAAATACAATTCTGTATTTTCAATACCTGGATAACTTACACCCTTTTCTAAAGAAGCAGGATTACTAAATAAATTAGCTTTAAAAGTATTTAATTTTTCATTAGTCATATCACTACTTTTTAATGCTAGTTCTATAAGCATTTTTTGTATTTCTGCTAGATTGCTTTGCTTTGTAGTCTGTCTTGACTCTAAATTATAATTCATTTTTCCTAAGAAATCTTTTATATTCATTAAACTTCTCCCCCTACATTAATAATACTATTTATAACTAATTTAGCATTATTTTCAAAATAACATTTTTCTAAAACATCGTAACCGACAATGATAGCAAGCAAATTTGTAGCTACTACTTCATCATCATAATAGGAAACATCTCCATCGTTTCCTACTAAATTATTAGTAATTATTTCTGTAAATCCAATATTCAAGGCTTTTAGAAAGTTATTTTGATTAAAGCCAGAAAATGAACCATTATATGTAATTATATCCAACAATTGATGCATCATAATGTGTTTTACATCATCATTATCCGTAATTTTATTATAATTTATATACAATGTATTAGATATACCATTATAATAAGCATAGTCATTACTTACATATTTACTTACTTTTTCAATCTTTAGTGTGCTTAAATTTCGTTTTAAATTTTCAAGAGAAACATTAGGAAATTTCTCAATGAAAATAGAAATTAAAGACAAAATGTTATCTCTTATCTCCGAGCTTAAATTTTTATTTTTATCAATTATCCCCTTTATTTCTTCTATAGGCATATTATCACCAATATAATTTTACCATATCTGAAATAAAAAGCAAGTAGTTTTATGAATAAGATTTTACAATTGTATCTATAAATATTTCATTATTATTATTAATAATTGAGTCAATTATTGGCATTTCCAATTTATCATTTATTATTTTATCTATTTTTCTTGCACCAAATTCTTTATAATTTGATAAAGCTATGATTTCTTTAACTACACTATTTGAAATTTTAATTCTTATATCATTATATTTCTTTTTTAGAAGCTTAAATTTATTCTTAATTAGTTCACTTATATTTTTCTCATCTAAATAGTTAAACAAAATTATATTATCAATTCTATTAATAAATGGAACACCAAAATTTTCTTTTAATTTATTTGATATTTCACTTCCAATCTCTTTATTAAATCCAACGTAGTTTTCCTCATAACCTATATTACTAGTCATAACAATAAAAACATTATCAAACCTTACAATTTTTCCAGTTGAATCCTTAATCTTTCCTTCATCTAATATTTGATAAAATAGACTAAGTACTTGTGGGTGAGCTTTTTCTATTTCATCCAATATTAACACTGAATATGGATTGCTACGGATATTTTCAAGCAATGTATTACTATATTCATAACCAACATATCCTGGAGGAGCACCTATTATTTTACTTACACTATGTGCTTCTGAATATTCACTCATATCTATTTTAATGGTATTAAATTCTCCAACCATACTTTTACCAAATAATTTTGCTAACGTTGTTTTTCCAACACCCGATGGACCACAAAACATTAATGAATAGCACTTATTAGTACCTTTAAATCCTAGCTTTAATCGTTTAATTATATTTATAACTTCTGTTCTAGCTTGATCTTGTCCATATATTTCCTTGGATAGTTCATTTGTTATTTCTTTAATAATCATTTTTTGATTATTTAATAATTCATATACTGGTATTTTCGTTTTAGCATGTATAATTTCGGCAACATCCTCATCAGTTACTTCCTTATGTTCATTGTTTCTATATAAACTAATTTCTAAATGATTAATTTTATCCATCAAAAGATTTTCATGTTCTTTATATTCTGAGGCTTTAGCAAAGTCTCCATCTATAATTGAATTATTCTTTTTTAAAAGTATTTCTTTTAGTTCGTTTTTTAATTCATTATATTTTCTAAAATTTTTACTTTCCTTCAAACTAACCTTTGAACATACTTCATCCAAAATATCAATAGATTTATCTGGATCATTTCTATCATAAATATATTTATCTGACATACTTATTATTAAATCAACTATTCTATCACTTATTTTTACTAAATGAAATTTTTCATAAATTGGTCTTAATTTTAAAAGAATTTCTTTAACGGTTTTTTTCGAAGGTTTATCAATAAAAACTTTTTGGAAACGACGATCAAGTGCACTATCTTTTTCAATAAATTTTTTATACTCTTCAGTAGTAGTTGCCCCTATACAACGAAGTTTGTTTCGTGCAAGGGCAGGTTTAAATATATTTGAAGCATCTATTGCACCTTCTGCTCCTCCTGCGCCAACTAGAGTATGTATTTCGTCAATAAACAATATAATATCTGTATTTTCTTCTACTTCTTTTAGAAGTTTTCGCATTCTTTCCTCAAATTCACCTCTATATTTTGTTCCAGCTACCATTGAAGCCATATCCAAACTTATTACTTTTTTATTTTGAAGTAAATAAGGAACATTTCCACTAACTATTCTGTTACTTAATTCTTCAGCAAGAGCTGTTTTACCTACACCTGCTTCTCCTACTAAAATTGGATTATTCTTTGTTCTACGACATAATATTTCGATAATGCGGTTAACTTCTGCATCCCTACCTACTACTGGGTCTAATTCACCATTTAATGCTTTTGATGTTAAATCAATTCCCAATTGTTCAACTAATAGTTTTTTATTTTTCTTTCTTTTATTATCAATTAATTTATATGAAAATTCATCATACAATTTATCTAAATCAATATTCATACCAGCCATTATTCTAATAGCTATACCTTCTCCTTCTTCTAATAAACTAGAAAAAAGATGCTCTATGGTAATATTACCATTATTATTTTCTTTACTATCTAAAATGGCATCTTCTATAATTCTTTTTAATAGAGGTGTATATAAAAAGCAATTACTTTCTTTACTACCAACTCCTATAATATTAATAATTTCCTCTTTAAAAACACTATAGTCTAAACCATATTCTTTTAGTCTTTTCTTTATATTATTTTCCCCAGATAAAATTGCAAGCATAAGATGTTCACTACCAATATATGGATGTTTTAATTCTTGCATTTCTTTTTTTGCCTGCATAAGTATTTTTCTTGTTTCTTCTGTAAAATTACCAAACATTATAATTACCTCCTAAATATATTATATTGCCTATTTAGTAATTTTAATCAAAATTCAAAATACAATATAAAACAAAAAAAGATAACTTTTTTAAATTATCTTTTATTTACAAGTTAATCCTTGTTCTTCCATTGATTTAACAAAATTTTCTTTTGTTAATTCAGTTACATCAAA
>CAKOTD010000024.1 GCA_934120015.1 uncultured Bacilli bacterium
AAAATCCTTCCTTGGTTATATATTTCTATATTACCATAGAAAGGATTTATCTTTACACAAAATTATTTACAGACTCAGAATAGTGTTATTAATCATATAAATAGTAATGCAAATATTTCATTACATGATAAATTTAAAGATGATGTAGATATTAGTAGCTTATATTATTTTGTTTTAGATAAAATAAAGGATTATGTTCCTTTAAAGTCAACATTAGTAGATAATTATATTGTGAAATGTCATGATAGTATATCTACTATAAATAATAAAGAAACATCTTTTATTGAAGTATGTACATATATTAATACAAAAAAAATAATCACTATGTATCCTGTACTTTGTGATTATTATGATAAAATTCCTATAAAAAAATTAGTATGAATTATTTTTGTTTTTTATATACTCTTTGAGCATTTTTGTAAGTGCTCTTTTTTCTATTCTTGAAACATAACTTCTTGAAATACCTAGTTCTTTAGCAATTTCTTTTTGTGTTATTTCATCACATCCATTTAAACCATATCTTTTAATAATAATATCTTTTTCTCTATCATTTAAGGTTTTAAAGTAATTTTTTAATAATTCTAAATTATTTTGATTGTGCAAATCTAGTGCAAAATCAGGCTTAGGTGTTTTTAAAATATCTATAAATGTAATTTCATTACCATCTTTATCAAAGCCAACAGATTCATTTATGCTTATATTTTTACTATTTTTTTTATTGCTACGATAATACATTCTGATTTCATTTTCAATACATCTTGCACAATACGTAGTTATTCTAGTTCCATGTTTATATGAATAACTATCTATACCTTTTATTAACCCAATAGTTCCAATACTAATTAGATCATCAGCATCATCTTTTTTATGATCATATTTTTTTACAATATGGGCAACTAATCTAAGATTATGTTCTATAAGCTTGCTTCTAGCCTCTTTATCTCCTTTAAGTGCTAGTTCGACATATTTTTCTTCATCTTCTTTAGAAAGGGGATCAGGAAAAATATTATTAGAATATGCAGCTGTAAAAAGATAAAAGTCTTTAAATAATAAATTAATTAATTTCCTTAACATATATCTCACTCCTAATAAAAGATTATGTTTTTATTTTCCAATATTTACAAAATAATTTTTTTGATTTATAATATTTGAAAAGTTGGGTGAAAAGTATGATGAATGTGAATTTTGAAACAATGAAGAAATTTTTTGAAGTAAATAGTATGCAGGAAGAGTTATTAAGAAAAGCATTTAAATTAAATAACAAATACTATTATCTTAGTCCTGATAATATAAATAGTAAAATAGCACTAGAAACTGGGATACTTTTATTTTTGGATTTGTGTGCAGATTTTGATACAATTATAGCAAGTATGATATATAGATCAACAGTTTCATTAGGAATATCTACAGAAAAAATTAAAGAAGAATTTAATGAGGAAATAGCAAAAAAAGTAGGTTTATTAGGACTTTTCGATACAAATTTAGTTAAACCTAGTATTAATAATAGATTTTATATGGCAAAATTAATAGGTGTTGATGTAAAAGTTCCTATTATAAAATTAGTAGAAAGAATTGTAACATTCCATTATATTGATAAACTATCAGAACAAGAACTTGCTGATTTTGTTATTGAGACATTGGATTATTATGTACCAATAACAAAAATACTTGGTATATATAAATTAAAAAACAACTTAGAAGATTTGTGTTTTAGATTTGATAATAATTATGAAAAGACACAAGAGATAAAGAAACATATTAGTGAAAGATATAATAATATTATAACTTGTATTAAGCAAAAATTAGATAATAGCCCTATAACTTTTAAAGAAGATGTGACATTTAAAATAAATCAAAGAAGTAATTATGATATATATAGAAAAGCTTTAGAAGCAGAAAAAACAGTTGAAGAACTTAATAATGATGATGATATTAGACTTTCTGGTTTTTGTTCTATAAAGTGCTTAGTAAAAAGTAAACAAGAGTGTTATATTATGATTTATTTAATTCACCAGTTTATGCATCAAATAGGATCATTTAATGATTTTATTGGTGGAGATCAAGGAAATGAATATCATTCAATTCATACTAATGTTTTTATTGATAATACTCTAGTAGATTTTAGGATTTGTACTAATGAAATGGATAACATTAATCATTATGGTGTTGTATCAGATTGGAAGAATAATCCTAATCTCCAAGAAAGATTGAAAAATAATTACAATTTTTATAATCAGTTACTAGCACTAGATGATTATATGGATAAAAAAGAATTTGTAAAAAGATATATTACAGATATAGTAGATGCTAAGGTAGAAAAAAATTCATATATAAATATACCTACTCAAAAAGTATTAAAAAAGTTTTATCACGATGAAGACTAAACTAGAAGTTTAGTTTTTTTTTAAGGATTAATTTTTTATTTGTCGTAATATCTATATGGAGGTGATACAATGAAAAAGATAATCTTAATATTATTTTTTTTCATTTCTTGTGTAGATATTAAAGCAGAAGTTTTTTATTCAGATTATGGATCCTATAGTGCTTTCACAGAAGAATTTATAAAAGAAGATGATTTAATTAGTGTTGATATACAAAAAAGATATAAATTATATAATGAAATACGAAGTAATGGAAACTATTATATTGAGGGAAATAATGAGAAAGATTTTCCTTATATTGATAGGGATGATTATATTGTTACAGATTTTACTGACTGGGTAGATAAAATACCAGATTATGTTCCAAATAGAATGCTTGAAAGTAAAATTATATATGAGTATAGTAAAATGAAAAAGATAAGATATATTCATTTATATAATTTTTATGGGAATAATGGTGTCTTTAAAATGGCAGAGTTACGTGTATATAGTAATAATATAGAAATACCTATTAAAGTATTTTGTGAAAATTGTAGTGAAAATTTTTCACAAAATGTATTAGATGGTAATAATTATTCGGTTAGGGGATATGTTAAAAATACAACTGGATATATTAGGATAGATTTAAATGATTATTATGATGTTGATACCTTGTTGATAGTTCCCTATGTTGCAGATTCATCGAGTGAAAAGAAACGATATTCATTAAAATTTACTAGAGAAGAGGATTTTAATAGTAGGTCTTATGTAAAGGGAAATTTTAATACTTATTTTCAACACCAAACTGAGGATATAGCAAGTCCATATTCTTTTGATAAAAAAAATTATCAAGTAGATGATCCTCTATATGAAGAAAGTAAAATTAGTGGTGGAATGGTTTTAGAAACGCTAACAACAAAAGTGGTAGAACATAAATTATATCGTTATAAAGATAAACTATATAGATATTATAAATATAAAAAAGAATATAGTGCTGATTATTATAGTGATAAAAATGACAAATTTAAATATATAGACAAAGAAAATTATAAACTTTATTACCGTTATAAAAAAAGGGAAAAATTTGAAATAATTGATGATTTAATAATAGATTCATACAACTTTAATTTACATAAATTTATATTAAATAGTACATTAGATAATATTAAGGTACAAAGTAATGTTAATGAAAAAATAAATGGTATATATAGTGTTAAATTTATATTGCCATTTATAGAAATAGAAAGAAAAGTAGTTGTTGATATTGATGAAAATAAGAAAAATGAAAAAGAAAAAATTAAGGAAGATTTAGAAAATATTAAAAATGAACAGATTAAAGATTTAACTAATGAAAATAAAAAATTACAAGATAAATTAAATTTAGAAATTTCAGATTTAATTAAAGAATTTAATAAGTGTAAGAGCTTATTAGATGAAACCGGAAAAAATAATTTATTATTAATAAATGAAATAAATAATTGTAATCAAAGGATAATAAATCAGAATCAAAATATTGATAGTTTAAAAAGAATAAATAATAATAATTTAGATATATATAATAAAGAAATTAATGAAATAAAATTTAGTTTAACCAATTTAGAAAATAAAAATAATAAATTGAATAATTCATATAATATGTGTTTGAATTCAAAAAAGGAGTATTATAATCAAATTAATAGTATAAAAAGTAGTAGTCATGATAAAAAGATTATTCTTTTAATAATATTACTAATTACAATTATTTCCTCTGGTATTTATATAAAACATAAAAAAATGTAGAATTAAAATTTATTCTAGTTTTGTCGAATATATATTCAAATAATAATGATTGTGATAAATTTGTATTTGAGGTGATGCATGTTAGAAATTGATATAGATAATAAGAAGGGATTTTTGTTCGTTAAAGTAAGTGGGGAATTAAACGAAAAAACCATTGTAAAGTGGGATAATGATGTAAAAGATTTAATAATAGATAATGGCGTTAGAAATGTTGTTTTTGATATATCAAATTTGAATAACATTGATATAAATGGTATTAAATCTCTATATTATAGTTATAACATTTGCAGAAAGAATAAAGGTATTGCCTTTCTATGTGGTATCAGTAACTTAATAAGAGAAAAACTTAATAAAAGTAATATCTTAAATTATATTAATGAAGTAAAAGATGAAAAAACAATATTATCTATTATAACATTATAGGAGAGATATGATTGATAATGAAGAACTGATTATTAATAATCAAAACTTAATTTATTATATTATTAATACATATTTTGGAAACTATCAAAATAAAAATGATCTTTTTCAGGTTGGCTGCATTGGATTAATTAAAGCTAGTAAAAATTATAATCAACAATACAATACTAAATTTTCTACATATGCATTTTCCTATATAATGGGTGAAATAAAGAATTATATAAGAAGTGATAAGGGAATAAAAATTAGTCATGATATGCAAAAAATTGCTTACAAAGTAGAAAAAGTTAGAATTATGTTATATCAAAAATTAATGCGTGAACCAACTATAGAAGAATTATCAAACTTTTTAAATATTCAAGAACAAAAGTTAAAAGAAATTATGTGCATACCAACAGGTATACAAAGCTTGGATGAAACATTTGATGATTCAGATAATGATTATTATGAATATGTTGCTAGTGATCAAAATAGGAATATTGATGATATAATTGCTTTAAGAGATAGTATAAAAGATTTAAATGAGCTTGAACAAAAAATAATTAAAATTAGATACAAATATGATATGACACAAACAGAAACAGCTAAAATATTAGGCATGAGTCAGGTTCAGGTTTCAAGAAATGAAAAAAAAGTTTTGATAAAATTAAGAGACAAATTACGTGTGTAATTTGTCTTTTTGTATAAAGTTAAATCTTTTCTCCCATAATAGTTAAGAGGAGGAAAGATATGGAAAAAAATAAATACAAGAAAATTGTAAAAAAGTATACACCAAATGAGAATAGAATTTATAATGGCTTAATTGCTTTTATAACAGGGGGACTAATGGGAATGTTAGGACAATTTTTACTTGAAGTTTATTCATATTTCTTAAATATTCCTACTAAGGAAGCAGGAACCTTTATGATTATAACTTTAATAGCAATTGGTTGTCTACTTACTTGTTTTGGCTTCTTTGATAAAATAGTTAACTTTTGTAAAGCTGGTTTATTAATACCAATAACAGGTTTTGCTCATTCAATGATGAGTGCAGCACTTGAATATAAAAAAGAGGGATTAGTTACAGGTATAGGCGCTAATATGTTTAAATTAGCAGGAACTGTAATTGTTTTCGGAGTAGTATCTGCCTATGTTTTTGGTTTAATTAGAATAATAATATTTGGAGGCTAAGATGACAATAAAATATGATAATGTTTATATAAATGAAACTGCAACAGTTACTGGTCCTTATGAGAAAAAAGGACCATTACAAGGATATTTTGATAAAGGCTATGATGACTTTTATTTTGGAATGCCAACATGGGAACAAGCTGAAGGTAAACTTATAGAGGAGTCTATAGATATTTTACTTGCAAAAATAGGTAAAACAAGATTTGATATAGATCTTCATATTTCAGGAGACTTATTAAATCAAATAGTTGCTTCTAACTATGCCTCTGCATCTTTAGAAATACCTTTTTTAGGTATATATAATGCTTGTGCAACTAGTGTTGAAGGTATAATAATTGCTTCTAATATGATTGAAAGCAAACAGATTAAAAACTGCATTTGTAGTGTATCATCACATAATAATGCAGCAGAAAAACAGTTTAGATATCCCGTCGAATATGGTGGACCTAAACCTAAAACTACAACATTTACTACTACTGGTGGTGCAGCATGCTATATTACTTATAATAAATCTGGAATTAGGGTAGAAAGTAGTACAATAGGGATAGTTAATGATTTGGGAATAAAAGATGCCTATAATATGGGGGCAGTAATGGCACCAGCCGCAGCTCAAACAATATATAGACACTTAAAAGATACAAAAAGGGAAGCTAACTATTATGATTTAATTTTAACAGGAGATTTAGGAATGTATGGTAAGAAAATATTAAAAGAATATATGCAAACTGAATATGGAATTGAACTAAAAAACTATAATGATACAGCAACAATGATATATGATTTGGACAACCAGCCAGTATATGCTGGAGGTAGTGGTCCGGCATGTGCACCTCTTGTAACTTATGGCTATATATTTTCTCAGATGAAAAAGAAGAAATTAAAAAGGGTACTTTTAGTAGCAACCGGTGCTTTAATGTCAACAACAATGGTAAATCAAAAATTATCAATACCATCAGTTGCTCATGCAATTAGTTTGGAGGCTATAGAATGATATACTTAAATGCATTTTTATTTTGTGGATTTGTATGTTTAGTTGGACAAATAATACTTGATAATACAAAATTAACACCAGGGCACGTTACATCAATATTTGTTGTAGTTGGTGCTTTCTTAGACATATTTAGTCTTTATGATAAAATTGTTCTATGGGCAGGTGGAGGTGCTTTAGTTCCTATTACTAGTTTTGGTCATTTATTAATTCATGGAGCCCTTGAAAAAGCCGCCGATTTTGGATTTATAGGACTTGCTATGGGAATGTTTGATCTAACTTCATCAGGAATTATTTCAGCAATAGTATTATCCTTTATTCTATCACTTTTTTTCAAACCAAAAAGTTAATTCTTGACTTAGACTATGACTTGGTATAAAATTATAATCAAGGGAGTGTAATGTTTATGAAAAAGAAAACTTTTATTATCATGCTTATACTTGGAATTGTTTTTGTGACAGCTTGCCAAAAGAAAACTGAAGAACAGAATGATGATCCAAATGCGGAAAAACCTAGAGAAGAGACTATTGCTAATACAAACGCCGATGTTATTAAAGAACAAATTATTGACGGATTAAAAATCGATAATATTTCAGTTGTTATAACAAAAGAACATACTGATTTTACTGCAGATGTAACAAATACAAATATTGAATCTGTTTATGTTAAATCATTTGATATTGTATTTAAAGATGAATTAGGAAATGAAATAACAAGAATGCTCGGTTTTGTTGGCACAACACTTGAACCAAATGTTTCAAAAGCTATTACAGCTGGAATTGAAATGGATTTATCTAATGTAAAGAGTGTGGAATATATTAGAAATTATTAAAAGAGCCTTGCTCTTTTTTCTTGCAATTTTTTTCTTAAAAATGTATACTTAATATATAAGAGATAGTAAGGAGAAACTATATGAAGAAAAAAGGATTTACATTAATAGAATTATTAACAGTAATAGTAGTACTAGCAATAATCGCATTAATAACAGTACCAATAGTAAATGGGATAACAAGAAGAGCAGAAAAATCAGCATTTAGACAAAGTGCAGTAGGAATATTAAATACAATAAAATTAGATAGGTCAAATAGTGGATATATAGCAAAAGAAGAAAATGATAAATATGAAATAAAAGATAAAAAAATATATTTTGAAGAAGAACCAATAAAAACAAAACATACTGGAGAGATAACAGGAGTAGGAGATGTATACGTAAATAAAGATGGAAGTATGGCAATAGCGTATACAAATAATAAATGGTGTGCATATAAAAGCTACGCAAATACGACGGTAAAGATAATAAGTGGAAATTGTGAAAATGTAATAACAAAAACATGTAAAGAACCAGTATATGAGATAGAAGATGAAGAAATATGGACACAGCAAAAACAAATAAAGAGTATAGAGGCAGCAAGTGGGGAAGATTGTACAATATATTATAAGGATGAAAATGAGCAGTGGGTGAAATTTGAAAAAAGTATTATATATAAGCAAAATAAATTATATTTGAAATTATTAGGAACATTAAATGAAGAAACAAAATATGAAAAAGACTTGAAAATAGATAGAACAAAGCCAGATAGTATAGAGGTAGAAGCACAATCAACAACTCCAAATACAATAACAGTAAATGTAATAGGAACAGATAATGAAAGTGGAATATCAAAATATGCATATAGTAGTGATAATGGAGCAACATGGAGTAAATGGGTAGATGAAGACATATATACATTTGAGAATATAGAACCAGGAGCCTATAGAATAAAAGCAAAGGTATATAATGGAACATATGGAACAAGTGGAGCAAGAGATTCACTAGGAGTATTAGAATCAGAAGCAACATTAGTAACAACAACAACATGTTCAGTTCCGAAAATAGAAGTAGATCAAACAGGATGGGCCCAATCAAAAGTAGTAACAATAGATTATAGAAGTACAACAGGATGTGTAGGAAGTTATAGTATAGATAACGGAGTGACATGGAATGAAGGAACAAGTGTAACAATAAGTGAAAATAATGTAAAAGTTTTAGCTCGAAATGTTGTAGGAGATAATGAAACAAGGTCAGAATTATTAATAGATAAAATAGATAGAAGTAAACCAACAAATGTAACATATACAACTAAAACAACCCCAACAAGTATAATAGTAAATGTAATAGGAACAGATGAAGAAAGTGGAATAGAAAGATATGCCTATAGTATAGATGGAGGAAATACATGGACAGCCTGGAGGGCAGAAAATAGTTATACATTTAATAATTTAACACCAGAAACAGAATATACAATAAAAGTAAAAGTATATAATGGAACATATAATGGAAAGTATGAAACAATTAAATATGAGACAAATACATATTCTGTAGATAAAAATGTTCAAAATAATACAATTTACAAATATAGAATGTTAACAACAACAGATGAAACAACATGGAGTAGTGCATCAAATGAAAAAAAATTAGTACCAGCAGAGACAAATAGAATATCATTAGTAGGAGTAGGAGGAAATAAAAAAGTAACATTAGGATGGAATAATGTAACAGGAGTAGAAACATATAGAATACAAAAATTAATAGATGGTATATATAAGACAGTAGCAACAACTGAAGGAACTACTTATGTAGATACAGATGTAACAAATAATACAGAGTATACATATAGAGTAATATCTCAAGATGCAAAAGTAAAAAGTGTAGAATTAAAAATAAAACCAACAGAAAATCAAGAGTTAGGAATAGAAGGAATAAATGGAGATAAGCAAGTAACATTAATATGGGGAAATATAACCGGAGTAAAGAAATATAGAATACAAAGAGTAAAGGCAGGAAGCCAAAGTAATGATGAAATGGGTGTACTAGAGTCAAATGAAACAAGGGTAGTAAAAACCACATCATGTTTAGCACCAGAAATAACAGTAGAGCCAGCAGGAGATGTGTGGAGAACACAAAAGACTGTAACAATAACATATAAAGAAGCGGAATGTAAAGTAAGAAAATATAGTATAGATGGAGGAACTACTTGGGAAGAAACAAGTAATGATATAGTAGAAAAAACAATTACCAAGAATAATACAACAGTAATAGGCTATGCAGGTGTAAGTGAAACAAAAGGTGAATCAGCAACATTAAAAGTAACAAAAATAGATAATACAACACCAGTAGTAAACATAATAGCAAATAAAAAGTCAGCAGGTGACGAAGTAAAAAGCAATACATGGAGTAATGAAACATTAACATATACATTTACAAAAACAACAGGAGATAGTGGAGCAACAATATATTATTGTAAAGATAAAACAAATAGTTGTGAGCCAACAACAAAGGTAACAAATACAGTATCTATGACAGATACAGGAATATACTATATAAGATATAAAGCAGTAAGTGGTGCAGGAAAAACTTCAACAGTAGATACATATACAGCTAAGGTAGATACAACAAAGCCAACCGCAGTAATAACAGTAAAAAATAGTAGTGGAAATATAGTAACAGATGGTAAAATAGTAGATCAAACAGACACATATACAGTAACAATAGGATGTAGTGTAGGGTCATCTGGATTAAAATCTTCTTCATCAAATGTTAAAGTAGGTACAGATATAAAAAAAGAAAATACAGGAACAACGAATACAAATACATTTGATCTAACTTATAGTGATGTAAGCTATGTATGTCCTGATAAATGTAATGAGATTGCCTCTAATGCAGGGAATAGTTGTGCAAACAACTGTACAGAAAATTGCGGGGTTGTATGTAGTAATACAGCTCTTACAGCATATAGAAATAGTTGTAAACCGGAATGTGAAGCAGCAAATACAAATGGTGGTATATATAATTGTGCTCTTTATGGAGGAACTGTTATAAATAAAATACCTGTAGTAATTACGGCAAATTGTACAAATAATGCCAACATAACAGGTTCTGATACAACATTTGAGTTGACATTTCAAGATGATACTACTATTGAAGATATAACCGCAGACGATTCATCAGATGATTATTGTACATGTTATACTTCATATAATACTTTGAATACTTGTCAGTGGTATCGTAATTGTTCTTGTACAACACCAAGTGGTAGAAAGATAAATAAAACTTGCAGAAATAGTGGTAAATCTGATTCATTATGTATTTACAGATGCTAAAAAATTTCAAAACTTTATAAAATTTTATAAAGTTTTTTCTTTTTGTGTTATAATCTATGTTATAGAGGTTGTGAACTTATGCTAGATAAAATTGATAATATACATAATATAGCTAATTTTAATGATAAAGAACTTTCTGATTTGGCAAGTGAAATGAGAAATGTAATAATTGAACAAGTATCGAGAAATGGTGGACATTTGGCATCTAACTTAGGACTTGTTGAACTTACAATTTCTTTATTCAAAAATTTTAATTTCGATAATGATAAGATTATATTTGATGTAGGACATCAATGCTATGCATATAAAATATTAACTGGTAGAAAAAATGATATGATTAATCTTAGAAAATATAAGGGAATGAGTGGATTTCCTAAAAGTAAAGAAAGCAAATATGACTTCTTTAATACAGGCCATGCTAGTAACTCTATATCAGCAGCTATTGGAATGGCAAGAGCTAGAGATCTTTTGGGAAAAAATTACAATATTATTACTTTAATTGGTGATGGAGCAATGACTGGTGGAATGACATTTGAAGCTCTAAATGATTTAGGTGATCGTAAAACAAAAATGCTTATTATTTTAAATGATAATGGAATGTCAATTTCAAATAATGTTGGCGGACTTTCCAATTGTTTAGATAAGATAAGAATTAATCCATTTTATAATAGACTTAAGAAAAGGGCACATTATAGACTTGATAAAATTAAAAGTAAAAAAATTAGTAATGTCATTCATAATATCAAAAGTGGGATTAAAAATATGTTACTACCATCTATGTATTTTGAAAATTTGGGTATTAAATATATAGGACCTATTGATGGTCATAATATAAAGAAATTAAACAAAGTTCTTTCCAAAATAAAAAATATAGATGAACCAGTTGTATTACATGTTAAAACTATTAAAGGTAAAGGGTATAAATATTCTGAGGAATGCCCCAATAAATATCATGCAGTAGGAGCATTTGATATAAAAACTGGTGCTGTCAATAACAATAATTCTAGTTACTCAAGTACCTTTGGAAATAAGTTATGCTCTATAGCTAGTCATAATAAAAGAATAGTAGCAATTACAGCAGCCATGAAAGATGGAACCGGGCTTTCAAAATTTGCCGAAAAGTTTCCAAAAAGATTTTTTGATGTAGGTATTGCTGAAGAACATGCGGTTACACTTGCAGCAGGTTTTGCTATATCAGGGTATAAACCTTATTTTGCAGTATATTCAACCTTTTTGCAGAGAAGTTTTGATCAAATTATAGAAGATGTGTGTATGCAAAAATTACCCGTTACATTTATGATTGATAGGTCAGGACTTGTTGGAGAAGATGGTGAAACACATCATGGAATATTTGATAGTTCTTATTTAAATTTAATTCCTAATTTAACAATTATGCAGCCAAAAAGTCTAATAGAACTCGAAAAAATGCTTGATTTTTCTGTTAGTTTTAATGGTCCACTTGCTATAAAATATTGTAAGGGTAAAAATAACTATAAATTTAATGAAGAAAATACTATTGAATATGGTAAATGGGAAATAGTTTCTAACGGAAATAATCTTGTTATTATAGCAACTGGTCGTATGGTTGAACTTGCTATGATGGCAAAAGAAAAAATTAAAAAAGATATTATGATTATTAATGCTAGATTTATTAAACCAATTGATACTAAATTATTAGATAGAATAATTAAAAATAATAATAGGATTTTAGTATTAGAAGAAAATAATATTATTGGAGGTTTATCTACTTCTGTTATGCATTATGTTAATAAGAGAATTAATATAATGGGAATAAATGATAGATTTGTTGAACAAGGAAGTATTGAGGAACTATTGAAAGACCAAAAGATTAGTGTTAATGACATATGCAAAAAAGTAAATAAACTATTAAAAGAAGATATAAAATAATCATATTGAACTTGTCAACAAAAAGTAGATAGTAAAAAGATTTTATTTAAATCCTAGTTGAGTTCTATTGAATCAAGGTTTTAATGATATTTTTTATAAACTATCTACTTTTACTTGACTAGTTTATTAATCATGAGATCTTGATAAATAGACTAAAAAAATTGATTTTTCTGATGATGAATTTTGGTTTATTAATAAAATTATAAATGAACAACCAGATAATTTGGAAAAGGGTTTAGCATTAGGAAATCAATTAAGCCAATGGTTTGCTTTGTATTATTTTGACAGAATTGATAGGTTAGTTAAAGAAAAGTTAAGAATAAGGTATATGGATGATTTTATATTGATTCATCATGATAAACGATACTTGCAATATTGTTTAGAAGAGATAAATAAAGTTTGTAATGAGAAATTAAATTTAGAACTTAATCAAAAAACACAAATTGGAATTGCATACAATGGCATAGATTTTCTTCTAAACAAAGAATGAGAAAACATATCAAAGCAATAAAAAATTGAAAAACAAATCTATTATTGATGAAGAATATAATTAACTCTTTTAAAGCACATTTAAAATATTCTAACGAAAAATGTGATAAATTATTATCAAATATAAAATAAAATTTATGAATTTTCAAAAAACAATAAGAAAAAAATGAGATTATATGGTAAAATGTAATTATAGTGGTGATTAAAATGAATAGTCAAGATTTAACTTTATTGTCTGAAGGACAAATTTGGGGAAATAGTAGTGAACCTCAATTAGAAGTAATTAGAAAATACGGAACAAAAGCTGCAATTACGGATTTATGTGTTTTAACCGGTGGTTATTTATGTGAAGATACTGATGATAATATAGATGAAGATAGATCTTTAACTGGTAGAACTAGTTATTTTTGGACTAGATCTGATGATGGCGATAATGATGTCCGCGCGGTCTATAAGAATGGTAGTAGGTACCTCAAATCTAGGTATACCCGCACTGGTGCTGTTCGCCCAGTTTTGCAATCTTCTGTAATCTTTTCCCAAATCTCCCCGAACAGAGTGAGGGGATACAATGGAACAGAAGAAGTAGAATATGGAGAATATCCTCAAAATGCTGCTGATTCAAGAATGCAAAATATACTAGAGTCAGAATATAATGGAGGAATGAATAAGACAGGAAGAAGTTACACATTTGATTCTGTAAAATATGATGCCTATGATACAGGATTTAAACCTGTAACTTATGAAGAATACGAATATCAAGGAAAGAAATATATTCGTATAAAAGCTAACCCTAATTTTGGTGGCAGTAAATTCAAGCTTTCAAATGGTGTTGAATATAGAAAGGGTGATTACGTTTGGGTAGAAGTATCACCAGTTAAATGGTTGATAGATGATAGAACAGGAATTTTAATTTCAAAAAAAGGATTGGTTTCTGGTATAAGATTTCTTGATACTATTTATAAAGGTGATTTTGATAGAACAGAAATGAAAGAATATCTTGATAGATATATGCTTCGAGATTTAACTCAAACTGTAACATTTACTCGTGTTCAAAATATGACACCAGAAGAAAAAGCTAAATTTGAAGAAGAACAAAAACAAGCCGAAAGAAAAAGAAACCCTTATGGTTTAAAATTTGGACAAGTAAGTGAAGAAGAAATCATAAGAGGAGCAATAGAAAGTGGTGTAGCAGTATTTTTGCATGGCCCTTCATCAGAGGGTAAATCTGCAAGAGTAAAACAAATAGATCCTACTTGCGAAATAATATATCTTCGTAATGCGACACCAGAAAGTTTAAATGGTAAAAGTGTATATAATGGATCAACAGGAGAAATGATGGATGTTCCACCAACATGGCTTAAGAAATTACAAGAAAAATGTGAAAAGGAACCAGATAGACTTCATGTAGTATTCTTTGATGAAATAACAAATGCTCTACCAAGTATTCAAGGTATAGCGTTTAATATAGTTTTAGATAGAGAAGTAAATGGTATTTGGAAATTACCAGAAAATGCTAGAATTGTAGCAGCAGGAAATGATATGAAAGATTCATTAGCTGCAAATCAGTTAGCAGAACCATTATTCAATAGATTTGCTCATGTATATATTAAAACAACAACCGAAGGTTGGTTAAAGTGGGCAAGTGAACATAATATACATCCAGCAATTTATTCTTATATTGCTTATAAGAAGGGTGAAACACTCCGAAGTAAGTATGATGGTGAGAAACCTAATGCTGATCCTAGAAAATGGGAAATGGCTTCTAAAATGCTTTATGCAACAGGAAGCCCAGAAATGTTAAGGGCATTAGTAGGTGAAGATATAACAAGAGAATTTGTTGAGTTTTGTAATCAACAAGTAATAACATTAGATGATGTAATAAATGGAAATTATACCGATAGAGATATAAAGGCATTAAATACTGCTGAAAGATATGCAACAACTATGGGATTAACGCAGGTAGACAATGATAATTTAGAAAAAGTTAGAGGATTCGTTACAGGATTAGGAGCAGAGTTTGGAGCAATTTTTGATGCTTTATGGACACATGGTGATGAAAGTAAGTTAGAAAGACTTGCAGAAGCAAAACTTGCTGAAATGCCGGGAGGAGGTATAAGAAGATAATGGAAACCAAGAAAGAAATATTATTATCATATATTAAAGCAAATGTTGCACCAATATTAGTTGATTTTATATCTGGTAAGGATTTGAATGGTGTAGTTGTAGTACCTGCCAATGTTGATGTTAAAGAGTTAAATGGTCATTATGATGGAGTAGATTTTATACCTCCTAAATGGCTTAATGAAATATTAAGTACAAATGCTAATAGAATATTAGTAATTGATAAAATTGATTCGATTTCTAAAGAAGAACAATTAAAGTTTTGTGAATTATTAGAACATAGGAAAATATCTACATTTGAATTACCTAAAAGCTGTGTAATAATTGTTACTGCAAATGAAATAAATAAAGATAAAATAAGTGAAGAAATATTTTCATTAGTTGCACGAATTTGAGGTGTAAGTTATGAAATATGATATAGCAGCATTAAAAAGAAAAATGCTTGTTAAATATCCTTTTTTTGGGAGTGTAGTAGCAAGTGTATGTTATAAAGAAAACAAAGATATTCCAACCGCAGGCACAGATGGAGAAACAATATATTATAATCCGGAATATTTAGATGGATTAAGTGTTGAGGAACAAACTTTTATATTTGCCCATGAAGTATGTCATATTGCATTCAATCATATATTGAGAAGTGAAGGTAAGAATCCTGAATTATGGAATATTGCTACTGATGGTGTTATTAATCAATTTTTAAAACGAGATGGTTTAAAAATGGCACCAGGTGGTGTTGATATGGCAGAAGCTATTAATTATGATGCTGAACAACTATATGAAAAATTATTACAAGAAAAACAGCAAGGACAACAACAAAGTGGACAAGGTAATAGTCAACAAAATCAACAACAAAGTAGTGGTGGTAGTCAAGGTGGAAATAATCAACAACAACCTCAATCACAACAACAGAATGGAGAATCACAAAATCAAGAAAGTAAACAGCAAAGTAGTGATGGAGGACAAAGTGGTGATAATCAACAACAATCTCAATCACAGCAACAAGGTAATTCAGGTAGTGGAAGTTCACAAGAACAAAAAAAACAATCACAAGAACAGAGTGGTGGTGAATCTGGTGAAGATTCACAAAAAGAAGATAAATCAAAACCAGATGTTGGGCATGATACTCACAGTATGTGGGAACAAGCAGTAAAAAAACATAAAGAACAACAAGAAAAAACTGATGAAAAAGAGAGTTTATTAGATAAATTATTAGGAAAAGATAAAAAAGATAAAGAGAAAACTGAACTTGAAAAGAAACAGGAAGAACTTGAAAGTATGGGAGAAAAAGATGCTTTTAAAAAGAACCTTGAAGATAAGAAAAAACAGCTTGAAGAATTAAAAGAGGCAATTTCAAAACAAGCATCACAGGCTGGTACATCAACGAATAGAGATATTAGAACAGTTAATGATATAGGTACTGCTAAACCATTAATTGATTGGCGTTATGTTTTAAGAGAGGCAATTAAGTATGATGTTGATTGGTCTTATAAAAATGCAACATTAGAAGAGGGTGTAGTTAGTGCTAATTTAGAAGAACAGCCAATGCCAGAAACTGAAATTGTTCTTGATACAAGTGGTTCAATAAATGAAGTATTATTAAAGAACTTTTTAAGAGAATGTAAAAATATATTACAACATACTAAATTAAAAGTTGGATGTTTTGATACAGAATTTTATGGATTTCATGAGATTAGAACAGAAGAAGATATAGAAAAGATGCAATTTGAAGGTGGAGGAGGTACTGACTTCGACGTTGCTGTAGGTTCTTTCTCAAGACGAGTTGAAAATAAAATAATTTTTACTGATGGTGAAGCTTCAATGCCAGATATGCCACTTGATGCAATATGGATAGTTTTTGGTGGTGAAAGAATTAATCCTAAAGGTGGTAAAGTAATTCATATAGACAATGAACAACTTGAAAGACTATATAATTATCAAATGACTAATGAAACAAAAGGAAGGTCAAGGTAAAACAAAGATTTAGAAAAAAATCTGAATCTTTTTTGTACTATAAAAGTGTAATAATTAATTGCTATTGAGTAATTGATTATTACACTTCTTTTTATTATGATTGAAGTGATTGGATAACGTGAGTCTTTTAGAGATAAAGTTCTCGTCACAAAAAGTGTTATCCAACCTTCACATAATATATTCGTCTAAACAAGTTGAGATTGAAATAGTTCTCGAGTAAAGGGTCAAAACGATGATATGTAGAGGAGTTGGAACCAATCATAATTTAAAGAATAGGAAGGAAAAGAAAAATGAAGTATGGAGGTGGGATTGATATATCAAAAGGGAAAAGCACAATAGCAATATTATCAGTTGCAGGTGAGGCAATTGAAGAACCATTTGAAATAAATCATGATATTAATGGACTAAATCTATTGGAAGAAAAAATAAAAGATATTCCAAAAGAATATTTAAAAATGACGGAAGTATTATAGCATATGCTGGATTAGATGCCCCACCATATCAATCCGGACAATTCGAAGCAACAAATAGACATATATCTAAACGAGGAAATAAATATTTAAGAAAAACTGAATATGAAATAATGAAATCCATACAAAGTAGTTGTAAAACAGATAATGAATTAAAATCTTATATTATCAAAAAAGAAAATGAAGGTAAATTAAAGAAAGTAACAAAAATTGCAGGATTAAATAGGTTTTTGAGAATGTATTATGGAATTGTGAAAAAGACATATAAAGAACTAGAAATATGGTAATTATTATTTTTAATATGTCAAAAAAGACCTAGAAATAGGTCTGCGTTAGCATGTTTGAAAATCCAATTTGAAAAAAAATTTATCAAAAACTATGAGTCTGTAAATAATTTTGTGTAAAGATAAATCCTTTCTATGGTAATATAGAAATATATAACCAAGGAAGGATTTT
>CAKOTD010000025.1 GCA_934120015.1 uncultured Bacilli bacterium
ATTATGAATGGAACAGTAACGGGAACAAGTTCTGCCGCACTGGCATATTATTCATATGGTTTATATGGAATAGTAGAAGCAGGAACATATTCATCAGTCTATGGTAGTGGAAATTACCGAAAAGTTGCCTATGTAACAGGTAAGGTAAGCTCTAAAAGTACAATTTCTGCTTATGCTATGGATGAAAGTGCATATAATAATTTAGAATATTATGGAACTTATGTAAATGTGACAAGTGCAAATGCAGATGAGGCTGGATACTATTATGATTATAATGGTGATAATAGTGATATAATTGTGAAAAAGGTAAATAGTTAATCTATTTATTTTTTTTCGACATGATTAGACTAAATGGTATGTAAAAATATATTTGGTGATAATATGAAAATAAAATTTACAGTACCTCTTTTATTAGCAATTATATCTGGTTTTTTACTAGGAAAAGTTATGTTTAACCAGTATGAAGATAAAATAAGTATTAAACCTGTTTTTGGAGAAATAGGTGAAGATGTTTACTTTATTCAGTTAGGAGTGTATTCTTCTAAAGAAGATATGGAAAAAAATGTTGTAAATTTGACATCATATATATATGAAGAAATTAGTGATAGTTATTATGTTTATGTTGGACTTACAAATGATGTGAAAAATGCAGATAAATTGAAAGGGTATTTTGAAGATTTAGGGTATAATATATATGTAAAGCAATTAAAAATAAATAATAGTGAATTTTTAAAACAATTAAAACAATATGATGCGTTATTATCTAAAACTGATGATTCAGGGGCAATAAAAACAATCTGCAATGATGTTTTAAAAAAATATGAGGAGTTGACCAATGTAAGTGTTTAAAATTAAAGATATTCCCATTAATGAAAGACCAAGAGAAAGACTTATTAACTATGGGCCATCTAGTTTATCAAATGAAGATTTACTGGCAATTATTCTAAAATGTGGTAGTAAGAAAATGTCTGCTAAGTTATTAGCAACCAATATTATAAGTAAACTTTCTAATATTGAAAATATGAAAGAATTAAGTTATGAGATGCTTATTTCATTTGATGGTATTGGGCCTGCTAAAGCAACTGAATTACTTGCTGCAATTGAACTTGGTAAAAGATTAAATCAGAAAAATCATAGTTTAAGAAATATTAAATTTAACAATTCACAGTTAGTATATGATTATTATTCGGGTATTTTAGGTGATAAAAAACAGGAATATTTTTATGCGGTTTATTTAGATAGTAATAAAACAATAATTAAAGATAAAAAGTTATTTATTGGAACTCTTAATCATAGTATAGTTCATCCCAGAGAAATATTTAAAGAAGCATGCATGATTAGTGCATCAAGTATTATTTGTGTACATAATCATCCCAGTAATAATGTTTTGCCTAGTAAAGAAGATAAATTATTAACTGATAATCTTCAAAATATTGGTAAACAGATGGGAATACCTATCATAGATCATATTATTATTGGTAAAAATAATTATTATAGTTTTTTTGAAAATGGTGATATTTGACTTTTAAGAAAGGTAAAAATATATTATAATATAATAGGTGAAATGATATGTATAAGAGGAAGAAAAGGATAGATAAAAAATATATTTTTTTAATAGTTGCAGTTACTATTTTGTTAGTAATTGCTTTAGTAATAAATATTTTTAGAACAAAAAGGAATCTAAATCCTGTAGAAAAGATTATAAAGGATGCTTGCCTATCAATTAGTTCGATTTTATATAAACCTATTAATTATATTCAAAGTAGTATTGATAAAAACAAAGAAAAAAATGATTTATATAAGAAGTATAAAAATTTAGAAGAAAAATATAACAATATAAAAAATTATGAGATTACAATCAATGAATTAAAAAAAGAAATAGATGAATTAGAAAATAATTTAGATATTACTAATAATTTAATTGACTATGAAGCAGTCACATCTACTATAGTTGGTAGAAAAACGGAATATTGGGATAATTATCTTATTATTGATAAGGGAGAAAATCAAGGAATAAAGAAGAACATGGCAGTAGTTACTAGTGATGGGCTGATTGGAAAAGTAGTTTCTACTAGTTATTTATATAGTACTGTTAATTTATTAACAAGTGAAGATTTTGATCAAAAAATATCCGTTAAAATTAGTATAGATAATGACCAATATGTTTATGGATTATTATCAGGGTATAAAGACAAAAAATTTATAATAGAAGGTATCTCTGAAAATGTTGATATCAAGGAAAATTCCGTAGTTACAACAACTGGTATGAGTGAAATATTTCCATCTGGAATACTAATAGGCTATGTTGATAAAATTAGTAAGGATAATTTTGATTTAACAATGATAGCTTTAGTTACACCAAGTACTAATTATGATGCATTAAGATATGTAACTGTTTTAAAAAGGAAAACTTTGACTTATGATTAGTTATATTATATTAATTTTATCTTTGATTATGGAAAATGCATTATCATTAGTGTTTTATGGAAATAGTTTGTTTCTACCTTTGTTTTTAGTAATTTCATTGTATATCATTTATCCATTATTAAATGGTAATAATAAAAAATATATAATTATTTGTCTTATTGCAGGGCTAATTTATGATATAGTTCTTGGGAAATTCATATGTTTAAATGGTGTTATATTTTTAATTTTATCACTTGTAATAATTAAAATATATGAAAATTTTGAAATATCATTTTTAAATAATATTTTTATTACAATTTTAATAATTTGCTTATATTATTTTATAAAATATTTATTAATAATACTTTGTTTGAATAAAGCATTTAATTTTATATTATTATTGAAAAATATTTATTCTTCATTAATAATTAATACAATTTATAGTACAATATTTTATTTTGTTTTAAAGTCTAAAAAATAATATTTTACATATATATTATTAGGTGATAATATATGGACGAGTATTTAATATCAAAGAAAAATAAAAGAATTAGTTCTGATAGAAATAATTCTTTTTTTGGAAAGTTTGCTATAAAATTTTTAGTACTAGTAGTTATAACATTAGGACTATTAATTGCTCTAAAAAGTAATACAAAATTTAAAACGCAATTTTATGAACATGTATATAATAAACATTTATCTTTTGCAAGTATAAATAAACTATATCAGGACACATTTGGAAGTCCAATACCATTTAAAGATTTTTTTGAAAAGAATAATTCTCTTGTTTTTAATGAAAAGATAAATTATAAAACACTTAATAAGTATTATGATGGTATTGCTTTAGGAGTTAGTAAGGAATTTGTTGTTCCTGTTATTGAAACAGGAATGGTAATATTCGTTGGTGAAAAGGAAAACTATGGTAATACAATTATTATAGAGCAAATTGATGGAGTAGAGGTATGGTATGGTAATCTAGCAAATATTAACTTAAAAATGTATGATTATGTTGAAAAAGGTACGATTGTTGGAAATGTTAATGATAGTAAACTATACTTAGTTTTTAAAAAAGATGGTAAAATAGTGGGTTATGAAAATTATCTCAAAAATTAAGTTTCATCCTTTATTCTATTTCTTTGCTCTATTAGCAATCATTACTGGATTATTTAGAGAATTCATAATATTTATGATGATTATTTTTATTCATGAAATTGGACATATTTTTGCTGGATTTATTTGTAATGTAAAGCTTCAAAAAGTTATTTTCATGCCTTTTGGAGGCCTAACTATTTTTAGTATGCCACTTAATATAGAGGTTTATAAAGAATTATTTATTGCTACTATGGGCCCTGTTTTCCAAATCATATCTTTTTTAATTTTAAAAAACTATCTAAATAGTTTATCATTTTACTACTACAATATTTTTATTTTAATATTTAATTTGCTCCCAATATACCCACTTGATGGCAGTAAAATACTTAATTGTTTTTTATGTTATATTTTAAATTATAGAAATAGTTTTAATATCACTTTTTATACCTCATTTTTATTTATTATGTTAATAATAATATTAACTATTATAAATAAAATAAATTTTGGCTTTTTAATCATAATAATTTTTATTGGTTATAAATCATTAAAAGAATACTTAAATTTTTCTAGTATTTATAATAAATTTTTATTTGAAAGATATATAAATAAGTATAATTTTAAGAAAGTAAAATATGTTAGTAATATATATTTTTTTTATAAAGGCAAAAGACATATTATAAGAAATGGTAAAAATTTAATTACAGAAAAAGAAATTTTAAGAAAAAGGTTTGACTTTAAAAGAAATGTATGATAAAATTATCAAGTATGTAGAGCCTCTCTCTACAACCACACAGAAAAGGTTAAAACAAAGTACCTTAATGGTGAGTCTTAGTGAAAAGGAGGAAGATTATGAAAGCAGTTATTGAAACTGGTGGAAAACAATACTTAGTTGAAGAAGGTTCAGTTATTTATGTTGAAAAATTAGATGCTGAAGCTGGAAAGAAAGTAACTTTTGACAAAGTATTAATGGTTAATGGTGAAGTTGGTATGCCATATTTAACAGATGCTAAAGTAGAAGGTGAAGTTGTTAAACATGGTAAAGAGAAGAAAATCATTGTTTATCATTATAGACAAAAGAAAAAATTCCGTAAAAAACAAGGTCATCGTCAACCATATACTAAAGTTGAAATTAAATCAATTAAAACTAAATAGTTATGATTAGAATTGAAATTAGTAAAAATGATGAATATATTTCGAAAGTAAGTCTTATTGGTCATGCAAAATATGCCGATTATGGAAATGATATTGTATGTGCTAGTGTAAGTAGTATAGCAATTACAACAGTTAATTCAATATTAAAAATATCTAGTGATGCAATAAATTATACTAATGATGATGGCTTACTTGTTATTGAAATAAAAAAATATGATAGGGTAATAAATATCCTTATGAAAAATATGATTGATTTGTTTAAGGAATTGGAAGAGGATTATCCTAAAAATATAAAGATAATATTTAATTAGGAGGTGTTATCAATGTTAAAGCTTATGAAGTTAAATATTCAATTATTTGCTCATAAAAAGGGTCAAGGTTCAACAAAGAATGGCCGTGATTCAGAGTCAAAACGTTTAGGTGCTAAGGCAGCTGATGGTGAATATGTAAGTGGCGGATCAATATTATATCGTCAAAGGGGAACTAAAATTTATCCAGGTAAAAATGTTGGAATTGGTTCTGATGATACTGTATATGCTAAAGTAGAAGGATATGTTAAATTTGAACGCGTTGGAAAAGATAGAACACAAGTTAGTATATATCCTGAAAGAGTTTAATTTAATAATAAATTGAAAGTAGAAGTATCCACTTCTCACCCGATTATGAATAATTTTGGGTAAAAAGCAAAAAAAGCTTATTTAAGTGGATACTTCATGTATTCATTTTTTTATAGTTATTTTGATATGTTTTGGAGGTGTCATATATCGCAAATAAAGAAAAGGATTTGTTTATTAATGAACAAATAAATGCTAAAGAAGTAATGGTAATTGGTCCGAATGGTGAGCAACTTGGTATAAAACCTATTAAGGATGCCCTTACGCTTGCTACTTATGCTGGTTTTGATCTTGTTTTGATTAATCCAAATGCAACACCACAAGTTTGCAAAATAATGGATTATAGCAAGTTTAAATACGAAAATAAGAAGAGACAAAAAGAAAATCTAAAAAAACAACGAGAAAGTAATTTGGAAATGAAAGAGTATCGTTTATCTGTTTCTATAGATGTTCATGACTTTAATACAAGAGTTAATAATTCTAAAAAATATTTAGAGAAAGGACACCGTATTAAGGTTACTATCAAATTTAAAGGTAGAGAACTTGCCCATACAGAACTTGGAGCAGAAGTTTTAATTAGATTTGCTAATGCTCTTGAAGATGTAGCAAGTATTGAACAAAAACCAGTTATGGATGGACGCATGATGACAATGATACTTATGCCAAAGAAAGAAAAATAGGAGGAATATTATGCCAAAATTAAAAACACATAAAGGAACTGCAAAAGTTTGTAAAGTAAGACCTGGGGGAACTATTAAAATTGGAAAACCAGGTTCAAGACATAACACAGGAAAGAAAAATACTTCATTTAATCGTAGTGCTCGTAATGGTTCATTACTTAGCAAAGCAGATTATAATCGTTTAAAAGAAGTTATTAAATAATTGAAGGAGGAATTAACATGCCAAGAGTTAAAAATGGAACTATACATAGAGCTCGTAGAAAAAAAGTTTTAAAACAAGCAAAAGGATATTTTGGAAGCAAACATAGACTATATAGAACAGCTAAAGAACAAGTAATGCATTCACTTAGTTATGCATATAGAGACAGAAAGCAAAAGAAACGTGATTTTAGAAAATTATGGATTACAAGAATTAATGCTGCATGTCGTGCTAATAACATTAGTTATTCAAAATTTATTAATGGTTTAAATAAAGCTAATGTAAACATTAATAGAAAAATGTTGTCTGAAATAGCAATTTCAAATCCAGAATATTTTACTGAATTAACTAAAATAGCTAATGATGCATTAAATGGAAAAGTAAAAAAAGTTGCTACAAAAGAAAATAAGGTAGAAACAAAAAAGGAAACAGTTAAAAAAGAAGAAAGTAAAGATTTATCTAAATTAACTGTTGCTGAACTTCGTGAAATGGCTAAAGCTAAAGGCATTGAAGGTATTTCTACAATGAAAAAGGCTGAATTATTAGAAGCTTTAAAATAACAATCAAAGGTGTATTTTATACCTTTTTTTGTTGCACTTTTTTATTTATTATTGTATAATACTCAATAAATTTAAAAAAAGGGGGATAAATTCTATGCATATAATTGATATTTCAGCTAGTAGTTTAAAAAAACTAAAAAAATATGAACTTGATAGTGGACTTTATAATTCTGAAGGAAATCTATATATTTTGAAGGAAAAACAAAAATGGATAAAAGAATTAAAAATGCTTAAGTTATTTTTTTGTAACACTGGAGCTAATTTTAGTAATAAATTATTTACGATAAATGAACTTATTAATAATAAAAGTATAATTGGGATTGAGGAGATGGTTTTCCCTGAAAAACTATTAGTTATGGATGAAAAAGTTAGTGGTTTTGTTATGCCGTATATTGATAGTGTTAATTTTGAAACAATTTTAAAAGATAATAATATTAATAATAGTACAAAAATAAATTATTTTAAACAAATTGCTAGTATTTTAGAGAAGATGGATGCTGTAAGAAAAACTACAGTAATAGATGATTTTTATTTAAATGATTTACATGCTGGTAATTTTATATTAAATAAAAAAACAAATAACATTAATGTTGTTGATTTGGATAGTTGTAAGATAAATGGAAATAAAGCCTTTCCTGCAAAATATTTGACATCATTTTCTATTGCTAATCATATGCCTTATAAATATAAACAAAACGATGATAAAAGATATCCTGGAAATATAATTGCAAATAAAAATAGTGATTTATATTGTTATATAGTGATGTTTTTAAATTTTCTTTATAAGGATAATATATTATCTTTAGATAGAGAAAATTATTATATATATTTAGAATACTTACGCAGTATTAATTATCCTTATGAATTACTTGATAAGTTATTTAAAATATATGAACCATGTGATAATGAGGAAATAGTGAGTTGTTTAGATCAGTTAGATTTTAAAATGATTTCTATGGCACAAAAAAACGTTTTTAGGTATAAAATTAAAAGTAAGTTTTAATTAAAAGTTATTAAAAAATATTGACAATCATATAATATAAGTGTTATATTATAGAAGTATTCAACTTTAGATTTACTTAGGTAAATCTTTAATTGAAGTAAAAAAAGAAACACCTGGGTGTGTGGAAAGAAAGGAGGATATATATGCCTACAATTAATCAATTAGTTAGAAACAGACGTAGTGATAAGACTAGAAAAAGTAAATCACCAGTTTTAGGAATTGGATACAATAGCAAAGAAAAGAAACAGACTAAATTACAAGCTCCTCAAAAACGTGGTGTTTGTACTCGTGTTGGAACTATGACTCCAAAGAAGCCAAACTCAGCTCTTCGTAAATATGCTCGTGTTAGACTTTCTAATGGAATGGAAGTTACTGCTTATATCATGGGTGAAGGACATAACTTACAAGAACATAGTGTTGTTTTAATCCGTGGAGGTCGTGTTAAAGACTTAATCGGTGTTCGTTATCATATTGTTCGTGGTACACTTGATACTGCTGGAATTGATAAACGTCGTCAAGGTCGTTCAAAATATGGTACTAAGAGACCAAAAGATAAAAAATAATGGTAGATAAATTATAAAAGAGAGGAGGATTTATTTATGCGTAAAAATCGTGCTGTTAAGAGAGATGTTCTTGCTGATCCAATATATAATTCAAAAGTTATTACTAAACTTATTAATTGTATTATGTTAGACGGTAAAAAGGGAACTGCTCAAACAATAGTTTATAAGGCTTTTGATATGATTAAAGAGAAAAATGGAAATGATCCAATGGAAACTTTTGAAAAAGCTTTAGAGAATGTAAAACCAGCTTTAGAAGTAAAGAGTCGTCGTGTAGGTGGTGCTAATTACCAAGTTCCAATGGAAGTTAGACCTGATCGTCGTCAAGCTTTAGGACTTCGTTGGTTAGTTAATGCTGCTCGTGCTCGTGGAGCTCATTCAATGGCTGAAAATTTAGCTAATGAAATAATGGATGCTGCAAATGGAACAGGTGCCGCAGTTAAAAAACGTGAAGATACACATAGAATGGCAGAAGCTAATAAAGCATTTGCTCATTATCGTTGGTAATTATAAAGAAAGGAATATAATATGGCTCGTGAATATAGCTTAGAGAATACTCGTAATTTCGGTATCATGGCACATATTGATGCTGGAAAAACTACTTGTACAGAACGTATTTTATTTCATACAGGAAAAATCCATAAAATTGGTGAAACACATGATGGTGCTTCTCAAATGGACTGGATGGAACAAGAACAAGAACGTGGTATTACTATAACATCAGCAGCAACTACTGCTTTCTGGAAGCACAATCGTTTAAATATAATTGATACCCCAGGGCATGTTGATTTTACTGTTGAAGTTTCAAGATCACTTCGTGTATTAGATGGTGCTGTTGCGCTTCTTGATACACAAGCAGGTGTAGAACCACAAACTGAAACTGTATGGCGTCAAGCAAGTGAATTTAAAGTTCCTCGTTTAATCTTCTGTAATAAGATGGATAAAATGGGTGCTAACTTTGAATATAGCTTAAAAACTATTGATGATCGTTTAGGTGTTAATGCTAAACCAATTGAATGGCCAATTGGTGCTGAAAATGACTTCAATGGTGTTATTGATTTAATAACAAGAACTGCTTACCATTATGATGGAAAGCAAGATGAGAATCCAACTATTATAGATATACCAGCTGATATGGTGGATTTAGTTGAAGAAAAACGTAATGATTTAATAGAAGCAATTGCTGAGTTTGATGATGAACTTATGACTAAATACTTAGATGGTGAAGAAGTAAGTATTGAAATGATTAAAGCAGCAATTAGAAAAGGTGTTTTAAGTGCTGAATTCTTCCCAGTATTATGTGGAACAGCTCTTGGAAACATGGGTGTTAAGTTATTACTAGATGCTGTTATTGATTATTTACCATCTCCACTTGATATACCTTCAATTAAAGGTGTTGATATGGATGGTGAACCAATTGAAAGACATCCATCTGATTCAGAACCTTTCTCAGCACTTGCATTTAAGGTTATGACAGACCCATTTGTTGGAAAGTTAACATTCTTCCGTGTTTACTCTGGTAAATTATCAAGTGGTTCATATATTTTAAATGCTACAAAAAATAGTAAAGAGAGAATTGGTCGTATCCTTCAAATGCATGCAAATAATCGTACTGAAATATCTGAAGTATATACAGGGGATATTGCTGCAGCAGTAGGTCTTAAAAATACAACAACTGGAGATACTCTTTGTGATGAAAAGAAACCTTGTATTCTAGAATCAATGGAATTTCCAGAACCAGTTATTCAACTTGCTGTTGAACCAAAATCAAAAGCAGATCAAGATAAAATGGGACTTGCTCTTCAAAAATTAGCTGAAGAAGACCCAACTTTTAGAGCTTCAACTGATCATGAAACAGGTCAAACTATTATTGCTGGTATGGGTGAATTACATCTTGATATTATTGTTGATCGTATGAAACGTGAATTTGGTGTTGAAGCTAACATTGGTAATCCACAAGTTTCTTATCGTGAAACAATTACTCAAACAGCTGAATGTGAAGGTAAATATATTAAACAATCTGGTGGACGTGGACAATATGGACATGTATGGATTAAATTTGAACCAAATCCAGATAAAGGATATGAATTTGTTGATGCAATCGTTGGTGGTGTTGTTCCTAGAGAATATATACCAGTTACTGATAAAGGTCTTCAAGATGCACTTAAAACAGGTGTACTTGCAGGATATCCAATGGTTGACATTAAAGCAACATTATTTGATGGTTCATATCATGATGTAGACTCATCAGAAATGGCTTATAAAATTGCAGCTTCAATGGCTTTAAAAGAAGCTAAAAATAAATGTAAACCAGTTTTACTTGAACCTATTATGAAAGTTCAAATTGTTGTTCCTGATGAATATCTTGGAACAGTTATGGGAGATGTAACATCTCGTCGTGGACGTCCACTTGGTCAAGAATCTCGTGGAAATGCACTAGCAATTAATGCATTAGTACCACTTTCAGAAATGTTTGGTTATGCCACAAGTTTGCGTTCAAATACACAAGGTCGTGGAACATTTATTATGGAATTTGATCATTATGAAGAAGTTCCTAAAAACATTGCTGAAGAAATTATCAAAAAAAATGGCGGTAATAATTAATTAATACTTGCTATTTTTCAAATAATTAGATAAAATAAATATGTATGTAATTATAAGGAGGAAATAAAAATGGCAAAAGCAAAATTCGATCGTTCAAAACCACATGTTAACATTGGTACAATTGGACACGTAGACCATGGTAAAACTACTTTAACAGCAGCTATTACCAATGTATTATCTAAAAAAGGATATGCTGATTTCGTAGATTATGCAAATATCGATAAGGCACCTGAAGAAAGAGAAAGAGGTATTACAATTAATACTTCACATGTTGAATATCAAACTGATAAGAGACACTATGCACATGTTGACTGCCCAGGACATGCTGATTATGTAAAAAATATGATTACTGGTGCAGCTCAAATGGATGGAGCAATCTTAGTTATTGCAGCAACTGATGGACCTATGGCTCAAACAAGAGAACATATCTTACTTTCTCGTCAAGTTGGTGTACCTCGTATGGTTGTTTTCATGAACAAATGTGATATGGTAGATGATGCTGAATTATTAGATTTAGTTGAAATGGAAATTCGTGAATTATTAAACGAATATGGATTTGAAGGAGATGAAACTCCAATTATCCGTGGATCAGCTCTTAAAGCTCTTGAAGGAGATCCTAAGTATGAACAATCAATTCTTGACTTAATGGATGCTGTTGATGAATGGATCCCAACACCAGCTCGTGATACTGATAAACCTTTCTTAATGCCAATTGAAGATGTTTTCACAATCACTGGTCGTGGTACTGTTGTTACAGGACGTGTTGAACGTGGACAATTAAAACTTAATGATGAAGTTGAAATCGTTGGTATTAAAGAAACTAAGAAAACTGTTGTTACAGGAATTGAAATGTTTAGAAAACAATTAGACTATGCTGAAGCTGGAGACAATGCTGGTGTATTATTACGTGGTATTTCTCGTGAAGAAGTTGAAAGAGGTCAAGTTCTTGTTAAACCTGGAACTGTTACTCCACATAAGAAATTCAAGGCTCAAGTTTATGTTCTAAGCAAAGAAGAAGGTGGAAGACATACACCATTTATGTCAAATTATCGTCCACAATTCTATTTCAGAACTACAGATGTTACTGGTGTTATTCAATTACCTGAAGGTGTAGAAATGGTTATGCCTGGAGATAATGTTGAAATGACAGTTGAATTAATTGCTCCAATTGCAATTGAAAACGGTACTAAATTCTCAATCCGTGAAGGTGGTAGAACTGTTGGTGCTGGTAATGTTACTGAAATTGTTGAATAATAATCATTAAGAACCCTTTTGGGTTCTTTTTTTCTTGAGTTAAAACCATTTTTATAGTATAATACTATTATAATTAAGGGTGAAGTATATGTATTTGAAAGAAATAAGAACGCATGGTTTTAAATCATTTGCAGATAAAATGTCTATTGAAATGAATGAGGGAATTACATGTATTGTTGGACCAAATGGTAGTGGTAAAAGTAATGTTGTTGATGCTGTTAGGTGGGTTCTTGGTGAACAGTCTGTTAAATCACTTCGTGGAGAAGGAAATATGGCTGATGTTATATTTTCAGGAAGTAAATCAAGAAATTCTTCTAATATAGCAAGTGTAACATTAGTATTTGATAATAGTGATCATTATCTTAATCTACCTAATACTGAGGTATCAATTAAAAGAAGAGTTTATAGAGATGGAACTAATGAATATTTTTTAAATAATGAAAAGTGTCGTTTAAAAGATGTTACTGATATGCTGCTAGATACTGGTATTGCTAAGGAAAGTTTTAATATTATTTCTCAGGGAAAAATAGAAGAAATATTAAATAGTAAGCCTTTAGAACGAAGAGTTATATTTGAAGAAGCAGCAGGAGTTCTTAAATATAAAAAAAGAAAAGAAGATGCTCTTAGAAAACTTGAAAAAACAAATGATAATATAAATCGTGTTGATGATATTATAAATGAACTTAAACTTCAAGTTGAGCCTCTTAAAATACAAAGAGAAAAAGCTCTTGAATATTTAAATGTATCTAATCAATTAGAAGATCTTGAAATTTCTTTATTAGCAAGTGATATTACAGGCATTAATTTTAAATACTCTAAAGATAAAGAAAAACAAAAACTTTTGAATAAAGAAATATTAGATTTAACCACAAATAATACTGGCAATGAAGCTAAAATAGAAAAGTTTAAATTAGAAATTAATAAATTAGAAGAAACATTATCGATTAAACAAAAAGAATTGTTAGAAATTACTACTAAGGTTGAAAAAATAAATGCAGAAAAACAGATTATAACTGAAAGACAGAAATATAATGTTGAAGATTCAAAACTTCATAATACTATTCTTGAATTGAAAGAAAAAAAACTTAGTTTAGAAAATGAAATTGTTAAATATGAAAATGAAATAGATGATAACTCAAAAGAAATATTATTATTAAAAGAAAATCAAAATGTTAAAATATCAAAATTAGATAGTGTGAGAAATAAAAAACAAAAGTTGAATGATTTGCTTTCCAATTCTATTAGAAATAGTAATTATTTGAATTTAAAGATAGATAATTTAAACGAGAGTATAGAAAATAATTCTTCATTACCTTATGCAGTCAGATGGGTCTTACAAAATCTTAAAATTGATGGTATTCATAATGCAATTGGGAATTTAATAGAGATAAAAGAAGAATATGTTAGGGCAATTACTACTTCTCTTGGTTCGGCTTTTAGCAATATTGTTGTTGATGATGAAAATACTGCTAAAGAAGTAATAAGATATTTAAAACAAAATAATATTGGTAGGGTAACTTTGTATCCTTTAAATATAATGAAAGAAAAAAACATTGATAAAGATTTACTAGATATTATTCTTAAAGAAAAAGGTTTTGTTGGAGTAGGTAGTAATCTAGTTAGTTTTGATTCCAAATATAAAAATATTGTTAAAAATCAATTAGGTAATGTTATTGTATCTACTGATATAGAGAGTGCAAATAAAATATCAAAACTTATAAATTATAGGTATAAAGTAGTAACATTAGATGGTGAAGTTTTAAATGTTGGAGGTTCAATTACAGGTGGAAATATCATTAAACAAAAAAATATTATTAGTGATAAATATGAACTTGAACGATTAAAACAAGAAAAAAAGCTGGAAGACTTAAATATAAAAAAATATGAAGAAGAAATTAACAATATTGATATGGAATATAAAAATGCAGAGGATGAGATTTATCTATTAAATAAAAAAATTATTAATAATGAAGAGATTAATAATAATAAAATAAATATTAAAAATAATATTGTTAATGAATTGAATCAAATTAATTTAAATATAGATGGTACAAATAATTTAATTAACAATACATTAAGTAATGAAGAAGAACAGGTTATTAATAGTTATTATGAGGCATTAAAACAAAGGGATTCTTTAAATAATGAATTAAGTAGTTTAAATAAAAAGAAGAAAGATTTAAATGATTACTTAGAGGAAGCCGAATTTGAAAGAAGAAAAGAAAATAGTGTATTTACTGCAAAAAATAAGGAATTAAAAGACCTTGAAATAGAAATTAATAGATTTGATGTAAAACTTGATACACTACTTACAAGATTAAATGAAGAATATAGTATGACTTATGAAAAAGCAATAAGTATGTATAAGTTAGAAATTGATGAAAATGAAGCCCGTAATAAAGTTAATACTTTAAAGGCCAAAATAAAACAGATTGGTCCAGTAAATATTAATGCTCCTGAGGAATATGATAAGGTAAGTGAAAGATATAATTTTCTAAATAAACAAAGAGAGGATCTTATAAACGCTGAGAATACTTTACTTAGTATTATTGATGAATTAGATGATGTTATGAAAAAAGAATTTAGTTCAAATTTTGAAATAATTAGAAAAAACTTTACACAAACATTTAAGGAACTATTTAAAGGTGGAACAGCTGATTTAAAATTGATAGATCCTGATAATATACTTGAGAGTGGTATTGATATAGTTGCATCTCCTCCGGGTAAAAAGCTTACAACAATCTCTTTGTTATCAGGTGGAGAAAAAACTTTTACAGCAATTAGTTTAGTGTTTGCAATCCTTAAATCAAGATGTGTGCCATTTTGTATTTTTGATGAAGTCGAAGCGGCACTTGATGAAGCTAATGTTTCTAGTTTTGGTTCTTATTTAAAAAGTTTACAAGAAAAAACTCAGTTTATACTTATTACTCATAAGAAAAAAACTATGGAATTTGCTGATGTATTATATGGTATTACGATGCAAGAATCAGGGGTCAGTAAATTAGTAAGTGTAAAATTAGAAGAGGTTGCATAGTTATTATAAAAAGTCAATTTTGACTTTTTTTCTTTTTATAAGGATTTTGGGAAAAAACATAGAAATATATATACGGAGGTGATTTAGTATAAAACGATTTATACCTATGACATATGATAGGATATTTAAGAAAGTATTTGGTGATCCCAATGATACAGATAAACTTGCTTTTTTACTTAGCGTAATTCTTAATATTCCTATAGAGAACATAAGAGGAAATATTATAATATTAGAATCTGAGAAAAGAGTAAGCAACAAAAATGAAAAGATGGGTAAATGTGATGTAGTGTTAAAACTTTCATTTGGATGTTATGGAAAAATAAATTTGGAAATGAATATAGGTTTTTTTAAGGGAAGAATAGTTAGAAATACAGGTTATGTATTTCATCATTTTTCATCATATTTAAAATCAAATGAGGACTATGGTGATATTAAACCGATATTACAAATAAACTTTGATACTCATGGGATTGATAAAAATAACAAGAATATTGTAGACATATATACTTTAAAAAATGATAATTGTTATGAGTTAACAAATTTGTTACAAATATACCATATAAATATTGCAAAGTGTTATAAATATTGGTACAATAAAACTATGGAAGGGTATAGTGAAGTAGATAAAAACATTATTAAAATGTGTGCACTTATTTATGCATCAGATGAAGCTAACTTTACTAAATGCATAGGTGAAATGAAGATGGAAGAAAAAATTAAAAAGAATTTTCTTGATACAATGGATGAGTTATGCAGTGATGAAGAGTTAGAAAATTATTATGGTTCAGAAGAGGATATTAGAAAAACAAGAAAAGCTGATATGGATATAATGAAGAGAGAAATTCGTGAATCGGCAACAAAAAGTGGAATGAGAAAAGGAATGAAACTTGGAAAGCAAAAAGGTATTGAGCAAGGAATAAAACAAGGAATAAAACAAGGAATAAAACAAGGAATAAAACAAGGAACAGATGAAAGTTACAAAGAAATGATAAAGAAAATGTTAGAAAATAATATTGACATTCAAACAATATGTAAAATAACAGGCTTTAGTAGAGATAAGATTGAAAAAATAATAATTAAAGAATAATATGTAATTTTCTGAAAAAAATGTTATAATGGTACTATGTTAATTAGAAAGAGTGATAAAATGAAACCTATTGTTTTATGTATTATGGATGGTGTAGGAATAAGGAATAAAGAGTATGGTAATGCGGTTAAAATGGCAAATAAACCTAATCTTGACTACTTGATTGACAATTTTCCTCATAGTAAATTAGAAGCAAGTGGGGAACTTGTTGGATTACCATCTGGTCAAATGGGAAATAGTGAAGTTGGCCATACAAATATTGGTGCTGGAAGAATAGTATATCAACCATTACAACTTATTACTAATCAAATTAAAAATGGTGAGTTTTTCCAAAATAAAAATCTACTTGAAACAATTAAACATGTAAAAGATAATCATTCTAAATTACATATATGTGGTCTTCTTAGTGATGGGGGAATTCATTCTCATATTAATCATCTATTTGGATTAATAGATTTGTGTAAAGAAGAGGGAATTAGTAATGTATATTATCATGTCTTTTTAGATGGAAGAGATACACTCCCAAACGTTGCTTTAAAATATTTAGATCAACTAAATGAAAAAATTAAAGAAAGTAATGTAGGAAAAATTGCATCAATATCTGGAAGATATTATGCAATGGATCGTGATAATAGATGGGATAGAGTAGAAAAGGCTTATGATGTGATGGTAACTGGTAAGGGTGAAGAATGTAATTCTTATAAAGATGTTATTGAAAAAAATTATAAGGAAGGCATACTTGATGAATTTATCGTTCCAACTATCATAGATAAAAATGGTATGATCAATGATAATGATGGATTAATTGCTTTTAATTTTAGACCAGATAGATTAAGGGAAATTTTTAAGGCTATAACTAATCCTGATTTTAATGATTTTGAACATAAAAATCTAAAAAATATAAAATTAACGACAATGATGCCAGTTAGTGATGAAGTTATTTGTAATAATGCTTTTGAATTACAGAAATTAGATAATACACTTGGAGAATATCTTTCTAAAAATCATAAAACACAATTAAGAATTGCTGAAACAGAGAAATATGCTCATGTTACTTATTTCTTTGATGGTGGAGTTGAAAAAGATTTAGATGGGTGTAAGAGAATATTAGTTAATTCACCTAAGGTGGCCACATATGATTTAAAACCAGAAATGAGTGCTTATGAGGTAACTGATAAATTAATTAAGGAACTAGATAATCATTTGGATGTTGTTATTCTTAATTTTGCAAATGGAGATATGGTTGGACATACTGGTAATTTAGATGCTGCAATTAAAGCAATAGAAACTGTTGATGATTGTGTTGGAAAAATATATAAAAAATTAGAAGAAATTGGTGGAATATTAATTGTTACAGCGGATCATGGAAATAGTGAGGTTATGATTGATGATAATGGAAATATCATCACATCACATACAACTAATAAAGTTCCATTTATAATTACCGATAAAAGCATAAAACTAGAAGATGGTAAACTTGCTGATATAGCACCTACTATATTATATATATTGGG
>CAKOTD010000026.1 GCA_934120015.1 uncultured Bacilli bacterium
TATTATACAATAAGACATAATAAAAACCTATAAAGTAGGTCTCTTTTTTTTAGAGTCCACTTTATAGGTTACATTTTTGTGTAGTTGTCAATGATGTGACACTAAAAATAAATCAGAAAAATATTAATTTTAGAAGCTTGAAGTATTTCGAGCTTCTATTATTTTTATTCTTTTTTCAAGTGGAGAAAGCCATCCCAATACTTGCATAGGAATATTATTAGAACGTTTTAGGTAAGCTTTCATTTGATGCTTTAAATCTTCATAAGAATAGAATTTTAAATAATTGTAAAATCTATTTTGATCATTTCTATGGCTTCTTTCAACTTTTCCGTTATGTCTTGGAGTTCTTGGTCTAATTAATTGATGTGTTATATTTAAAGAGATTAATAGATTATCAAGAGGGTGAATTCTGTTAGTTCTTTTGGTGTAGGTGAATTCTTGACCATTGTCAGTTTGAATAATTTGTGGTTTATAACCAAAATATACAATGGCTCTTTTAACGAAATCAATGGTTGAATAAGAAGATTGTTCCTTATATGGATATATAAATCTTTCACGTGAAGCCTCATCTATTATTGTATATTGATAGAATTTTTCAGGTACTATTCCAGAATAACATTTTATTGGAATATATTTAACATCCATCTGCCATTTTATGCCAATATCTGTTGGAGTATCATACTTTTTAGGAATATATTTATTATGTTTTTCTTTAGAAACATAAAAATTCATTTTTCTTAAGACTCTAAATAATGAAGGAGCAGTTCTCGAATATCCTCTTTCAGTTCTCAATTTTCCATATAATTCTGACATTGAAATATTGGGGTTTCTTCTAATTAAGTCTTTAATCCATTTTAATTCTATTTCAGTATGAGCATTGGGATGAGGTGTAAGAGGTTTATGTGATTTATCTATTAATGATTCTTTTGTTCCATTAAATTTTTTATTCCATCTCATTAATGATGATTTAGATATTTTATATCTTCTACATACAAAAGATACAGAATATCCATTTCTATATAATTTTGTAGCATAATATTTTGTGTTTAATTCATGTGGTATATAACGTTGATTTTGTGATATACTTGTCATAAGCAATAAGTCCTTTCTATATTTTTTTTGTTCAATTAATATTTTATCGGATTTATTGCTTTTTTTCTATATGTGTGGTGTCACATCAATTGTACCGCTACAGAGTCCACTTTATAGGTTACATTTTACTATATGATTTTCTCTTTTTTTTTGGTATACTATATGATGGGGTGTATGGCTAATGGAATTTATTGATGTTTTAGATGAAAATGGCAATAAAACTAATATTGTAAGAAATAAACAACTAATTTATAAACTTGGAAGTTGGCATAAAAGTGTGCATGTTTGGATTTTAAATTCTAATAATGAGTTGTTGCTACAAAAAAGATCAAAAGATAAAGAAACTTTTCCAAATAAGTGGGCTATTTCAATTGCTGGTCATGTTAGAGCTGGTGAAACTAGTTTAGAGGCAGCAAAGAGAGAAGTAAAGGAAGAAATTAATTTATCTATCCAAGATAATGAATTGATTAAATTATTTTCTTTAAAACGAACTCAACCATATAAAGATTCTTTTTTGAATGTATATGATGATGTTTATTTATTACAAATGGATTTGGATATTTCTAAGACGATTGTGCAAAAGGAAGAACTAACAGATATAAAATTTATAAATTTCAATGAATATGAACAGAGATTAAAAGCCAAGGATTCAAACCTTGTGCCATACTCTGAAGAACATGAATTGTTATTTAAATATTTAAGAAAAAAATTGAATTTAGGAGATTAAGTATGAAAAAATTGTTATTAATTAAATATGGTGAATTAACAACTAAAAAAGATAATAGAAAACTTTTTATTAATGCACTATATGATAATATTACTAAATCATTAAAAAACTTTCATTATAAAATTGTTAAAAATAGAGTTAGAATGTTTATTGAAATAGACGAAACCGATATAGAAATTATATTAAGCAAATTAAAAAAAATTTTTGGTATTCATAGCATAGTTATATGTGAAAAGGTTAATAATAATATTAATGATATTTCAAATCGAGTATTTTATATGTTAAGTTCAAAAAAGTTTAATACATTTAAAATTGAAACCAAAAGATCTAATAAGAATTTTGAAATTCACTCTATGGATGTTAATAGGATGATAGGTAGTTATATTTTAAAAAAAATTAATTGCAGTGTTGATGTTCATAATCCAGATATTCTAGTTAACATAGAAATAAGAGAGGATTATACATATATCTATTTTGATGAATATGCTGGAGCCGGTGGGTATCCTGTTGGTGTACAGGGCAAAGGCTTATTAATGCTCAGTGGTGGAATTGATAGCCCAGTAGCTGGCTATTTATCTATGAAAAGAGGTATTTGTGTAGAGGGATTATATTTTGAATCACCTCCTCACACTAGTATTCAGGCAAAAGAAAAAGTCATAAAACTTTGCAATATACTAAATGAATATTCAATGAATATTAAACTTCATGTTGTACCATTCACAAAAATTCAAGAAGAAATTTATAAAAAAGTTCCTGATAGTTATATTATAACCATTATGCGTAGGATGATGTATAGAATTGCTGAAAAATATGCATATCAAAATAAATTTAAAATTATTATTAATGGTGAAAGCATTGGTCAAGTTGCAAGTCAAACATTAAGTAGTATTTTTGTTATTAATAATGTAACTAACTTTCCTGTTATACGTCCTGTCTGTTGCTTAGATAAATTAGAAATTATTGGTATAGCAGAAAAAATTGGTACTTATGAAACTAGTATATTACCTTATGAGGATTGTTGTACTGTTTTTGTTCCAAAACATCCTGTCATAAATCCAGATTTGGAAAAATGTCTTAAATATGAAAAAGAAATAGAATACCAATTTCTAATTGAAGAAGCCGTTAAAAATATTGAAGTTATAGATATAAATAATATGAAAAAAAATGACTTATTGTAATCCAGAAATTACCAATTAAAAATATGTATGTTTTGTTTTTTTGTACACATGCTATTAGTGTACAGGAGGTGAAACAAATGAATAAATCAACAAACAAATTTGTTGTACCAGGAGCTAAACAAGCTATTGAACAAATGAAATATGAAATAGCTAATGAATTAGGTGTAAAAATGGGTCCTGATGCTACTTCAAGAGCAAATGGTTCAGTTGGTGGTGAAATTACTAAGAGATTAGTTCAAATGGGTGAACAACACTTAGGAGGTTCTAATTACCAATCAAAATAATTAAGAATGGACAGTTATTAACTGTCTTTTTTTAATTTCAAACAAAAATTTACATAAAAAACTGAAATTATAAGTTTAATTTCAGAATCAGAGTAATAAATAAATCAGTTATAAATAAAAATATTAAAATATATGTTAATTGTTTTGGAATATAATATATAAATTTATCAATAATCTTTCTTAATACAAAAATGTAGAAGAAAGCGGCAATTAACCAAATTAATGTCATTTCAAGAGAGGCGTATTTGCCTATGTTAAATTTATGATCTGAATAATCCCAAAATGTCTGATTAAAAATTGCTTCAATTATATATCCACCAATCATCTCAATAGATGATAATAATATAGGAGTAATAATAGCAAATATAACAAATTTAGAAAATTTATTTTCTAGTTTTTTGTTTAACCAATCATAGATAATAATAATTATTATACACCCGATTCCATAAACAGGAGTCCACGGACCATATAGTATTCCAGAATTACTATTCCAACCTAAAATTGTACACCATATTGTTTCAAGTAAAAAACCTATGATTGAGTTAATAAAAAATGTATTTATGTAATACATAATATCACCCATATTATAATATGGACAAATTATAAAATTTTATCAATCAATCCATAGTTTAGAGCTTCATCAGATGTTAAAAAATAGTCACGCTCTGTGTCCTTTTCCACTTCTGACAAAGGTTTACCAGTATTTTTAGATAATAATTTATTAAGTTTATCTTTAAGTTTTAAAATTCTTTCGGCAGCAATTTTTATTTCTGTAGCTTGCCCCTGTGCTCCGCCCAATGGCTGATGTATCATTACCTCACTATTTGGTAGAGCATATCTTTTTCCTTTTGTGCCGGATGAAAGCAGGAATGCAGCCATACTTGCAGCCATTCCAACACAAATTGTTGAAACATCACTTTTTACAAAGTTCATTGTATCATATATTGCCATACCTGCAGTTACACTTCCTCCAGGAGAGTTTATATAAATACTTATATCATTATTATTAAGTGAATCCAAATATAATAGTTGCCCCATAATTATATTAGCACTTGTATCATCAATTTCATCACTTAGTATAATTATTCTGTCTTTTAAAAGCCTAGAATATATATCATAAACTCTTTCTCCATTACTACTTCTTTCTATTACTGTAGGAACTAATGCCACAAATTATCACCTCTAGTAATATAATAAGTGTAAAATAATTATTTTATGCGTCAAATAAAGTGACAAATTTTTATTATTCTATCAATTATTTTAATATTATGTTTGTATTACATTAGAGAAAATGTTAAAATAAAATTAGAATGGAGAGATAAAATGAATAGTGATATTATTTTGAAGAACAATTTGGAGAAAACGTTTATTAAGAAGGAAGTCGATATAAATAATCCAGCGGTTTTAGCTTCCTTAATTAGTGCTGCATCTGGTATGGCATCAGCATCAGATTTTGCAATCGACTCAGAAGAAACACGTGATGAATTATTGGATTTGTATGGACAAAATGAAAATGAGGAGTTAAAATCCATGTCATATTTAAATTCTAATTTTGTAAAACTTAACATTGGATATAGTGTTCAATTTGAGGATTATGATAGTGCAAGAACTTGTTATATGGCTGATAAACAAAATTATGATAGATTATATACTGAAATTGCTAACAGATCATTACAACATGAACGAGCAACAGGAGGAAAAACATTATAATAATGTATTGTATTTGTTAAATGAATTTTTCTTGTAAAAAGAAATATATTAATAAATAACCTGTGCTTGTATTTGATAAAATATATGCTAAAGTGGGAGGAATAAAATGGGAAAGAAAGTTAAGGTAACATTTAGAAATACCATAACTAGGGAATTTGAAACTGACATAACATTTAAAGAAATAGGTGAATATTTCAAAGAAAATTTTGAATTCCCAATTTTGGCAGCTAAAGTTGATAATGACATTTGTGATTTAACAGAAACCCTAAATAAAAAATGTAATATTGATTTTTATGACAGAAGTTCTTCAGTAGGTAATTCTATATATAGTAGAGGCTTACAATTTATACTTATATTAGCCGTTAATCGTTTATTTGGTGAAGATGCACATGTTGTTATAGAACATTCAATAGATAAAGGTTTTTATTTTGAAATTAATGAGATAAAGCAGCAGAAATCTATTGTTGAATTATTAACAAATGAAATGAAGAAAATTGTAGATGAAGATTTATTATTTACAAAATTAAGTGTTGCTCGAATTGATGCAATTAAGTTTTTTAAGAAAAAGAATTGGACTGATAAGGTAAAAGTCTTAAAGTATATAAGCAATACATATGTAAATTTATATAGGCTAGATAATGTCTATGATTATTTTTATGGTGAAATGCCATATAGTACATCATCTATTGATGAGTTTAAGCTTACAAGCATTAGGGAAAATGGTTTCGTTTTAAGCTATCCCGATATATATGTTCCATCTATGACATTAGATTATAAACATCATGAGAAGTTGTTTAATGCCTTTTTAGAATATACGAATTGGGGAAAAATGACTGGAATTAGTAATGCTGCAGATTTGAATGAGAAAGTTTCTACCGGAGGTTATAATGAAATTATTCAAATATCAGAATTGTGTTACAATGGGCAACTTAGTAGAATTGCAGATGTTATTAAAGAAAGAGAGAATCAAATTAAATTAGTTCTAATAGCCGGTCCATCGTCAAGCGGAAAGACAACAACTTCAAAAAAATTAGAATATTATCTAAAAAGTAAAGGCTTCAATACAATTAGCATTTCGATTGATGATTATTTTTTTGATAGAGATAAAACGCCACTTGATGAAAATGGTGAACCAGATTTTGAATCAATTAAAAGTATTGATGTAGAATTATTCAACAAGCATCTTTTAAAACTTATAAATGGTGAGAGTGTAAATTTTCCAAAATATAACTTTTCAACAGGTAAGAGAGAGATGACAAGAGAAAATGTTAAATTAGAAAAAAATGATATAATCATAATAGAGGGTTTACATGCTCTAAATGATGTTTTAACGATGTCTATTGATCGAAAGAATAAATACAAAATATATATTAGCCCTCTTACGCAGTTAAATGTTGATGATCATAATCGTATTTTCACAAGTGATACAAGAAAATTAAGACGAATTGTAAGGGATAATAAATATAGAGGATATAATGCTGATGATACATTAAAACAATGGAAAAAAATTCGTGAAGGAGAAGAAAAATATATATTTCCATTTCAAGATGATATAGATCAAATAGTTAATTCGGCATTGACATATGAAATAGGAGTATTAAAAGTTTATGCTGAGCCATTATTATTTTCAGTTGATGAAAATAGTTTATATTATCCAGAAGCAATAAGACTTATAAACTTTTTAAGAAACTTTTTGCCTATTCCGAGTGAAGGAGTTCCTAAAGATTCTGTTTTACGAGAGTTTATAGGTGGTAGTATATTTTATGATGAAAAGTAAAGGAGAAATATTATGATTAAAGTTGCAATAAATGGATTTGGAAGAATTGGTAGATTAGTTTTTCGTATAATGGAAGAAAATAGTAATTTTGAAGTAGTTGCTGTTAATGATTTGACGGATGCAGAACAACTTGCATATTTGCTTAAATATGATACAAACCATCGTAATTATCGTGTTGATGAAATTAATTATGATGATGATAATAATATTATTGTTGGTAATCACAAGGTAAAAGTATATTCTGAAACCGATCCATCAAAATTACCATGGAAAGATATGAATATTGATATTGTCTTTGAATGTACTGGAAGATTTGTTACGAAAGACGCAGCAATGGCACATATTACTGCAGGGGCTAAGAAAGTCATTATATCAGCACCCGCTAAAGGTGATTTAAAAACGATAGTATATAATGTTAATCATGAAACATTAGATGGAAGTGAGGACATTATTAGTGCTGCTTCATGCACGACAAATTGCTTGGCACCTGTACTTAATATATTAAATAATGAATTTGGTATAGAAAAAGGATTTATGACAACAATTCATTCATATACAAATGATCAAGTAATACTTGATGTTGCTCATAAGAAAGGAATTAAGGCTAGACGCGGTAGAGCTGGTGCTGCAAACATTATTCCATCTTCAACAGGTGCTGCTAGTGCTATAGGGTTAGTAATACCAGATCTTAAAGGGAAGATGGAAGGTAGTGCTCTTCGTGTGCCAACACCAACTGGTTCCGTTATCGATTTAACACTTGAACTATTTAAAAATGTTACTGCCGAAGAAGTAAATAATGCATTTAAAAACAATCAGAGTGAAACAATTAAGTATACAGAAGATCCAATTGTTTCTACAGATATTATTGGTTCAAGATTAGGGGCATTAGTAGATGGTCTACTTACCAATGTACTTGAGGTAGAGGGAAGACAACTTATAAAAGTTGTAGCATGGTATGATAATGAAATGGGTTATAGTGCACAAATGGTTAGAACTGCCGAATATTTAGGTAAGTTAATGAATAAATAGTAAAAATAAAAAAATCTACATTGAATAAACCATGTAGATTTTTAATATATTAAAATCATATGTAAATAGTAATTTTAATACTACAAATCACTTATAAATAAAATTCATCTATTTCTGTCCTGTAGTCATGTTCATTTCTATCAATTTCATAAATCACTTTAAGTGCTTCAATTAAGACTTTCTCATCTGAATGCATTATTAAATCTGATAGTGAAATAATTCCTACCACTAAGTTTTTGTTAGTAACAATTAATCGTTTTACTTTTTTTTCTTTCATAAACGTTAAAGCTTCCTCTATGGATTTATCCATGTCTATTGATAAAACTGTTTTGGTATAAATTATAGGTTCATTATTTTTGTTAGCTAATGTGTTTATAACGATATCTCTATCTGTTATAATACCAATAATTTTGTTATCCTTTGTAATTGGTATGAAACCTATATCGTATTTTTTCATTTTACCAGCAATTTCATAAATATCATCTTTATAACTATTAGTAATTATTTTTTTACTCATAATATCTTTTATCAGCATATTCAAATCATCCTTTCATAAATATTATTTTCTGTAAACTATTTATTATGCATATAATTAAATGGTGAAATTTATGTACTATAGAGCAAAATGTAGAAAAAAGATATTAATTGTAAACAAAAATAGAAAAATAAAACTGATTAATAAAATTATATTAATTTTTTTAGCTATTGGAATTTTTGTTATACTTTCTTTTAAATTTATTAATAAGAAAGTTTCTCCAATATTAATGGAATATGCGGAATCATCAGTGAAAAAAATAACTAACTTAATTATAAATAAGGCAATATCTAAACATACCGCGGAACAGCTAAATATAGATGAGCTATTTATTATTACAAAAGATAATAATGGAATTATAAAAACGATAGATTTTAATCCAACTCTTGTAAATAAAACACTTACCATTATTACTAACAACATTCAACTTAATTTAAAGTATTTAGAAGAAGGGAAAATAGACTTATTAGAGTTACCGGATAATGTAGAAGTGGAATTTGATGAGTCAAAGATTAGTAAGGGTATAATATATGAAATACCAACAGGAGTTATTTTTAATAATGCATTGCTTTCAAATTTAGGCCCCAAAATACCTGTAAAATTAAGTATAATTGGTGATATAGTGAGCACAATAAATACAAATATTACTAATTATGGTATTAATAATGCCTTAATAGAGGTTAATGTAGTAGTAGAGGTTGAAGAGATGGTGATATTACCAATTTCCACCAAAAAAATTAAAGTATCGACAAGTATTCCAGTAGCTATAAAACTAATACAAGGTACTGTTCCTAATTACTATTTTAATGGTATTGAAAAAAATTCACCAAGTATATCTTTACCTGTAACCTAATTTTGTTGTATTAAAAAATTGAAAGTGCTATAATAAAAATAGGGGAAGATTGGTATTATGGTTAAAAGAAGAAAAATAATTGTATCAAGACTAATTATATTAATAATTGTTATTTTGTTACTTATTATTGGAATATACTTTTTATTATTTAGAAATCCTATTAAAAAAGTTTTAGTTAGTACTGAAAATGGATATGTTTCTTCTAATAATGGTATGGCCTTATTATATAATGAAAATTTTGAGAAAATTGATAATATAAGTAGAGGAACAAAAATTAAGATAAAAAAAGAAGATATTAAAGATGTAGATGGTAATATATATTACAAGATTATAAATAGTAATAATCGTCTAATTAGAAAAGAAAATTTTACTAAAGATGAAAAAAACATAGTTATTGAAAAGGAAATGTATGTAAGAACATATGCCACAACATATAAAAATAGTGATACAAATGAAATTCTTTCAACTGTAAATAAGGGTGATAAATTAGATATAGTTGGGTATGATAAACTATTAGATGATGGAAGTGTCAATAAATACAAAATAAGTATTAATGATACAGAAGGTTATGTATATGGTAAATATTTAGTAAATAATAAGGAAGATGCATTAAAAAACTATGATGAAGATGGAATGTATCAAAAGCACGCTAATTGTGGTGATGCTTATGGTGTAGGAACGGCTAAAAATTTGGATTTTTACCCAAATAAGAAGCCAAAATTTGAAAACAATGTTATGCCAGAAGAAGTTAGAGCTTTATATTTAAATTCCGGTGTTATTAGTAATGTAGATGATTATATTGAGCTTGCTAAAAAAACGGATATTAATGCTTTTGTGGTAGATATTAAAGATAATACAGCACCAGGATATGAATCACCAGTAATGAAGAAATATTCACCTACTAATTATAAAAATGCTATTAATAGTTATGAAAAATATAAGAATGCTATTCAAAAAATTAAGGATAGTGGTTATTATGTTATAGGCAGAATAACAGTATTTAAAGATTCATTCTTTGTTTCTGATCATCCAGAAACAGCTTTAATAGATACAGATACGGATAAACCTTTTTTACACAATGGTTCATATTGGCCTAGTGCTTTTAATAGGTTGGTTTGGGAATTTAATGTTTCACTTGCTAAAGAAGCAGTAATTGAAATGGGATTTAATGAAATACAATTTGACTATGTAAGATTTCCAGATGGAACATATAATTATGAGGCAGAGGGTCTTATTGACATGCAAAATGATTATGATGAAGAAAAGGCAATGGCTATTCAAAAATTCTTGATGTATGCTTGTGATGAGATACATTCTGTTGGAGCTTATGTATCTGCTGATGTTTTTGGTGAATCAGCTCATAACTATGTTACAGGGTATGGTCAATATTGGGCTGCTATCTCTAATGTGGTTGATGTAATAAGTGCTATGCCATATCCAGATCATTTTAGCAAGTATGAATATGGGTTTAACGTTCCTGTATGGACAGTACCTTATGATTTATTTAAGACTTGGGGAGAATTTGTTGTAAACAGGCAAGCTAGTATTCCAACACCTGCTGTTGTTAGAACTTGGATACAGGCTTATGATGCCGTTAAGGAACCAAGAATTACCTATGATGCTAATAAAATTATTGAACAGATAAATGGTTTAAAGGATGCTGGATTAACTGGTGGATATATGACGTGGAATGCTGGTTCAAGTTTGAGCAAATATGCATCAATATCATCAGCTTTTAAAAAGGAGTAATATGGAAAAAAAATACAGAATAATGGATTATGATTATATTCTAATGGAAAACTACAAAGATGCTTTTGACTATGATTCTATAAAAGAAAAAATAACTGATTATTTTAATGATTTTGATTATATAATTGGTGATTGGTCTTATGGAAAGCTTCGTTTAAAGGGCTTTTGTAATAAAAATAACAAACTTTTAAAGGAACATAATAATATTGAAAATTATAAGGATTATATAAAAGATGAATGTGCTTATGATTGTAAGTTTTTCATTTTGAAAAAGGTATAAAATTGGATATATTTCCAATTTTATTTTTGAAAAGTTGTGCTATCATGATATAATTAATATGGTGATTATAGTGGAACAAAATATGTTATTAATTGAGTATAATAAATATAAGGAAAAAACAGAAGAATTATGGAGGTTACTTTGACACAGAAAGTAAGCTTGAACAAATTAAAAAGTTTGAACAGGAAATGTTAAAGGATGGTTTTTGGGATAATAAAAGAGAAGCTGAAAAGAAAATTAGTAGTATAAATTATTTAAAAGAGATAACAAATGCAATTACAGATTTAAAAAAACAGGTAAATAATAATATAGAATTATTAAGAGAAAATAATTTAGATAAGGAATTACTTGATATGATTAATGATGAGAGTAATTTCATCAAGGAAAAAATAGAAAATCTAAACATCAAATTGTTATTAAGTGGTAAATTTGATAAAAATGACTGCATACTGGAAATTCATCCTGGTGCTGGAGGTACTGAATCACAAGATTGGGCTCAAATGTTAGAAAGAATGTATTTAAGATATGCAGAAAAGCATAGTTATAAATGTGAAATAATAGATGAACAAATTGGTGAAGAAGCTGGAATAAAATCTGTCAGCTTTATTGTACATGGCTTATACGCTTATGGTTATTTGAAAAGTGAAAAAGGTGTTCACAGATTAGTAAGATTATCACCTTTTGATTCAAATAATAGGAGACATACTTCTTTTGCTTCTGTAGATGTAACACCAATTTTTGAAAAATCTGAAATTAATATTGAAATTAATCCAAGTGATTTAAAAATTGATGTATATCGTAGTAGTGGATGTGGTGGACAAGGTGTAAATACTACTGATTCAGCGGTTAGAATTACTCATCTACCAACCAAAATAGTTGTTACTTGTCAAAATGAAAGAAGTCAAATACAAAATAAAGAAAGAGCATTAGAAGTGTTGAAAAGTAAATTATATAAGTTAGAACTTGATAAAAGAAATAAAGAACTTCAGGATTTTAAAGGTAATTTATCTGACATAAATTTTGGTTCTCAAATAAGGAGTTATGTTATGCATCCATATTCTCTTGTTAAAGATAATAGAACAAATACAGAAAATAGTAATGTTCAAAAAGTACTAGATGGTGATATTGATATTTTCATAAATGATAATTTAAAATTAAAGAGTACGGAGGTATAAAAATGCTGTTTAAGAAAAAAATAAGTATTGATGAAAATATTTGGAATGAAATTTATAAAAAAGATAAACGTATAATAAGAATAGCTCAATTTTTGTCAGGAGTGTTATTAGTTGCTATTGCTTTTAATCTGCTTGTTATGCCAAGTAATATTGTTTATGGTATGAATGGCATTGGAGTTATGTTTAACTATTTATTTAATATAGACCCTTCACTTGTTATTTTGATTGGTTCGGTTTTGCTACTTATATTAAGTTACTTTTTGCTAGGAAAAAAACAAACTATGAATTCAATACTTGGTTCCCTTGCTGTTCCTATATTTATTAAGTTAACTGAAAACATTTCTGATATAATACCTATTGAAATGGATGACCCATTCTTGATAGTTATTATGGGAGCAGTTCTAACGGGTTTTGGATTAGGTCTTGTTTTTAAATCTGGTTTTACAACGGGTGGAACTGATATATTAAATCAAATAGTTTCTAAGTATTTTAAAATGTCAATAGGTAAATCAATGTTTTTTACTGATGGAATTATAGTAGTAAGCAGTATCTTTGTATTTGGTTTTACAAAGTTTATGTACTCAATAATTTCCTTGTATATTATTAGTATAATGACTGATAAAGTTGTGCTTGGAATATCAAATTCAAAAGCATTTTATATTATTACAGAACATGAGACAGCAATAAAAAAATTTATAACAAATTATTTAAATCATGGTGTAACAGTATTAGAAGCTAGAGGTGGATATACTGGTAATAATAAAAAAGTTATAATGTGTGTAATACCTACAAAGGAATATTGCGTTGTGAAAGAAGCAATTCACAAAATAGATAGTTCTGCATTCTTTGTTGTTACAGATTCATATGAAGTTTTTGGAGGAGAATAAGGAGGTAATTTATGAAAGATATTAGAAAAAATGAAATAAAATGGACAGGAATATTACTTGTTATATTAACTATATGTGCTACTGTGGTTTTATTTTATGCAGCTTCTCAGTTTGGTAAAATGGTTGCAGAATATATGTAAGAGAAAAATAATTCTCTTTTTTTATCTTCAAACATCTAAAAATTTGTATGAATGGTAAAATAAAATGGGTGTACAAATTGTTTTATTTTTGATATACTTATTTAAGATAGATACTTAGGTAGGAGGTAATTATGGACTTAATTAGATTAAAGCATGTAAAAAAGCAATATAAGACGGGTTTAGTTGCTATTTATGATATGAATTTGAAGATAGAAAAAGGGGATTTTGTTTTTGTTATAGGTGCAACAGGATGTGGGAAATCTACTCTTATTAAGATGTTATATCGTGAGGAGAGACCTACTAGTGGGCAAATTCTTATTGGTGGTCTTGATGTTGGAAAAATCAGAAATCGTAAAGTCTATAAATTGCGTAGAAAAATTGGTGTCGTTTTTCAAGATTTCAAATTATTAAGTAGATTAAATGTCTATGAAAATGTTGCCTTTGCTCAGGAAATATTTGGTATACCCAAATCTGAAATCCATCCTAAAGTACTTAAAGTTTTAGATTTAGTTGGACTTAAAAATAAGGCTAAAAATTATCCAACAGAGTTATCAGGTGGAGAACAACAAAGGGTTGCAATTGCTAGAGCTATAATTAATGAACCTAAATTATTAATTTGTGATGAACCAACAGGAAATTTAGATGATCATACTAGTATGGAAATAATGAAGGTTCTTGAAGAGGTAAATAAGTTAGGTACTACAATTATAATGGTTACACATGATAGACATATAGTAGAACAGATGAATAAAAGGGTTTTACTACTTGATTCAGGTAGAATCGTTAAGGATTATGAGAAAGGAACATATAAAAATGAAAGCGTTTAGAATACTTAGTCGTAACATTCGTGATGCGTTCAAGAGTGTTTTCAGAAATTTTTCTTTATCAATTGCTTCTATATCGTGTATAACTATAACTTTAATTGTTGTTTCAATTGCTATTATACTTACATACAACGTAAATAATTTTGCAGGATTAGTAAAAAAAGATGTAACAATTGTTACTTTCTTGGATGTTGATATTACCGAAGATGAAATTAAAAATGTTGAAAGTGAAATAAAAAAAATACAAGGAGTAGAAAGTTATACATTTGAGTCAAAAATGAAAATATCTGCTGATATGATGGAATCTTCTGATGCTTTTAAAGACATCATGAGTAAATATACGGAGGATGATTCCCCAATTCAGGATACTTATTTGGTAAAGGTGGAAAAACTTGAAGAGATTGGAAATATTGCCAAAAAAATTGAAAAAATAGAAAATGTTGAAAGTGTTAAATACGGAGAAGGTATGGTAGAACAATTGGTTTCTGTATTTGAGGTTGTTAAAAATATTAGTATTGCTATAGTTGTTGCTCTTATTTTAGTTACTGCGTTCTTAATTTCTAATACAATAAAGATTACTATTTTTTCAAGAAAAAGAGAAATAGAAATTATGAGATTGGTAGGGGCTTCTAATTTAAATATTAAAATACCATTTATATTTGAAGGTTTATTTTTAGGTATATTAGGATCTATAATTCCTATTGCAATTACAACTTATGGGTATATAGCTTTGTATAATCATTTTGGTGGGCAGTTGTTTTCGGCATTTATTAGATTAGTAAAACCAGAGCCATTTGTATATTTAATATCACTTGTGTTAGTTGTTATTGGCATATTGGTTGGTATGTATGGAAGTTGGAGAGCTGTAAAAAAACATTTAAAAATATAATAAAAAGATGCTTTAAAGCATCTTTTTATAGCATTCTTTCAATCTTTTCATGTACTTCAAGTTTTCCTTCTTTAGTAACATTTGAAAACATTACAAAGTCATCACCAACAACAATATCAATATCATTTAAGATTGAAGTTCTTTGTTTTTGTTGCATGGTTATTCCAATTTTATCTATTTTAGTAGCAACTATAGTAACGGGTATTTTGTAATGCTTTAGAAAATTATACATCATTAAATCATCTTCAGTAGGATTATGCCTAAAATCAATTAACATAAAAACTTGTTTCAGGTTTGGTCTATTAATTAAGTAATCTTCCATCATAAGTCCAAATTTTTTTCTTTTTTGCTTGCTTAAATTAGCAAACCCGTATCCAGGAGCATCAACCAAATAAAATTGGTCATTAACTAAGTAAAAATTTATTGTTTGAGTTTTACCCGGATTTGCGGAAGTTCTTGCATAGTTTTTTCTACCAATGATAGTATTTATAAAACTACTTTTTCCAACATTAGATCTTCCAACAAGTAAAAATTCAGGTTTCTCATCTGTAGGGTATTGACTTCTTCTAACTGCACTTATGACTAGTTTAATATTATTTATTTTCACGATAATCACCTATAAAAGTATATCATTTATAGGTTTTTTTGTCAAAAAGAAAAACTGCTGTTATTTTAAATTTGAAGTGCAACAAAGTTGCATTGAAAAAGACATATGAATAATCTATAATATCTATTCGCAACA
>CAKOTD010000027.1 GCA_934120015.1 uncultured Bacilli bacterium
CAGAAGTTAAGCACTTTAACGCCGACGATAGTTAATTGCAAAAATAGGTAGTTGCCAATTTTTTTTTGTATATTTTTTTCAGGAGGTAAGTAAGGAAAAATTCTCAGATGAATATTTACTATTGATATTAAAAAAATTTTATAATTTTCAAAAATCAAATATGAATGATAATTTGTTTAGCATAATAATGGATGATATACAAAATACGATAAATGAATTGTCAAGTAGAGTTCATAATACAAAAAAGTTAGTATATAAAATACAATAAATAATCTTGTAATATTAACTACTATTTTGATATAATAAATCTGGTGATAGAATATGGAATATAAATTTACAACGCATAATGAACTAGAAACTATTGAGTTAGCTCAAAATTTTGAGTCAGAAAAGTTTCCAAATATGATAATTTGCTTAGATGGTGAACTTGGCAGTGGGAAAACTATTTTTACTAAAGGTATTGCAGATGCACTTGGTATAAAAGAGACTATTACATCTCCAACATTTACTATTATCAAAGAATATGATGGTGAGTTACCATTATATCATATGGATGTTTATCGTTTAGATGGTGTGACTGATGGTATTGGTATAGAAGAATATTTTACTAAAGGTGGAGTCGTTGTTATTGAATGGTCTGAAACTATTAAGGATATTTTGCCAGATGAAAGACTTGATATAAAATTTAAAGTTATTGATGAGAACAGGCGTATATTGACTTTGATACCACATGGGAAAAAATATGAAGATTTATGTGAGGCGGTATTGTGATAGATTTATTTATTGATACTTCATATAAAATTTTATGTGTTGGTGTATTAAGAAATGGTAGCTTGATTGATAAAGTTCAAATAGTTTCTGAATTTAATTTTTCAGAAAAATTGATACCAATAATAGATGAAATGTTTAATAGAAATAATTTGAAATTTTCGGAAATTAATAAAATATATGTTACAGTAGGTCCTGGTTCATTTACTGGAATTAGGATTGGAATAACCGTTGCAAAAACAATGGGATTTGCTTTGAACATAGGTATAATACCACTTTCAAGTTTAGAATTTATGGCTACTACTAAAGCAGATACCAAATATATTATTCCTATAATAGATGCTAGACATGGATATGTTTTTGGAGCTATTTATGATAATAAAGGTAATAATATACTTGAAGATATATATATATCATATGACGAATTAGTTAACAAAGTTGATGATGATGTGACTTTTGTTAGCTATGATGAATTTGAATTACAAAATTTAGTGTTACCAGATTATAATATTGAAAAAATTGTATTTAACCATAGAAATGATAAATGCTTAAATTGTCATGAAGTGAAACCAAATTATTTGAAAAAAACTGAAGCGGAAGAAAAAAATGATCAGAGAAGCCAGAATTGATGATATAGAATTTATTAATGAATGTCTTGAAAAGTTCAATACCAGTGAAGTTGATGTACTTAATTCAATTAATAGATATTATATATATGAAGTAGATTTGGAAAAGGTTGGTTTTCTTGATTACTCTTTTTATTATGATCGTGTAGAAATTAATTATATATTTATTAAAGATGGATATAGAAAAAATGGTATAGCAAGTAATTTACTTAAATATTTAATCAATTCTTACAAAAACTCTTATAATATTACCCTTGAGGTTTCTAAAAATAATACTGCAGCAATAAAGCTGTATGAAAAAAATGGTTTTAATATTGTTGCAACAAGAAAAAATTATTATGGTGCAAACGTTGATGCTTACTTGATGGAGAGGAAGTTGTAATATGAAGGATATATATGTATTAGCAATTGAAAGCAGTTGTGATGAAACAAGTATGGCTATTATAAAAAATGGTACCGAAGAAATAGCAACAGTTGTTTTATCACAAATGGATACACATGCTACTTATGGAGGGGTTGTGCCCGAAATTGCTAGTCGTATGCATGTTGAAAATATAACAATGGTGCTTGAAGAAACATTAAATAAAGCAAAAATGAGCCTTAGTAACATAAGTGCAATAGCTGTTACCTATGGGCCAGGACTAATTGGCTCTTTATTAATTGGATTACAAGCTGCTAAAACCTTGGCAATGATTACAAAGAAACCATTAATTCCTGTTCATCATATTGCAGGTCATATATACGCAAATAACTTGGTAAAAAGATTGGAATTTCCACTTATTGCTTTAGTTGTAAGTGGTGGACATACAGAACTAGTTTATATGAAGGATGATTATTCTTTTGAAAAAATTGGTGGCACATTAGATGATGCCGTTGGTGAAGCATATGATAAGGTTGCACGTGTTATAGGCATTCCATATCCAGGTGGACCAAACGTGGATAAATTAGCACATATTGGTAGGGACTCATATAATTTACCATTACCATTAGATGATGACACATATAACTTTAGCTTTAGTGGGCTAAAAAGTGCTGTCATAAACTTAAAACATAACATAATGCAGCGTGGTGGAAATATTATTGATGAGGATTTGGCTACTTCATTTCAAAATAGAGTAGTTGAAATTTTAACTAAAAAAACCATTAAAGCTTTAAAAGAATATAATGTACATAGATTAATAATAGCAGGTGGGGTTGCTGCCAATAAAGGATTAAGGGAAAAATTTGAAGTACTTAGTAAAGAAAACAATTTTGAATTAATTGTTCCAGAAATAAAATATTGTACTGATAATGCAGCAATGATAGGTTCAGCTGCCTATTATGCTTATAAAAAAGGTCGAATAAGTGACCTTAAACTTAATTCAAAAGCAACTGATAAATTACAATAGGAGGTTGGTATATTTACTGACCTCTAAAAATTTATGTAAAATTTTGTTGATATAAAATAGATTTAATATTATAATATATATGTATTGCCCTATAGCCAAGCGGTAAGGCAACGGACTCTGACTCCGTGAGCATTAGTTCGAATCTAATTAGGGCAGCCAATTTTGATAAAAATCATCTTAACAGATGATTTATTATTTTATATGGAGGATTAAAATGAATTATGATAAAATAGCAAATCTTTTATTTCCAGAAATCATTGAAGACGTATCATTTTATGAGTTAAAATATCCTGAACGAAATATTAATTATGTAATGCGATTTGCTCCAAGTCCCACCGGCTTTATTCATATGGGCTCTCTTTATGTTTCATTTATATCAGAATTATTTGCTCATAAAAATAATGGCATTTTTTATCTTCGTATTGAAGATACTGATCAAAAAAGAAAAATTGAAGAAGGTATTGAAACCATTGTAAATGGGTTAAAGAAGTTTGATATTAAGATAGACGAGGGACCCGAAATTGGTGGAAATTACGGTCCTTATGTTCAGTCAGAAAGAAAAAAAATATATTTATGTTATGCAAAATCATTAATAAAAAAAGGATTAGCATATCCATGCTTTTGTGACGAATTAGAATTAAGTCAAATTAAAACTGAACAAGCAGCAAAAAAAGAGAGAATAGGATACTATGGAAAATGGGCAAAAGATAGAAATTTAACAGAAAGTGAAATAATTCAAAAAATTAAACAAAATCAACCATTTGTCATAAGACTAAAATCTAATGGAAATTTTGATAAGAAGGTATGCGTAAAGGACTTGGTAAAAGGAGAAATTGAATTTCCAGAAAATGATATGGATGCCATTTTAATTAAGTCAGACGGGTTACCTACATATCATTTTGCTCATGTAATAGATGATCATTTGATGCATACAACACATATCATAAGAGGTGATGAATGGCTATCTTCTCTTCCATTACATTATCAACTATTTAAATATTTAAATTTTAAAGTCCCTAAATATGCACATATATCACCAATTATGAAAAATGATGCTGGAAGTATTAGAAAACTAAGTAAGAGACATGACCCAGAATGCAACATTGAATATTTTTATAATAAAGGTATCCCAACCGAAGCAATAAAAATTTATTTAGCAACATTAATTAATTCAAATTTTGAATCATGGTATATTAATAACAAAAATTCCAGAATAAGTGATTTCGATTTTTCTTTTAATAGAATGAGTGTTAGTGGTCCCCTTTTTGACGAGGAAAAATTAAACAATATTTCAAAGACATACTTTAGTATACTTCCAGCATCAAAAATATATGATGGATTGATAGAATACACTCAAAAATATGATAGTAAAATATATAATTTACTTTGCACAAATAGGGAATATACAATTAATATATTAAATATTGAGAGAAATAAAAAAAGACCTAGAAAAGATATTTACTGCTATAGTGATTTTTATAAACTATTTAGTTATATGTATAATTCTTTTTATGAAGAAAAGTTTGTTAGTTATGATAAACCAAAAGATTATAAAAGCATACTTTTGGATTTCCAAAAAAGCTTCAATATAAGTGATTCAGAAGAAGAATGGATGAATAAGATTAAATATATTTGTAATAAATATAATTATGCTGCTACCATAAAAGAATATAATAACGAATCAAAAGAGTATAATGGTCATATCGGTGATATTTGTCTTTTAATTAGAGTATCAATTACAAACAGATTAGAAACACCTAATATATATGAAATTATGCAGGTTTTAGGTCAAACAGAAACCATTAAAAGAATAGATTATTTTATTAATATGTCGTAAAAGAAGGTTTAACACCTTCTTTTATATTAAAAATATTAAATAATCAAATTGAAATTTATTTTTTCAGTTGAGCTAAAAATATTCTAATCTTATGAAAAATTTTCAAATTCTGTTATAGAATATGAACATGATGGTAAAAATATTGTATTGGATTGGACAAGAAATTTGAAAATTACTAAGGAACAGTATATTGAATTAACTAAATTTGTGGAACTTTCTTCTTTTGAAAGTAGAAAATCTATAGATGGTATCGAAATTATATTTAGAAATTTAAATATAAGCATTAAAACATATGTGGTATTTAGAAATGAATTAATAAGGAATATGCAAAGAAATCCACATATTTTTCAATCTACTGAAAAATGTAAAAAAAGCTACTCAAGTGTTTACAAACAAATATGAAAGACTAAAAAAAGAAGAAAATAAATATGATGATAATAAAAATAATATTAGAAATATATCTTTTTATTTTAACGTTTATTTAACTGAAACTCACCAGATTTAATATAATACATATTTAAAGTGTTTAATATTTGTTTATATTAATTAAAATTTAAATCCCATTATCAATGAATTTTTATAATATTTTGAATATTTAAATTCCACTTAATTTTCTGAAACCTTAAACTCTTAAGGATGGAATTTACTTTTCCAAGTGAGTTATTAAAAAAATATTGAAATTTATTAAACTTTATTGTATAATGAATGTGTTCTTATGATGAAATGACCCGTTGGTGAAATGGTTTAACACGCTACCCTCTCAAGGTAGTATTTATGGGTTCGAGCCCCATACGGGTTACCAATGATTATATTCCACTCTCAAGGTGGTTTTTTTGTTTAAATTTAATAGTTGACAACAATATTAAATAAATAATATAATTACTTCGAGGTGATTATATGAAGAATAAAAAAGGGTTTACTTTAATTGAATTAACAGCAGTTATAGCATTAATTGCATTAATAGCCTTACTAGCAAGTATTCCAATTAATAAAATGGTTAAAGATTCTAAAGATGAATTGTACAACAAGCAGTTGAACCAAATCATTTTAATGGCACAAAATTGGGCATCAGATAATAATGAATTGTTACCAACTTCAACAGATTCTGTATACAAAATAACTATTAAAGATTTATATGATAAAGGATATTTAGAAGATTATCCAAAGGACCCAAGAGTAAATAAAGAAATTCCTAATTGTTCATATGTAGAAATAACTCTAAATTCTGAATCTATAAATGAAAAGACCTTATCATATAAATATAGATTAATAATACAAGAGACTTGTGCAGATAACTAGTCTCTTTTGTTAATAATTCAGTTAAATTATTAAATTTCCTTGAAAAAAATAGCAATATTTTGTATAATTTTTAATAGGTGGTTTTATGTGGAGAATTGGAAATGTTGAAATAGATAACCAAGTAATAATGGCACCTATGGCAGGAATTTCTAATAATGCATATAGAAAAATCATAAAAGAAATGGGAGCAGGCCTTGTATATGCCGAAATGGTTAGTGATAAAGCAATAACATATCATAATCAAAAAACAATAGATATGTTGTATATGGATGAAACTGAAAGACCTATTTCACAACAAATCTTTGGTTCTGATAAAGAATCATTTGTAGAAGCAGCCAAATTTATTTGTGAAAAAATGAAACCAGATATAATAGATATTAATATGGGGTGCCCTGTACCTAAAGTAGCACTTCGTAGTCAGGCTGGAAGTGCATTACTTAAAAATCCAGAAAAAGTTTATGATATAGTTAAAGCTGTAGTAGATGCAGTTGATATTCCCGTTACAGTCAAAATAAGAAGTGGATGGGATAACAAAAGTATTAATGCTGTAGAAATTGCCAAAACATGTGAAAAAGCAGGTGTTAGTGCAATTGCAGTTCATCCTAGAACAAGGGCACAACAATATAGTGGATTAGCAGATTGGAAAATAATTAAAGCAGTAAAAGAAAGTGTCAGTATACCTGTAATTGGTAATGGGGATATAAAAACGTGTTTCGACGCCAAAAAAATGCTTGAAGAAACTGGTTGTGATGCAGTTATGATAGGTAGAGGATTATTAGGAAATCCATGGCTAGTTAAAGAAACAATTGATTATTTAGAAAAAGGAAGTCTTCCCAAAAAGATTACTAAACAAGAAAAAATTGAGATGATAAAAAAACACTATAGTTATTTAATAGCAATCAAAAATGAAAAGTTAGCTCTATTAGAGATGAGAATGTTTATACCATGGTATTTAAAAGGTTTAAGTGGTAGTAATGAAGTGAAGAAGAAAATATTTAGTTGTAATAATTTTAAAGAAATAGAATATATATTGGAAGATTATGGAAAAGAGGAATAATATGTCTAGTATTAAATCACGAATTTTTGCTTACATTATTGATATGTGCATTGTTTCAATTATATTTATTTTATTTTCATCCATAGTGCCTGAAAGAAGAAACTATAACGAACTTAATAATGAATTAGAAGAAGTTACACAGCAATTTGTTGATGGAAAACTTGAACTTGATGTATTTATAAATAGACAAGCAGAAATTACTCAAGATATAGATAAAGAAAATGTTTTTCTAAATGTTATGCAAGCAATGCTTATAATTGGATATTTTATTGTATTACCATATTGTATGGATGGCAAAACTATTGGTAAAAAAATGATGAAAATTAAAATTGTAAGTACCGATGGGGAACTTGAATATAATAATCTAATTATAAGAGCATTATTAATTAATGGCCTTGGCTATATATTAATCCTATTAGGCTGTGTATATATACTACCAAGCGTTGCTTATTCATTTTTGACAATGTTTTTAAGTGCACTTGAAATTATTATATTAATTGTTAGTCTTATCAAAATGAAAAAAAATGAAGATCATGAAGGTTTACATGATGCATTAGCACATACAAAAGTGATAGAAATTTAATTGAGGTGGAATTTATGAGAGAATTTACAGAACAAGAGTTAGTAAGAAGAGAAAAAGTTAAAAATATTAAAAATGCGTATCCAGATAAGTATGAAATTAATTTTTCACTAAGGGATGCAAGTAACTTGCCAGATGGTCAAAGCGGTGTAAAAGTAGCTGGAAGAATAGTTTTAATGCGTAAGATGGGTAAAATGTCCTTTTTAACAATTGGTGATATAGAAGGTAAAATTCAAATATCTGTTAAAATTGATATGATTGGAGAAGAGGCCTATGAACAATTTAAAAATAACTTTGATTTAGGTGATTTTATTGGTGTGGAAGGAGAAATATTTACTACACATACAGGTGAAAAAACAGTTAGAGCAAGTTCTATTAAATTTTTAGGAAAAGCACTTAAACCTCTTCCAGAAAAATTTCATGGTCTTGAGGATATAGAAACTATTTATCGTAATAGATATGTTGACTTAATAACAAATGATGATTCTAAAAAGAAATTTTTATTAAGAAGTAAATTTATTAGAGAATTAAGAAATTATTTAGATAACAAAGGATACATTGAAATTGAAACTCCTATATTAAATAACAAAGCATCAGGAGCAACAGCAAAGCCTTTTATTACACATCATAATGCACTTGATATTGATTTATATTTAAGAATAGCACCTGAAACTTATTTAAAACGTGCAGTTGTAGGAGGATTTACAAAAGTATTTGAAATAGCTCGTTGTTTTAGAAATGAAGGTATGGATGCAACTCACTTACAAGACTTTACTATGATAGAAGGATATGGTGCATACTTAAATTATAAAGATAATATGGTATTTTTAAGAGAAATGCTTCAAACCATTATTATGAATTTATTTGGTACACTTGAAATAAAAATTGGTGGTGCTGATGTTGATTTATCTGGACAATGGCCTGCTATTTCTTTTAGAGAATTGATTATGAAGTATTCTAATATTGATATAGATGTTTATAATGATAAAGATAAATTACTTAACAAAATAAAAGAGGATAAAATTGAAATTGATTCAGAAACTCCACTTGAAAACTTAGGTTATGGTAATTTAGTTGATCAACTTTATAAAAAAGTAGCACGTCCACATTTAATTAATCCAATATTCTTAACAGAGCATCCAATTAGTTTATCACCACTTGCTAGAGCAAATGATGAAAATCCTAATATAACAGATCGTTTTCAATTAGTTATTAATGGTGCAGAAATAATAAATGCATATTCAGAATTAGTTGATCCTGTTGAACAAGAAAGAAGATTATTAAAGCAAGCTGAATTAAAGGCAGCAGGTGATGAAGAAGCAATGTGCATGGATTATGATTACATTGAGGCAATGGAATATGGAATGCCTCCAATTTCTGGTTGGGGAATGGGAATTGATAGACTAATGCAGCTACTTACAAATTCAGATAATATAAAAGATTGTATATTATTTCCACTTATGAAACCTTTAAATAAGGATTAATTTATGAAATTAATTTTAGTAAGACATGGACAAACCGATTGGAATAAAAAAGGTATTATGCAGGGAAAAACAGATGTTCCATTAAATGAAACAGGAAAAAACCAGGCTTTAGAAGTAAAAAATATATTAAAAAACAGAAAGATTGATATCTGTTTTTCCAGCCCTTTAAAAAGGGCTATTATGACAGCTAAGATAATTACAGATATAGATATTTTGATAGATGAAAGACTTGTTGAGAGATACATGGGATTTCTAGAAGGTAAACCAAGAAACCTTTATAAAGCAGAAAACTATTACGATTTGAAATTAAACTCAAGTAAGTATGAAGTTGAAAGTATTAAAGATTTGCTTTCAAGGGCAAATGAATTTATCTGTAATATAAAAGAAAAATATAGTGATAAAACTATATTAGTAGTATCCCATGGGGCAACTATAAGAGCTCTTCATTATATCATAACAGGGTATGATGAAAAGACAAATTTTCTAGAAAAGAAAATTCCAAATTGCTCTATTTTAGAGTATAACATATAGAAAAGAGGTATATATGAAAGTATTATCAGTAAATGCTGGTAGCTCATCACTTAAGTTTCGAGCTTATGAAATGCCAGAAGAAAAAGTATTAATTTCCGGAACTTTTGAAAGAATTGGTATCAATGATAGTTTTTATACTATTAAAATTAATGGAGAGAAGATTAAACATGATACTCCTTTAAAAGATCATAAACAAGCATTTGAAATACTAGTTGATGAACTTTTAAAAAATAATGTTGTATCTTCACTTGATGAAATAAAAGGTATTGGTCATAGGGTTGTCCAAGGGGGTTCATATTTTGATAGAACTGTTGTAGCAACTGATGATGTTGTTGAAAAGATAGATGAGTTATCAGCTCTTGCACCACTTCATAATCCAGCAGCAATCGTTGGTATTAATGCTGCTAAAGCAGTAGTACCAGGTGCTATTCAAACTGTTTGTTTTGATACAGCCTTTCATCAAACGATGAAAGAAGAAAATTATCTATACGCTCTTCCAATTTCCTGGTATGAAAAATATGGTGTAAGAAGATATGGAGCACATGGTACTAGTCATAAATATATATCAATGAGAATGAATGAAATATTAGGAAGAAACGATACAAAATTAATTACTTGCCATATAGGTAATGGAGCTAGTATTTCTGCAGTTATGAATGGGAAATGTTTAAATACATCAATGGGACTTACACCTAATGCTGGGCTTATTATGGGAACACGTTCTGGTGATATAGATGCAACAATAATTCCATATATTATGGAAAAAACTGGTATGACTCCAAAAGAAATAGACAATGCTCTAAACAAAGAAAGTGGACTATTTGCCATTAGTGGTGGAAAAAGTGATTTTAGAGATGTTAATGATGGTTATAATAATAATGATGAGAAATGTATACTTGCCCTAAAAATGTATATTAGAAGAATTACTGATTATATAGCAAAATATTATTTTGAAATGAAGGGTTGTGATGCTATAGTTATAACTGCTGGTGTTGGTGAAAATGCAATCTTATTTAGAAGAAAATTATTAGAGTCTTTAGATGTATTAGGTATAAAAATTGATGAAGAAAATATTAATAAAGCAGGTGTAGAAGTAAGAATTACAACAGATGATTCTAAAATACCTTGTTATATAATTCCAACTGATGAAGAAGTTATGATGGCAAGGGAAACTTACGAATTTTTAAAGTAAGATAGAAAGTGTGAATTTGTGAATAAGAAAGTTTGTAGAAAAATATATAAGTTAATAAAAAAATATGACACGATAGTGCTTGCTAGGCATGTTGGTGCAGATCCGGATGCACTTGCAAGTCAGATTGGCTTGAGGGATTTAATTTTAAATGCGTTTCCCGATAAAAAAGTATATACAGCAGGTTGTCCGGCTTCAAGATTCAAATATTTAGGAAATTTAAATTTTGATGAAAATATTGATTATAGTAGGTCATTATTAATTGTTACTGACACACCAGATGCTAAAAGAGTAGATGGTGTAGACGCTACTAAATTTTCTTATTCAATAAAAATAGATCATCATCCTTTTGTTGAGAAATTTTGTGATTTTGAATGGATAGATGATAAAGCAAGCAGTGCTTCACAAATGATAATAGAGCTTTGTTTTAATACAAAACTTAAATTAACTAAAAGTATTGCTGAAAAATTATATATAGGTTTGGTTGCCGATACAGGTAGATTTATGTTTACTTATACAACTCCCAAAACATTTAACCTAGTGGCCAAACTTATAGAAAAAACGAACTTATCTATTACCCCACTTTATGAAAACTTATATTTAAGACCAATTAAAGAAATTCGTTTTCAAGGTTTTATTGAAAGTAATTTACAGGTAACAGAACATGGATTTGGTTATCTAAAAATTGATGAAAAAATATTAAATGAATATAATGTAGATGCAGCAACTGCTGGAAATATGGTTAATAATTTTAATTATATAGATGGTGTTTATGCTTGGGCAATATTTTCATTTGATAAAAATAATGGTACGATAAGAGGTTCAATTAGATCCAGAGGTCCAATAATTAATGAAGTTGCTTCTGCCTTTGGAGGCGGTGGTCATATATATGCAAGTGGGGTTCGTTTAACAAGCTTTGATGATGTAGATAAAATAGTTTTAGAACTTGATAAAGAATGTGAAAAATATAATAAAAACTATAATTAGAAATAATTATAGTTTTTATTGCCTTATTATCTTATCTGTAGTAACCTCCATAATAGTAATAATTATTTGGATATGGATAATAATAATTGTTATAATATGGTCTATTTGGATAAAATGCAGGTGCAACAAGTCCACCAGTAATACCACCTAGAATAAATGGACCTAAAAATCCTCCTAAAACACGATCATCACTTTTTTTGCTTTGCATATTTTGAAAATCAGGATTTAAATAGGGATTATAATAATTTTGATACATAATCTTACTCCTTTCACAATAATTTATGTTATTTGCTTAATTTTGTGAATAAATGCATATATTTAATTAGGTGATTGAAGTGAAAAAAATTTTTAGTATTATAGGTTTTGTTACTTTAGTATGCTTAAGCTTTATTTATACTGAAAGAGCAGCAAATTTGGCAAATTCCAAAGATGAACTTATGATGACAATTAAACAACTATCTAGCAAATATGAAATAAAATCCGTTGATGCAATAATAGATAATGATACTTTTATACCAGGTATTAATGGAACAAAAGTTGATTGTAATAAAAGTTATAGAGCAATGAAAAAGTATGGAGTATTCAATGAGTCTTTACTTGAATATAAACAGATTAAGCCAAATGATATTATTGCAGATAATTATGACAAGTATATTATTAGTGGAAATCCAGAAAAAAATATGGTTAGTTTAATTATATTTGTTGATTCTAATACAAGTGTAGAAAATATTATAAAAATTGCTGATGAAAAAAAAGTTAAAATAAATTTATTTGTCGATAGCACTTGGTTTAAAGAAAATAATCATCTAATAGAAAAATATATAAGTAATGGACATATAATAGGAAATTTAAGTTATAATCTTGATTATAATGACGGAGCATATATATATATGGATACAATAATAAAGAAAATTGGAAAACAGAAAATTGGATATTGTTATGCTGATGATGAAAATATTCAAAATTTAAAGATATGCTCCATGAATAAAAATTATACAATAAAACCAGATTTACTAATAAAAGATAATTACTTAACTAATATAAAGAGTAATTTAAAGTCAGGAAGTATTATATCACTAAAACTAAGTGATAATTTAAACAAAGAGTTATTAGTAATAATAAACTATATTAATTCTAAAGGATTTAGCATAGTAAATTTAGATACATTATTAAATGAAAATAGAAGTTTATAGGAATAACAATTCCTTTTTATTTTATTTTGTGTTAAAATTTTAATGGTGATTAGTATGAAAAAACCAGAGTTATTAGCCCCAGCTGGGTCAATGGAATCATTTTATGCAGCTATTAATGCTGGTTGTGATGCAGTTTATATGGCTGGATATTCATTTGGAGCTAGAGCTTTTGCTTCTAACTTTTCTAATGAAGAAATAATTAAATGTATTAATTATGCACATTTATATGGTGTAAAAGTATATATAACAGTAAATACTATTGTTTATGAAGATGAAGTAGAAATGTTTATGAATTATATTGATTTTTTACATATGAATAATGTAGATGCAGTTATTATGCAAGACTTAGGTATGATTGATTTAGTTAGAAAAACATATCCTAACCTGGAAATTCATTCATCAACACAAATGCATATTTATAATCCAGCAGGTGTTAAATTCTTAGAAGATTTAGGTATTAAAAGAGTAGTACTTGCTCGTGAAACAGATATTAAGATGATTAAAAAAATAAAAGAAAACAGCAAGGCTGAAATAGAGGTATTTGTACATGGGGCATTATGTATGTCGTATTCGGGTCAATGTCTGATGAGTAGTCTTATAGGTGGTAGAAGTGGAAATCGTGGTAAATGTGCAGGAACATGCCGCCAAATGTATGATCTTGTAGATGAAAATAATAAAAAATATAATAATGAAAAGTATCTATTAAGTACTAGGGACTTAAATACTTTAGAAAGAATTGGAGAATTAATAGATCTGGGAATTGATAGTCTTAAAATAGAAGGTAGAATGAAACGTCCAGAATATGTATATATAGTAGTAAAAATATATCGTAAAGCAATAGATAATTACCTTAAATATAAAAATACAAAATTAACTTCTGCTGATATACTAGAATTAACAAAAATATATAATCGTAAATTTACAGAAGGATATCTATTTAATAGTAAAGATATAATGAACACTTATAGACCTAATCATTTAGGAATAAATATAGGCAAAGTTATAAAAAAAGAAAAAAATAAAATTTATATACGATTATCTGATGTACTTGTAAAAGGTGATGGTATAAGATTTTTAAATAAAAAAGATGATACAGGTTTAACAATAACAAAGATGTTTTTAAACGGAAAAGAAGTAATAGAAGCCCATAAAAATGATATTATAAGTATAACATCCTTAGAAGAATGTGATATAGGTGCTAATGTAATTAAAACTACTGATATAAAACAATTAAATGAGATTAATTACGAAATAAATAATATAAAGAGAAAGGTAAAAATTGATGCCAGTATAGATATAAAAGCCAAATATCCAATAAAAATTAAACTAACAGATGGAGTAAATAATATTTATTATGAAAGTAGTTATATTGTAGATGGTGCTATAAAAAGAAATACTACAAAAATAGAGGTAGAAAAACAATTCAAAAAAACTAATGATACAATATATGAATTTAATAAACTTGAAATTGATATAGATGATGGTTCTTTTATTCCAGTATCTAAATTAAATGAAGTGAGAAGAAAAATACTAAATTTAATGGATGAAAAAAGATTATATAGTACTAATTATAAGAAGGAAAAGTATGAAATAGTTGTTCCTGCTTTTGATAGAGATTTTGGTATAAATGTTTTTGTTAGAAATGAAAAGTTATATAAAAGAATAAGTAGCAAAAATATTAAAAATATCTATATGAAAGAAAATATTTATAATGAAATTAATGATGAGAGAAAAATAATTAGATTAGATAGAGTAAATAATACTATAAAAAAATATAATAAAGCATTGGTTTCTGATATATCATCAATATTTAATGGTTGTTATACTGATTTTTCATTTAATGTTGTAAATTCATATGCAGTAGCTTTCTTACATGCAATTGGTGTAAATAGAGTTACTCTTTCACATGAACTAACAGATACACAAATAAATAATTTAATTACTAGGTATAAGAATAGATATCATGAAAATCCAAATTTAGAACTAATTGTATATGGTAGAGAAGAAATGATGATATCAAAGTATAATATACTTAATAATTTAAATAAAAATAATAATTATTATTTAAAAGATAAATATAATAATTTAATGCCTGTTATAAATGAAAATAATATAACAACAATATATAATTATAAAATTAAAAATTTAGAGAATATAACTGATTATCACAAAATGGGGATAAATTATTTTAGATATGAGTATTTAAATGAGAAGGAAATGATAGGAGAAAATTTATGAGAAAAATATTTTTGGTTTTAGCGGTAGTAATTTTATTAATGTCTGGATGTAGTCAAAAGAAGAATAAGTCAAATGATATATTTGATGATACCAAAGAAATAGTAGATGAAATAAATGAAGCAAAAAGAAATGTTGCAAAAAATTCGGCATATAATTTAAGACATAGTGTAGAACTTTATTATCACATTTTATTAATAGATATGGTTTCATTTGAAGAAATTGTATTTACTTGTAGTAAAGATGGCTGTGCAACCGAAAATGAAACTTTAGATTTATATGGTGATGCACCAACAAGTGGAACTATAACAATCAATTATGATGGAACATTTGAATTTAATAATATTGTAATAAATGGTTACAAATGTAATATACCAAAAACAGGTACAATTACCTGTTCATAGTAGAAGTTAGTGCTTCAATATAAATAAGAGATGAAAGGCTTAAGTCTTTCATTTTTTTATATACTAGGAAAGTTCTTTTAAATTTTTTTAGCAAGAATTTATGTACCTATAGTTAACAAATATAATT
>CAKOTD010000028.1 GCA_934120015.1 uncultured Bacilli bacterium
GACTGATATAATCAATCTCAAATATCTTTATTACCATGGATTGGTAACTTTACACAAAGTTTTTTACACTCTCAAAAGATTTAATGAATACGAAGCAAATTTTTGTCCCTTTGAAGCCATAGAAAAATACACCTCCTTTCGGAAATGTATTATATCACTTTCTTTGAACTGCTTTTTTATTTGTGTCTACTCTAAGGGGTGCACTTCAAATCATTGATTCTTTTCTTTATTTAGAACTCAAAGTCTAACTTACCATCACTTATCTTAATATATGCATCAAAAGTCTTTCCTGTTTTAGACACAAATCCTTTAATTTTTGAACTTCTTCCCTCATCAAGAATTTTTTTAGCATTATTTTTAGAAATTACTCTTTTACATATAACACCATTTATTTTAAACTTACATCCTTCTTTATATCCTATACAACCATATCCATAACGATTCTTAAGTACATCTTTGCCACAAAGTGGACACTTTCCTATATAATCCCCATAAAAGCCATTATCAAAATCTTCTTCAATTGGTAATTTTTTTTGATTAAAGATGCTATTTATCTCCTTTTTTGCTAAGTCAACTGAATTATCAATTGTTATTTCATTTCTATATACCTGTTTTAATGCCTTACCCATTTCACTAGTCTTATATTTATCCATATTAATCTGCATTTGCATTAATGATTCAATTAAATATTCCCCCATTGGTAATATAGTATAAACATCTTTCTTTAAATCAATATATTTACTTTTTCGAGCATTATCAATAATTCCAGTTCTAGTTGCTTCTGTTCCAAGTTCCAATCCTTCAAAAATTGCTCTATAATCATCTGTATCATCATTATCTTCTTCATTTAATTTAGCCTTATCTTCTTTGAAAGGATTTTTTAAATAGTTATTAAGTGTTTCAATTGTATAATGTTTTGGTGGTGTTGTTTTCTTTTCGGTAGGTACAAAATTTATATTTACTTTATCACCTTTATTTAAATTTGGAAGTATTTTATCTTTTGAATTATAATCATCATATTTTGTCCAACCTTTTTCTAAAATAATCATCCCTTTTAATGTAAATTCTTCTAAATCTCCAACCTTGATTTTAATTTCTGTCTTTTCAGCTAGACACTCCTCACTACAAAAGACAGCAACAAATCTTTTAAATACTGCTTTATATACTACCAATTCCTCTTCCGATAAAGTGCTTGATTTTGGTATTTTATATGTTGGCGTCAAAGCAGAATGTGATTCAATTTTAGAATCATCAAAAATAGTTTTCTTATCTTTAAACTCTATAGGATAATTCATATCACTTAATATTTTAATTATTTTCTTCACTTTATCTTTCTCAGCAGTTGCTAAATATTCAGAATTAGTACGAGGATATGTTAAATAACCCATTTCATACAATTTTTGAACAATTGCAAGTGATTTATCCATTGGCATTTTGTATTTTTTACCAAGATAATTTTGGAGTTTTGATAGTGAATATAATTTTCCAGGTTCAATTTTATCTTTTTTTACCTTTTTATACGTTACAATTGCATCTAAATCATTATATTTACTAGCAAGTTCTTTAGCTTTATTTAAATCATTTTTATCAAATTTTTCTTTACTATTTAATTCAACATCTTCACCATTCGTCTTTTCTTTACTTGTAAGTCCGTAATATATATCAGGAACAAAATTTCTAATTTGCAAATCCCTATCATAAATTGCCTTTACAATTGGAATAATAACTCTACCAACTCTAAGTAATACTCCTGTCTTAAGAGTTGCAAACCTAGTTAAATTGACACCATATAACCAATCAATATATGTTCGGGCAAAACCTTCATTAGCAAGATTATCATATTCACTTTCTAATTTCATATTATTAAGAGCTTCTTTTACTGTTTCTGGTGTCTGATCAGGAAGCCATAATCTAACAAATTTTTTTTCTTTAGAAAGACTATTCATTACGCAGAGTCTAACTATTATTTCCCCTTCTCTATCGGCATCCCCAGCATTTACAATGGTATCAACATCTTCCCTATTCACAAGTTTTTTAATAAGTTCAAACTGTTTCTGAACACCATTATCCACTTTCTTATTTTCATCATATTTTAATCTAAATTTAAATTTTTTTGGAAAACATGGTAGATTATCCATTGTCCACTTGTTAGCTACATTTCTATATTCAGCATATTCTTCAATGTCACACAAACTAAAAAGATGACCAAAAGCCCATGTAACAATATATCCCATTCCCTCATAATAACCATTTTTATTAGTAAGCTTTCCTATTCCAGCTACTATATTACGTGCTAAACTTGGCTTTTCTGCAATTACTACTATCATGTTTTACCACCACATATATTATAACATGATTCAAAAGAAAAAATAACCCTTTTATGTCTAATAAATCCTGTATACATATAGTAGCACACCTTAAAAGTATTTTGATAATATTATATCTTTATTTATAAATTTTCAACATTTACTTATCTTTAGAAATATCAATTAAATCATAATTTTTATAAGCATATAAGTAAAATAAAGTGTAAAGAAAAATAATTATTCAAATATCTATATTTTTCAACTTTATTACCTTGTTGCTTCAAAATCAAATAAATTGATTATGTAAAAACTTAATCAAAAAAAAGAAGATGTAAAGTATTTAACCAATCTTTATATCTCCACAATCATTATTTATCTTCAAGACAACCTCAGCATTACGATAATTTTTATTAATTTTAACATCCCCTAAATTTGTCTTTGCATCCACATAAATATTATCAATATCATCTATGCGTATATCTCCTAAATGGCTAACAATACTAGAATCTTTATCAAGTCTTAGAAATTTAATTTTAATATCCCCACAATCATTAGAAGCATTAATATAATTTTCCACACTATCTATTTTTATATCACCATAATTATTTTCAACCTTAATGTTTTTTACATTTCCTATCTTTATTTGTCCTGCAGAAGCATTAATATCGGCAATATTTGCTTCCAATAAATCTATATCACCATATTTATTTTTTATTGTTATATCATTGACACCATCAATTGTTACATCTCCAGCATCTTCTTTTATGCTAATATTAGAATTTTTTAAACTTCCAACTTTAATATCACCATAGTTGTTATCAATATTTAATTTGCCATTAAAATCACTTGGAATATATAATTCTATTTTTGATATCTTTCTATTGATGCAGAAAAACTTACATCCACTATCTTTATATTCAATTCTTAATATTCCATCATTATTTAAAATAGAATAATTATTAGCGTCACCATAAATTTTAACAGATACTTTCTCATCATTAGTGTTAATAACATTTATATCACTTGCATCAGTTCTAATATTAATACTATCAAAGTTAGTATCAAAATATTCATTAGCCACTAAATTTGTACTAACAAAATAATTGAGTTTAAAACGTTTATTTATCAAAAATATCATAACAAATATTAAAATAATTGCTATAAAAGATAAAGATATTATTAAAAACAATATAGATTTTTTACTTTTCATCTTGTTCACCACTTTTTAACATAAAAATTAATTTCACTATTTCTGTTACAATTGCATATATTATCCATAATATCCAAGTAATATGCCAAGCCATTGTTGCAAAACTAATCAGCATATATATAATAAGTATAATTAAACCAATTATAGAATTAATTCCTTTAACTACCATATTTTCAGCTTTCAACTCTTCATGATTAATTATATTATTTTTTACCTTATAATTAATTGCTGAAAACACAATAATAAACGTTGCAGCTCCAATTATAAATAGGAATATTCCTGATGCTAACACAGGATCCATTTGAAAAGAAACCACTGATATAGATATCCACGAAATAGCTATAAAGTATAAAAATATTCCAAGCCCAATACCAATAGCCTTTTTTCTTTTTACATCTGCATTTGAAATTTTTTCACCTGTTTTTTCGTCCCTTTTTTCACCATTAATTAATTCATCAGCTGTTATACCATATAAATCACATATAGGCTTTATTTTATCAAAATCAGGGGTACTTTGATTAGTTTCCCACTTTGATATTGTCTGCCTAGTCACAGCTAACTTCTCAGCAAGCTCTTCCTGTGATAAATTTTTTGATTTCCTTAAATCCAATAACTTTTGTCCAATATTCATCCTTTCACCTCACATATAAATTATATTAAATTTCTTAGTTGCATTCTATATATTTTACTTGGAAATTTGTCAACTAAAATTAACATCAACCATTAATTACAATTATATTATATTTTTTTAATCATCACCAGATAAATTTGGAAACACCGATTTGTTGTGCTATAATATAATTATAGTAGGTGAAACATGAAAAAAACAATATTATCAATAATTACTATAACCGCATTAACATTAATAACTTATCTATGTATTAAAAACAATCACTTGCAATATTATTTTATCACATATGGAAATTATAATGAAAAATATATTGTAACAAAAGAAAAGACCAATATTAATAAGATAATTAAAGACTATAAAAACTACGATTATATTAAGATAGATAAAATTATTAGTGAGAAAACAATTGAATATAGTGAACTAGTGAAGCTAATTAATAATACCAAGTATAATGAATTCAATTACGGGTTAACTTTTGACAACAATATCAATATATTAAAGGAAGAAATCAATATAAATAAAATTATAGATTATTCACTAGATGAATTAAATTTTCATAATCTAAACAATTATTTAATCAACAAACAACAAGATACCATAATCAAAGATTATAATAAAATAATAATTTTTGAAACTGAAAGTAAGATATATGACAAAAACAATAATGAATTTATTAGTGTTAATAAACTATACAATTTAGATAAGATAACACAAAATAGTATAAACAGATTAAATTCACTATTGAATGAAAATGGTAAATTTACATATGGTTATAATATAGAAACTGGAGAGAATCTTACAAGTTATAATATATTAAGACACGCTGGTACAGTTTGGAGTATGATAAAGTATTATGAAATAAATCCAAATGAAAACTTAAAAAAATCAATAGACAACGCTATCAATTATTTAGTGGAAAATATAATTTTATATAACAATGACATTGCATATGTAGTTGAAACAAAAACATCAGAGATAAAGTTAGGCGGAAATGGGCTAGCATTAATTGCCCTATCAGAATATGCAAAAACATTTGATACAGACAAATTTCAAGATATTTCTATAAAAATAGCAAATGGTATAATTGCTATGCAAAATAATAACGGAAGTTATATACATGTACTAAACTTAGATGGTTCTACAAAAGAAGAATTCAGAACTGTATACTATGATGGTGAAGCAACATTTGCACTACTAAAACTATATGAAATCATTCCCGATGAAAAATACTTGAAATACTCAGAAAAAGCAATTGATTACTTTATTTCTAATAACTATTATAAATATCGTGATCATTGGATTTCTTATACAATGCATGAATTCTTAAAATATAATCTTGAGGATAAATATGTAGATTTTGCCTTAAACAATTATTCATACAATAAAAACAGATTAAAGTATGAATCATTTGGACCAGTAAGATTTGAATTATTAACAACCATAAACAATACATACAATTACTTAAAAAATAAAAATATAAGTATCATAGATAATTTTGACATAGAAGGTTTAAAAAGTGAAATTAATAATCAACTGCATGTCTTATTAAATTATTATCTTTCTGAAAACATAGCAATATATTATGCAAATCCAAATAAAATTATTGGTGGATTTTACGATTTAAATTCTAACTACAGAATGCGTATAGACGATATACAACATTCTATATTAGGAATAATGAATTATCAGAATAGTCACAAATAAAACTTGTGACTATTTCTTTTCAATCTTAATCCAAAGATACTTTTATCAAACATTAACTCTATCTTTTTTTATGTATCTCTTCTTCTAAATTTAATGAATGAAATTCTATTTCAAACTTTGCTTTTAAATTATCAAAAAGTTCTTTACTAATATAATAATATTCATTATCTAACGAATAGAATTCCTCAGTTGATATCAATCCCAAAGCATAAGCAGCCGCATTATCAATATAACAATTGGAATCATCTACAAAAACTTTTAATGCTTGTTTTTTCTCTATTTTTATATACTCAATATCTATATCATCTTGATTTTTTAATTTATTATGTATGGAATCTGGAATTTCAATCATTTTAGGTTTATCTAACATGATAGCCCTAGTTTTAATCAATCCTAATGCATACGCTGTACTATGTTCAATATAATATTTATTTTCCTCAATATATATTTTAATCACTTTTTTCTGTTTTAATTTTGTTTGAAATTGTATTTCTTGCTTAGAATTAATATTTAAAATAGTATTTTGAGGTTTTGATGCTGATAAAATACTATTACTATCTTTAGTTTGATTTTGGTTATTTTTATTAAGCAAATTCATTTTACCCCTCCTAAATAAAAACTCGATATTTTACAACCTTCATTTTTAAGCCTTTCCATTATATTTTGTACTTTTCAAATATATTAATCTATATCTTTACAGTTTATTCTACACGAAACAAAAGAATTGCTTTCTTGTCTGCACCACATTTCTTGCTCTATACAAGTTTCTTCATCACAAAATGTTTGTTTTTCAAGATGATAACCTTTAGAAATGCATTCGTTTTTAATATTTTCTTGTTCTTTTTTACTTTCTAATTCCAATTGATGTAATAAGTTATATTGTTCTTCTAAATTCTTTTTTATATCATTAGTTTTTGTTATTATTTTATCACTTGTTATAACTGGTTCTAGTAAATTAATGTCACTAAGTTTAATAAATTCATAACCCGTTTTTATTATACAATTACCATCACTAGTATATTCACACAATTCATCAGATAATTTTTCAGTTAACTCACGATACAAAATATTACCATAGTTTGTACCATTATATGTAAAACTTATACTATAATTATAGTTAGCATTATTAATTCTTACTATATCACCAGATACGTTAAAATTAAATTTTTCTAAAATGCGTAATACATTATTTTTATTCAAAAAGATACTATCAAAATCTAAGGTATCAACGCTCTCTATGTCAAATCCTGCTTTTATAGAAGACATTATAAAGCTACAACTTAATTGATCATTTTCATTTTTGCAACTATAAAATTTATTATAATCATCATCTTGTTTTAGTTTACTCAATAAATTATCATAATAATTGCTATTTTTATTCGTACTCTCATTATAATTTAATACTTCTGTCAATAATTGATTCTTTTTATCTTCTCTAATATATTCTATTTCAATATAATCATAGTCATAATTCTCTAATGGTATATAAGTAGTAGATTTTATTTTAACACCATTTGAGGTATCAAAACCTTTTTTATTTGCAAGAATATATATTTGATTAATAGCTTCTATTGCATCTAAATCTTTAACGTGTATATCATTATAAAAATTTTGACAATCATGATTCATACAATATATACAATCAACCTTACCATTTTCTACTACTAGTAGTAATTTAGGGTTAATTTCTATGAAAACATAGTCTTCTTTCTCATTTCTTATTTCATTAATTGAACTATTAATCTTTAAATCATTTTTATTAGTAATGCTCTTTTTTATAAAAGAATATATTAAAAGTGAAATTATTATAAACAATAAAATTAATAATATTATAATAGATAATTTCTTTTTTTTATTCATGTTTTTCCCCTCCCAATATCAGTTAACAGCATTAACTGATATTTTTTTAATTTCTTATACAGTACCATCGATAATTTATAAATTACAATAATATTTCTATTGTTAACAATTTAAATCTACTTATGAGTCCATCTTCATTAGTACCATAACATAGTATCAATTTCTATATCCAGTATAACTTAATTAAAAGAAAAATACAAGATTCTGAAACAGACAAAAGAAAATATTATATTGATACACTTAGATTAATATTGTATAGTTAATGATGTGGAAATAACAAAAAAAGAATAGTTTTTTCACTAAAATAGCTAATACTACATCATGAATAATTAGCTAAAAATGATATTTTTTCAATAATGACTTTCATTATTTTAACTTATAGTAATTTGTTTACCTTAATATTTTTGTAAGAATTAAAAAAACGCTTCATTTCCATTTAAGGTCAAGCGTTTTTAGATATTTTAACTCCAAAGGTTGGAGCGGATTTCCATTTGGCACCTCTAGTAGTTCGTTGAGAAACCACATCAATGCTTTTTGATCACTGAATATAATATACCATATAATCTTGTTTTAGTAAATACTGCTAATTACCCTTTAAAATCGTTTTTAACGAGTATAATTAATAAACTTAGTAATTATATTAAAATATATAATTATTCAAATTTGGTGCTTTAAAATAAAAATTAACCGAAGGTCGATTTACCGCATCGGTAAAACCGTCGACGATAAACCAACAATAACTAAATAATAAATAATAAAAAGATATATTAGATAAAACACATCAATTATATCCAGATATCAATTTTCCGTATATGGATGATCCGCATACGGATAACTGCACACAAATAAAGATATAATAATAAAAAGATAAATATGATAAAAAACAAAAGAGGATTTTAGAATTCATTTTATAAAATTATTATTAAAGAAAATCCCCAATTAATCCCACACTTTTTCTTTATAGAATAAGACTTTTAAATAATTATAATCCCCAAAAATGGGATAATTTTGTATGTACAAAATATGTTTGATATCATTTTCTTATGCTCTTGCTAAATTGTTCAAAATATTTCACGATTAGTGGGCTCAAGTATCACATTTGTGGGATTTTAAAAAATTGAATTATAAACTAATTTTAAGGTGAAAGTAGAATAAATAATATTTTAGTAAAACTCGGCATTTTATTGACTTTTGCCGAGATTTACTTTAAAATTATATTGGGTGATAAAAATGATTTATAGTTATGAAGAAGTAATATCAAAATATAAAACTAATTATCAATTAGACAAAGCAGTAGAAAATAAAGAAATATTTAAAATAGAACCTGGATTGTATTCAGATCAAGAATTTGTTAATTACTTATTAATTATTAATAAGAAATATCCAAATGCAGTATTTACATCAGATAGTGCATACTATTATCATAATTTAACTGATGTTATACCACAAAATTATTTTTTAGCCACACATAGAAAAGCAGCTAAAATAAAGGATAGCAAAGTAAAACAAATATATATTCCTGAAGATAAATTTGAGGTTGGAATTACTATAATAAAAGTAAATGGAATTGAAATTAAAATATATGATAAAGAAAAATTATTAATTGAACTTGTAAAAAATAGTGAAAAGATTCCATTTGATTATTATAAAGAAATTATAAATAATTATAGAAATATTAGTGATAAACTTGATATGAATAAATTATCTGATTATTTAAACTATTATAAAAATGATATTGATTTATTTTCTAAAATACAAAAGGAAGTGTTTTAATGAACCTACAAGAGCTAATACAAAAATATGTTAAAACATGTTATACAGATGGAGATGCATCTGCTAAAGTATGCCAAGATTTAATATTAACTGCTATATCAAATAGTAAATATTCTCAGAATATTACTATTAAAGGTGGAGTTGTTATGCATAACTTATCTAATGATATGCGTAGAGCTACTCGTGACTTAGATTTAGATTTTATTAAATATTCACTAGAAGATAATTCAATTAGAAATTTTATTAATGAATTAGATAGATCACTTAAAGATATTAGTTTTGAAATAACTGATGATATTGTTCCTTTACATCATCAAGATTATAATGGTAAAAGAGTTTTTATAAAAATTAAAGATAATTTTAATAATGAAATAGATACAAAATTAGACATCGGAGTTCATAAACTATTTGAACTGGAGCAAGAACAATATATGTTTGATTTTAATACAATTAACTTAGGAGCAAATTTATTAATTAATTCTCCAGAACAAATATTTACCGAAAAATTAAAGTCATTATTAAAATTTAATATTAGATCTACTAGATATAAAGATATATTCGATTTTTATTATTTAATTGATAACAATCTGTTAGATAAAGAAAAATTAGAAAAGTGCTTCAAAGTATTAATTTATGATGATGAAACTTCAAGTATTAATAATATTATGGATTTGATAAATGAGTTTAAGAAAATTACTGATTCTAGATTATATAAGGCCAATCTTAACAATCCTAAATATAATTGGTTGGATAAAAATATTGATGAAGTTATTAATAAAGTTCAAGAATATTTAACTAGTATGGAAACCGTAAATATCTAATTAATTAGAAACCAAACTGGTTTCTTTTTTTATAATGATATTATATACTATAGTTAGTATAATACTTAGAAAGGATGTATATGGATAATAAAGTTTATAAAGTTATAATATGTGTATTAACTATAACTACAATTGTATTTGCGGTATTATTTATAACTAAAAAGTGTGATTTAAAATGTAAATGTGAGGATAATTGTATGAAAGTGAGTACAACTATGTCAGCATCTTCAGATATTAAAAAAGATAATTTTATAATAACCGAAGTAAATGGTTGTTCTATTATGGCTAATATGGTAAATGATGATAAGAAAGTACCATACTCAATTAGTTTTTGTGAGATGGATGGATCAGCTGATATGAAATTTAATATTGATGAAGAAATATGGATTAAATACGATATAATTTTGGAATCATATCCTCCACAAATTAAACCTATAGAATATGGTATAGTAAAAAAATAAAGTTAAAATTTATTACATCATTTTATTAAGTAGATTTAAATATCTACTTTTTTCGTGTATGTCAATAAACTCTACTAACGCTGTGGATACAAATATTAATTCCTGTATTATAATTGTATGTAGAGGTGGATAATATGAATCAAGAAAAAATTGGTAAGTTTATTCTCAAACTTCGCAAAGATAAAAAGATGACTCAGCAAGAACTTGCTGATAAATTAAATGTTACTGATAGAGCTGTTTCACATTGGGAGAATGGTAGAAGTATTCCAGATGTATCACTATTTAAATCTATATGTGGGATATTTGATATTTCAGTTAATGAATTAATAAGTGGAGAAAAACTAACTAAAGATAAATTGATTAAACAAAGTGATGAAAATATTATTAATACATTAAAAGATAGTAAAAAGAATCAAAATAAATCTCAAAGAATAATTATTATTCTTATAATCGGAATTGTTATACTATTAATTGCTGTATTATTAGGAATTAAAAATAAATATCCAAAAATAGATTTATTTAATTTTACACTACAACAATCTGATCCAGAGAAACCTTATAAATTAGAAAAGCAATTAACAATAGATAAAAGAGAGGTCTATTATTATGGATTGGATTTTGCTGTTTTTTGTGAAAAAAATGAAAAATGTTATCAAGTAAATGATGCTTTAAAGCATAATCAAATAACATTAAATGAATTTCAAAACTATTTAGAGAAACAATCTGAATACGAAAATTATAAAACTATGAGATTGTATGATGGTGGAACAACTATTTATTCAAAAGGTGGTATGCAAATAATGTTTTGTAATACTATTGAAGGTAATAAAGATGTTTATATCGGTGATTCATCAATGTTAGATAATTTACATGGAGAATATTGTGGACATAAAAGAGATGAAGATGAAAGTTATATTAGAACTTATAAAGTATTAAGTGTATCTATTTATAGCAAGGATAAAGAATATAATGAAATATTGGTTGAAGACATTAATGGAAAAACTGGCCAAGCAATTGTTGGAAAATCATTTATATTAGTTCCTAATCATATTTATTATTTTTCCTTTTTAACATTCGATAAATTTGAAGATACAATTGAAAATATTTTTAATAATTCAACATTATTATCTGCTAAAGAATTAGATGAAGATATTGATGACGGTGATACAATAGAATGGATTAATGAAAAGATAATAGTAAATGAAGATTTAGATAACGGTTCTGAATTAAACGAACTTGAACATGTTAGAATGGATATAGTTGATGGAACATTGACAAAGACTAGTACTAAAATCAAAATAACAGACTTTAGTGGTAATAAATATACATATGGATATCCATATAGAATAGATGTCTATAAAAATGGAAAATGGGAAGAATTAGAAGAATATTGTCCTACTAAAAATTGCGCTTGGAATGCAATTGCATATGGACCAGATAAATATGGACATTTAATGTTAGATTTAGATTGGAGTTATTTATATGGAGAATTAAAACCAGGAAGATATCGTATAGTAAAAGATGCATTAAGAAACGATGAAGAATGTTCTGAAAAGAAATGCAATAAATATTATTTTTCAGTTGTATTTGATATAGATTAGAAACCAATTTGGTTTCTTTTTTTAATAATGATAAAATATTTTAAAAAGATGTGACCTTTTTTATAAAATAATCGTCTTTATAGTGAATCGATTCAAAGGAGGTATTAGATGAATAACAATATTGATTCTATAATAGAACAATATAGCAATTATGTATTCAAGATAATCAATAATGTTATTGGAAAATCTTTACCATATGAAGATAAAGAGGAAATATTATCTGATACATTCTATTTGTTTTGGAAACATAGAAAAGAAATCAAATCTAATGAACAATCATATCTTGGATCAATAGCAAGAAATCTATCTTATCAAAGATTAAGAGATAATGATATTGACTTTGAATATGATGAAAATAAGATAATTCAAATATCAACTACTTACGATAATTCATATATAGATGATATCTTATCAATATTAGATGAAAAAGAAAAAGAATTATTTAATCTATATTATGTTAGTGGATATAAGATTAAAGAAATTGCAAAGAAGAAAAAGAAATCTTCTAGTGCAATTAAAATGCAATTATTAAGAATGAAAAGAAAAATAAGAAAGGCGATTAAATATGAATAAGTTAAATTTAGACAAAATTAAAGAAATGACAAATAATAAAATTGGTTATGATAGTTTTATGGAAGAAGAACACAATCGTAATAAAAGAATAAAAAAGACAGTTATATCTTTATCTATTGTAATGTTTATGTTTGTTAGTTTAGTATCAGTAAATGCTTTAACTGATAATGGAATTATTAAATTATTTACTGGTAAAGCAACAATCAATGGAGAAGAAAAAGATGTAAAGTCATATATTCAGATATATTATACTGGTGAAGCAGATCCAAATGATTTAAAAGCAGTAATTAATAAAAAAGCTCATAACGAACTATGTGTAGAATCTGAAGAAGCTAAAATGAAAGTATGTTTTACTGATGCTAAAGAAATATTAAAAGTTGAAATGAATTATGATAAAAAATTAAACCATCCAACAGACTATACAGTTACTTATATTGATATAAATGATCAAGTACAAGTTGAACATATAGACAGTGAATAAGTAGTAAATAAATCCTACTTTTTTAATCCTACGATTCATAGGTTGCCATATTTTGTTTAAATCTATATAATTTTTAGTGAAAAGAGGGATAATTATGGATATAGATAAAATATCGAACCTAATTAAAACTAAAAGAAAAGAAAAAGGTTTAACTCAAGAAGAACTTGCTCAAAAACTAAATGTAACTGAAAAAGCAATTTCTAGATGGGAAACAGGTAGAGGAACTCCTGACATTTCATTACTAGTTCCCTTATCAGAAGAATTAGATATTTCAGTTTCAGAATTATTAAAAGGTAAAGAAAATAAAAAAGAAGATAGCAATATTAAAGAAATAGTAAATTATATTGATGTATCTAAAACAAAAAAGAATAAGTTTATTATTCCTGTAGCTACCATCCTATATGTAATTATTCTTATATTATATTTATGGTATTTAAAAGTTGAATATAATACAGGGGGAACAGTTCATTATACATATTTAGGTGAACTAGTATATAATTTTTTCTTTATCATTTCTGTATTTTTTACAAATCGACTAATAGCCAATTATTATTATGATACGATTGAAGATTGTAAAAGAATGAATAAAGTTTCTTACATAATTGCATTAGTTATTTATATAATAATGTTTTTTAATTTAACTATATTTGGAAGAATTATAGATTGGTATAATACTTATAATTTAATACCGTTTAAAACTATAATTGGATATTGGGCTTTTCCTAATGCTCACAATACAATAATTAATATACTAGGTAATATTGTAATTTTAATGCCAGTTCAATTTTTATTAATGAAAATATTTGATATAAAAAAGTTTAAGATTAGTTTAATTATTGATACATCTTTATCATTACTAATTGAAATAATCCAACTTATAAGCCATGCAGGAGTATTTGACATTGATGATATTATTTTAAATGTTTTAGGAATGTCAATTGTTTACACAATAGTTATGGATAAACATAAAATAATATTTAAGCATAAAGAATTAATATTAACTTCCATTTTATCATTATTAATAACCTTTGTTATTTTTGAAGCTATGAGTTTATATCACTTTGGAGATATTCCAACAACTATAGTTTTATTTAGATTGATTATTGCATTCTTATTAGTTGAATTTATAATTTATATGAATTATAAAATAATAAAAAAAGAAAAAAACACTATAAAATGTAACCTTTGTCAAGGACTAAATAAAAAAGAGAGAGTTTAGGCAATGGATTCAAATAGATGATTTCGGT
>CAKOTD010000029.1 GCA_934120015.1 uncultured Bacilli bacterium
CTTGTAGCATTATTGATTTCTTCTTTTGCGGCATTTATAATTTCATCAATTTTCTTTTGCTCTTCTTCTCTGTAATCATCTTTATCTACATAGTTTTCAAGTTCTTCTATTGCATCCCTTTTAGCTTTTTCTAATTCTTCCTTCAACTCTTTATCTGTTTTCAAGTCGTCTAACTCTTTTTTTGCTTCTTCTTTTGCAGTATTTACATCATCAACACTGATAGATGAATTAATTCTGTCTTTTGCTGCATCGATAATTTTATCAATTTTCTTTTGCTCTTCTTCTCTGTAATCATCTTTATCTACATAGTTTTCAAGCTCTTCTATTGCTTCTTTTTTAGCTTTTTCTAATTCTGAAATTACTGGTGTTACATTAGGTTCAAACACTTCATTTCTGTTAGTTTGAATAACATCGGATATTATATTTTCTGGTGTTGGTTCATCCTTAATTTCTTCATTATTAGTGTTCTTTCCGTCCAAATTCTTATCCTTTTCCTCTGATGAAATATGGTTATTGCTTTCTTCTAATTTTTCATTTGGATTGGCAAATGTAAACATAAACAAAGCTCCAAAAATGAAAATAGCAATACCCAAAATTGTTTTTTTCATACTTTTATCTCCTCTCACAAAAAAACATTTATACAATTCGTATAAATGCAACTGACTACCATAGCATTAAAGCCTTAGGCTCTTGAGTTTTGCGTCATTATTTTTCAATAATTTTGCCATTAATCTAATTTTAAATAAATTTATTGTTTTTGTCAATCTATTTAATTAATTTTATTTTATTTAAAGGCCAAATTCTTACCGCTGCTTTTCCTAAAATATCACTCTTTTTAATTAATCCAAAGTCTCTTCCATCCATAGAATTTTCACGGTTATCACCTAAAACTAAATAATAATCATCAGGAATTATATCATAACCTAGTTGTTTTATATCAAAATCATCAGTTTTAGAATCTGTAAATTTTTCTTTATACTTTTCTCCATCTATATACATTATATTATTATTATATGCAACATGTTCACCAGGAAGACCCACTACTCGTTTAATTAATAATTTTTCATCATACTTAAGTACAACAACTTCATTTCTTGTAATCTTTCTGAATTTATATATAAATTTATTAACTACCACTACATCCCCCTCATACAAGGTGGGATTCATAGATGGCCCTATAACCTGTTGAAAAGATATTACACATATAACTATAAAAAGGATAACAACTACTATTATAATATATTTTAATGAATCTTTAATAAATTCCTTTATATCACGCATATCCATATAATTATCACCATTTTAAGTATAACATGATGATATTTAAAAGTAAACGAAAAAAATAGCTTACGCTATTTTAATGTCATAATACTGCAAACTCTCTTATATAAATAAAATTTTTGTATTTTTAACAAAAAATCAAGTAAAATTATTGTATATTCATTGCTCTTTTTTAATATTTAATTCCTATTTAAGTTTTCTTATATCATATATATATATTTCATTTGGATCGTAGCTAGTCATAATTATATAATTTGAATCATAAACCATATATTTATAATTAAAAGATAAATTTTCAAAATTAAATATCTTTTCCACTTCACCATTACTATTAAATAATTTAAATATTCTAGTATTATTTTTTTTATCATTATTATGTGTTAAAAACTTATTTTCACTAACCTTTCGAAAACTTGTTAAAAATATTGAATCATTTACATTAAGAACTGTTCCATTATTATACTTAAATATTAGACTACTATTATCATTTTTTTCAGCCAAATCAATCATATAATAATCATCCATTACAAGAAAATCAAAAATCGTTGAATTGCCATTATCAATAGAAAATATTATATCTTTTTCGTTGTTTTTATAATCATATTTATATAAAAATTGTCTTGTTTTATTATAAGCCATATAATATATATTTTCATCTTTTATAACAGTTCTATATGGATGATGTATAGATTCTATACTATTATCTATTGTAAGTAACTGCTCAATAGAATTATCACTATTAATTTTATAAAAACTATATTCCTTGTTATAATCACTTTCATTTATAGTAACTACATATATATTTTCATTATCTAATATAATATTAGGACTCATAAGACCATCCGTTATTTCACCTTGTTTTAAGATCTTTTGATTATTAAAATTTAAATCAGAATATACTAAACTCCATTTAATTTTATTATCATTTGTGTATTCAATTGTTGTAAAATAAATTGCATCATTCTTTATAATATAATCCCATATTCTTATATCATAATCATAGTCATAAATTTTACTTTCTTTTGTTTTTAAATTATATGTAATAAGTTTAGGAGTAGTCATTAATGGTTTTGATAAATTATTTTTTTCATCTAAAACAGATAAGTATAATATATCATTATATACATGATTAAAATATAATTCACTCTTTTTAGGAACTAAACTTAGTTTTTGATAATCTAATTCAATTTTGTCATAATCAGATTGTGGTACAACGATTCTCTCAATTACTTTTTCATTTTGTGATTCAACTTGTTGCTTGCTTTCTGTTTTTTCTTTAGAAGAATAATTATTAGTGACTATTAAACATATAGTAACACTAAAAACTATTATTACTAGTAAAATGATTTTTTTCGACATTCTATCCCCTCCGACCTATACTAATTAAGAAAATAAATTACCAAATAAGATAACTTGTTGCTTGATAAAAATTATCTATAGTATCATATTTTCTGCCAAAAACGCCAGCCATACCATTATAACTATCAGTATAAATTATCTTTTTATCATTCACTTTGTGATACCCAATAATAGTAACATAATGTAGATATGAAACATCATTATATGCTTCTAAATAACTAGTATCTAATCTAGCAATTAAAGGAACATTTACTGTTTTTGAATCATAATATACAGGATCCCAAAATGTATCAACCCCATTTACAATTTCTCTCCAGCCATAATCATTTACTGACTGATTATTGTTAAGTTCTTCTTTGATTTTATATACATAAGTTCCATTTGATGGATTGGTTCCCATATTATTTGCATAATAACTTTGACCTTGCGTTGATGATGACCCTAAAATAAGATTTAAAGCCTGCTTAACACTAGCTGGACCACAATAATAAGAGTTTTCTTGTTGAACAACTTCAGAATCAGAAACCAAATAATAGCAAACATTTTCATAACATATTTTATTATTTGTTGTATATGACCTTAACATAGAATTATTATTTAAAAAACTATTGTTTAATAAATCATCAATGGATAGACTTTCTATATATTTTTCAGTCTTATCAACCTTATTAGCATTTTGTAATTTATTAGTATTTTTAGCAAAACTTTCATACATTTTTTGTTCTTTAGCTAAATCATCTTGCTTATTACTAATCAAATTTTCTAACCCCCCTGCCTGTGCTAATTGCTCTTGCGTATAACTTTGTGCTTTAACTGATAAAAATGGTATCAGCAAAGACACCAATATAAATATAATCATTCTTTTCATAATCTAAAACTCTCCTTTTTTTAATAATTTGTACAACAAAATATTACAAATATAAACTTATATTATATACTTACTCCTACCTTCTAATCAAACTTACCTATCACATTTCCATAAAACCAGAACAATCCGCCTGCTCCAGTATAATCCATTACAAAGATTGGCTTAGCAAGAGTGATATTTTACACGTTGATAGTTCCACAAAATTGTTGTATAAAATTTTTGTTCTATTCTTGAATTTGCCATATTTACGTTTACAAATCTAGCATCCTATTACATCATAATTTTTAGAAAATTGGTTCATTATCCATAAATTATTGATTATCTCTATACAAATATTACTACAACCTTTTGATATGATTATTTTTTACTAGATGTAATATTCATAATTAATATTGTCGAAACACCAGTAATCAGATTTATAATAATATTTGAATTATTTCTGTTTAAATCTTGAATCTGAGCATAAACATCATATGACATATTATAAAAAGTCATTACCATAAAACATCTTATGAAATCATAATCTTTAAGAATAGAAGAAAAGACTTTATTACTAATGTCATATCACCTAGGATTAAAACTTTAGAACTAAATAATAACAAACACAATAATCTATCAAATATTAGTGCAAATAAATTTTGGCAATAATTACCTCCCTTCACAATAATTGTAATCTCTTTGTGAAAAAAAAGTAAAGAGCTAATTCAGCCCATATACAACAAATTGGATTATCCTATTGAATTAAATATGTAGCATAAAATAATCAACATAAGTACAATCACTATGCAAACAAATTTTATTTTTAATATCATATAAAAAAATAATATCCGAATTTATATTATTTCAATAATTATACATAATCATTGAAACATATTTTGATTCTTATAAAATATAAATTTTTTACGATAAAATCTGTTTTCCCACTATTTTTTATCTCAACTTTTCAACATGTGATATATCAGTAAATTTATTTTTGATATAAAAGCTACTATTTGAGAATTCCATTACTAATTTTAGATTTATTGTTTCTTTTTGATTAGCACCATATATAATTTTCAAAGATAAACTCTGCTTTCATATATTAATGTTTCTATAAAATACAAATTTATTATATTCAAAAAGTCTTGTTAATAGTGGTTATAAACTATTACTTTTTATCTAATTAATTTCTTTTTCATCTATCATATAATATAATCTAAATAAAACTTATTACATTTACTCAAAATTATACATAAGCTAATTAAATTATAATTATCTATAATATTAAGAACAAAAATGATAATATTTAAAATTTTTCTTCACAAAAATTATATGTTTTATGTCCTTTTCCTTCTTACTATTTTCTTTTAAAGGATTAACGAAAGCATTACTGATTATTTCATTTTTTATTTGCTCTTTCCCCAGCCAACATTTCACTAATTGAAACCTCAAAGATCTCACATAGTTTTAATAAGATTTTAGGATTAGCTATATACAATCCCCTTTCCCATTTAGATATTGTTGCTCTATCCATAAATATTTTTTCTGCTAATTGTTCTTGTGTCAGTTCTTTCCCTCTTCTTAACTCCGCAATAAATTTTCCAATTTTTTCTTGATTCATAAAACCACTCCTAAATAATTACTTAATATAATTACTACTCAATTTTACTACTACATATAAATTATGCCATGCATTTTTACTAAAGTCAATATGGATAGATAAATTTCAAGTTAACAAAAAAATAGCCTAAGCTATTTTAAATATTCTCTTAATTTCTTAAATTCATTTCCTGATTCTAAATCGGTTTTACTAAGATCTTCAAATAATTTTTTCTGTTCTCTTGATAATTTTGATGGAACTATAACTTTTAGTACAACAAACATATCTCCTTTACGACCAGTGTTAACATCTTCTACACCCTTACCTTTTAAACGATGTTTATCGTTTGTTTCTGAGCCCTCTGGAATAGTAAGTTTTACATTTCCATAAAGTGTTGGTATTTCTTTTTTGCACCCAAGTACAGCTTCAGTAATTGTAAGCGGAAGTGTTAAATATATATCATTATCATCTCTTACAAATAATGGATGTTCTTTAACTAAAAATTCAAGATAAATATCACCATTAGGTCCACCATTTATTCCTGCTTCTCCTTTACCAGATAAACGAAGCTGATTTCCAGTATTTACCCCTGCAGGTATTTTTACTTCTAAATCTTTATTAACTTTTATCTTTCCATTACCATGACATTTTTTACATGTTTCTTTATAAGTTTTTCCTTTTCCCCCACATGTTGTACATGTCGTTTTTGACATAAAAGAACCAAATAAAGTATGTTGTTCAGCAGTAACACTTCCACTACCATGACAAGTATTACAAATTGTTTCACCTGATCCACCTTTACCATTACACTCATCACATGTATCAAGTGTATTAATATTTACTACCTTTTTTGTACCAAAAACGGCCTCTTCAAATGTAAGATTTACTCTAAGAATTGAATCATTTCCTTTTCTTGCACGAGAAGATTGTCTACTACCTCCTCCAAAAAATGAACTTCCACCAAATAAATCACCAAAAATATCAGAAAAATCAAAGCCAGAAAAATCAAAGCCTCCAGCTCCCCCAGCTGCACCACCTTGGAAAGCAGCATGACCAAATTGATCATATTGTTGTCTTTTAGAAGCATCAGAAAGAACAGAATAAGCTTCTTGTGCTTCTTTAAATTTTTCAGGAGCATCTGGATCTTTATTAATATCTGGGTGATATTTTTTTGCTAGTTTACGAAAAGCCATTTTTATCTCATCTTCACTAGCATTTTTACTAACACCCAAGACTTCATAATAATCTCTTTTATTCATTTACTACTCACCTCTTAATTCTTACAAAGTTCACTAAATTCATTTAATATTTCTTCAAACATTTTTATAGCAGATATAATGACTTCTGGTTTACTCATATCAACTCCAGCAACCTTTAGTTCTTCAAGGGGTTCCATTGAACCACCTAAACTCAAGAATTTTAAATAATTATTCAGTGCATTTTCACGATTATTTAATATTCCATCAACTATATAACATGCAGCAGATAGACCAGTAGCATATTTATAAACATAAAAATTATAGTAAAAATGCGGTATTCTTTCCCATTCATATTTAATTTCTTCATCAACGAATACATTTTCTCCAAAATACTTTTTATTCAAATTATAATAATGATTATTTAAAACTTCAGCAGTTAAAATAGTACCATTTTCTTGCATAGCATAAATATCTCTCTCAAATTCTGCAAACATTGTTTGTCTATATATTGTTGCTTTAAATAAATCTAATAAATTATTTAAAATAATAAGCTTTTCTTTTTTATCATTAGTACTTTTAAGCATGTGTTTAGCAAGCAATAACTCATTAACAGTAGATGCAACTTCAGCAACAAAAATCTTATAACTACTATTTTGATAACTATTATTCTTTCTTGAATAATAACTATGCATAGAATGACCTAATTCATGGGCAAGTGTTGATACATCATTTAATGTCCCTTCAAAATTAAGTAATACATATGGGTATGTGTCATATGATCCACCTGAGTAAGCACCACCTCTTTTACCCTTATTGTTATATACATCTATCCATTTTTGACTAAAAGATTGTTTTAAATCATTAATATAATTGTCACCTAGAACACTTAATGCATCTATAACCATAGACTTTGCTTCTTCAAATGTATAGTCCCTCGGTTTTTCATTAACTACCGATACATAAGTGTCATACAAGTGGAATTCATTCAAATTAAGTAAGTTCCTTTTTAATTCATAATACTTAAATAATGGTTCTAAATTATTTGATACCGTATCTATCAAATTATTATAAACTTCTATATTTATATTATCTTCAATTAAAGAGGCTTCAATTGCACTATTATACTTTCTAACTTTAGCAATACTTGATACAGATTCAACATTACCTGCTAAAGTTTTGGATATAGTATTTTGAAAATTACTATAGGTTTTGTGCAATAATTTGAATACATCTTCTCTTACTTTTCTATTATTTGATTTTATATACTTATTGTAATTACTATCAGTAAGTTCAATCGTATTTCCATTCTCATCAATAAAGTTTCCATGTACTAAATCGGTATCAACTAATGCATCATATATTTTACTAGAATACTCAAGTGATTTTTCAAAACCTGATATAATTTTTTCTTCTGCTTCTGACAAAGTATGTTTTTTAAACCTAAATGTTTCTTTTAAACCTATTTCAAATTCCTTTAGTCTTGGCTCAATATCATAAAAAGTTTCTATCTTGCTATAATCATATTTTAATATTGATGGAGAAACAAAAGCGGTTACTTCATTAAATTTTTGATACATATTTTCTACTTTTCCAACTAAATCTTGATAAATAGTATTAGAAGTATCAGCATCAAAATTACAATGCGCATAAGTATATAATCTATCAAGAATTCTTGAAATATTATTTTCTAAGCAAAGGCAGTTATATAAATTACTTGCACTATCCATTATACAATTCTTATATTCATTAAAATTACTAAGTAAATTATCTACTTTCAATAAATCGGCATTAAATTCATCAATATTACTATATACAACATCTAAATTCCACTTAAAATCATTACTTATTTCTTTTCTCAATTTTTGCATTATTTATCTCCTATAATTTTTATTTTCTATAATAGAGAAGTTCTAGCAAAACTAGAACTTCAAATATTATTTTTCTTCATATTCAGCGTCTTTTATATTGTCATCTTTTTTATCATTTGAATTAGAATCAGAAGTTTCAGCTTCTTTATTTTGTTTTGCAGCTTCTTCATAAACTTTTGTTGCAAAGGCCATAGCTGTTTCATTTAATTTATCTTTCTTAGATTTAATATCTTCAATACTATCTTTTTCTAATGCATCTTTTAAATCCTTAATTTCACTTTCAGCTTTTTCTTTATCTTTAGAATCAATCTTATCTCCTAAATCTTTAATAGCTTTTTCAGTGGCAAAAATTACTTGTTCTGCTTCGTTTCTGATATCAGCCATTTCTTTTCTCTTTTCATCAGCTTCTTTGTTAGCTTCAGCTTCTTTTACCATCTTATCTATCTCATCATCACTAAGGTTAGTTGATGCAGTAATAGTAATTGATTGTTCTTTATTTGTTCCAAGATCTTTTGCTTTAACATTAACAATTCCATTTGCATCTATATCAAATGTAACTTCAATTTGAGGTACACCACGAGGTGCTGGTGGGATATTAGCTAGTTGAAATCTTCCAAGTGTCTTGTTATCAGCAGCCATTGGTCTTTCACCTTGTAAGATATGAATATCTACGGCTGGTTGGTTATCAGCAGCTGTTGAGAACACTTGAGACTTACTAGTCGGAATAGTTGTATTTCTTGGAATTAATACAGTACATACACCTCCAAGTGTTTCAATACCAAGTGAAAGTGGAGTAACATCAAGAAGAACGATATCATTTACATCACCAGTTAAAACACCACCTTGAATAGCAGCACCCATAGCAACTACTTCATCAGGGTTTACACCTTTAGATGGTTCTTTTCCAAGTTCTTTCTTAATTAATTCTTGTACCATAGGGATACGAGTTGAACCACCTACTAATAATACTTTATCAATATCACTTGTTTTTAATCCTGCTTCTTTTAAAGCATCTCTAACTGGGGTTAATGTAGATTCAACCAAATCTCTAATTAAATCTTCGAATTTAGCCTTTGATAATGTCATATTCATATGAACTGGGCCATCATCATTTTGTGATAAGAATGGTAATGAAATTTCTGTAGAACTCATACCACTTAAATCCTTTTTAGCTTTTTCAGCAGCTTCTTTTAAACGTTGCATAGCCATTTTATCTTTTGTTAAATCAATTCCATTTTCCTTTTTAAACTCATCAACTAAGTAGTCCATGATTCTCTTATCGAAATCATCTCCACCTAATTTATTATTACCACTTGTTGCTAGAACTTCAAATACACCTCCACCAATATCAAGTATTGATACATCAAATGTTCCTCCACCTAAGTCATAAACTAATACTTTTTCATCTTTATCTTGCTTGTCAAGACCATAAGCAAGTGCTGCTGCTGTTGGTTCATTAATAATTCTTTTAACATCTAATCCTGCAATTTTACCTGCATCTTTAGTTGCCTGTCTTTGTGAATCATTAAAGTATGCTGGAACTGTAATTACTGCTTCTTTTACTGTTTCACCCAAATAACTTTCAGCTGTTTTCTTTAAATCAGAAAGAATCATTGCACTTATCTCTTGTGGAGTATATTCTTTGTTAGTTGCAGATATACTTATCTTCTTATCTGTTCCCATATCTCTTTTAATAGAAACAACTGTATCTTTATTAGTCATAGCTTGATTTTTAGCTTTTTGACCAACAATAATATTGTCTCCTTTAAAAGCAACTACTGATGGAGTAGTTCTAAGCCCTTCAGCATTAGAAATAACTACTGCCTCTCCACCTTCAAAAATACTAACACAACTATTAGTTGTACCTAAATCTATACCTATTATTTTTCCCATAATATCACCTTTCCCTATATAATTTAAATAAGATAACGATAATTATTCACTTACCTTAACCATTGCAGGTCTAATTACCCTATCTTTTAATAAATATCCTTTTTGTAAAACTTCAATAACATGTCCCGGTTCCAAACCTTCAACATGTTCCATCATTACTGCCTGATGGTATGTTGGATCAAATGGTTTATTAGCTCCATCAATAGCCTTTACACCATATTTTTCCAATATTCCAACTAAATTACAATATATCATTTTGACACCGGCTAAAAATTTAGAAACTTCATCTTCAAGATTATCATCATCCATTTTTATAGCCCTTTCAAAATTGTCAATAGTTGGTAGAACATCCTTAATTAAATCCTCATTACAAAATTTTAAAATTCTAGCAGTTTCTTCTTCTTTTCTTTTTCTATAATTAATACTTTCTGCCTTTTCCCTTAAATTTTGTTCTTCTAAAGATTTAATTTTCAATTCAAGTTCATTAATTTTTTTATTAAATTCCTTTTTATTCTTTTTCTTGTCCTTTTTTTCATCTATTTCATTGCAATCACAAGATTCTTCATTGCATGTACAATTTTCATCATTGCAATTACAAGTTTCCTCGCTGCAGCAACAATTTTCCTCATTACAAGTACAATCTTCACCACAGGTACAATTTTCATTGCATGAACACTTTTCTTTTTCTTCTTTCACTTGATTACCTCCTAACTGTTTTCATCAATATTTTTTTTAATATAATCAAGAAGAGAAATTACTCTTTCATATTCCATTCGTTTAGGCCCTATTAAAGCAATAGTACCTTCACCATCATTTACTTTATACTTTGTTTTAATAACTGTTACATCGTCATCAAAAGTATTTTCACTTCCAATATAAATATTAATACCATTTTCTTCTTCTTTTATATTACTAACAATATTTTTATCATCAAATTTACTAATAATTTTACGAATTTTGTCGGCATCATTATTAAATTCTGGTTCACTTAAAAACTTACCTGTTCCTTTAACTTTTATATCACTAACTGCTTCATCTGTAAAATTACTAAAAGCATTGTAAAAAGCTTTGTATAGAACTTCATGCTGCTTTACATATTGTGAAATTATTGGTTTTACTTCAAACTCTAGTTTACTACTAACTTCATCAATTGGTGTACCAACTATTAAATTATTAATTAATTCAACGGTTTTTTTGATTTCAGAAGTTGACACTGCCTTTTCCATATACACATTTCTATGTTCAACATGTCCTTTATCAGTTACAACGATTGCAACTAAATTATTTTCACTAATTGGAACAACTTCAACTTTATTAACTCTATTTAAACTTGAGGAATCACCCAAGACAACAGCAGTATAACTAGTAAGTTCTGATATCAATTCCATGCTTCTAATAATTGTATCATTAAGCATAAGTGAATTGTTAGAAAATATTGTCTGTAACTTAAGCATATCTTCTCCAGTTAGCTCTTTAGGCTTCATAATATTGTCAACATAATATCTGTAACCCTTTTCACTGGGAATCCTTCCTGATGATGTATGTGTTTTTTCAAGCAACCCACATTCTTCCAAATATGACATTTCATTACGGACAGTAGCACTTGAACAATTAAGCTGTTCACAAATTGCCTTCGAACCAATAGGTCTTGCTGTTTTAATATAATCTTCAACTATTATTTTTAAAAGATTATTTTGCCTTTCATTTAACACTTAATCACCATCCTTTGGCACTCTTAAAACCCAAGTGCTATGTTCATTATACTATTATATGTTAGCATTGTCAATATATGAGTGCTAATTTATTTATTTTTTACAATTTCATGTAAATCTATAAAGAAAAAGAAGGCATTTTACCTTCTATTTCCACCACCAACAGACTCACCCATAGTCCTTAAATTTATATCTGTAGATATCTTTTCATCACTTCCAGACAATTGATTTATTACTGATTCTGTTCTAAGTTCAATTAACTTTTCTAAAGACTCTGTAGCCTTATTATACTCATCTAAAGTATAAAAAGCTGTCGGATCACTACCATAAATATTTTTAAGAATTGTATTATATTTATCTAATATATTTTTAAAATTATCTTTCTCATATGTAATACCATCAGAAGTTGTTCCACCTAATGAAGTTATAATAGTAATATCATTAAGATACTTTTCATAAAGTGCTTTATATTCATCATTTTGAAGTATAACATTTAAAAGAGGTCTATCTTTTAAGGTGGTATTAATTATTGGATTATAGATATCAAAATTAACTACATCACTAGCACTACCTAATCCATATACACCAAAAGAATAATTATAATCCCATGGTAAAATACTTGCTTTGCCAGATTCATTTATATATAAGGCATAATTTTGCATTTTTTCTGATTGATAGCTATCTAAATTTACCAAATATGTATTTACTGCAAAATATCTAATTAAGTTATCAACATCTATAATTTCCTCTAATTTTGTTTTGTATTCATTAGTATTTGGATTATCAGTATTACTAAGTTCATTTAATGTTTTCATCCATTTAAAAATAGTTGGAAGCATATCTACTATATCATAGAATGTATCTTCATCATTTTCCCATAATCCATTGTACTTATATAGTGGATTTGATTTATCACTAGGATAAACAATATTTTTTGCTTCATCATATATAATACTGCTAAAATCAAACCCTCCATTATCATTAATATATTTATCTAAACTATTGTCATATACTAAATCTCCACCACTTGATTCTGGTTTCACTAAATAGTCACTCTTCTCACCTAATGTTCTTTGAGTTAAGCTTGAGTCAATTGATTCAACCATCATATATACACCATAAAATTCATCATTGATGTATAAATTTATTAATGAATATTCAGGTGTTGGTACACCCATTTTAGTCATTAATTCATAAGATAAATATTCTTTCATAAGTGTTGCATCTCCGTATATGTTATTAAGAGCTACCTTCCTTAATCCATATAAATTCTGTTTTTCAGTATAACCATTATCTGTGTTTATATACTTACCAAAATTAATAGTAAAACTAAATCTATCACTTGTTGAATTCCAAACCTCTTTTAAAGTTAAATTTCCTTTTGTTTTGATGCCAACATAAAGAACTGTATTATTACCAATTGATATAGAATTTGCAAGTACTGTAGGTTTATCTATTGCATTTTGCAATAAATAATTCCAATTATTTTCATCGATATTTATCTTAACATCTTGAATGGATTCTTTATTAAATAATTTTGAATAAACTCCGTCTTTTGCTTTACCCTGAGTATCTTCATTCACATCATAATCTTTATCATCTTTTTTGACATCTTCTATAGTATATAGATTTTCCTCTAAAATAGTAGTTGTTCCACCATGCTTATTTTCATTACTATTTGTTTGCTTATCATTTATGTTATTTTCAGAAAAACATATAGACAAATAACTTAAAATAGATGTTAAAATTACTAATGATAATATAGTTATGACTATTTTATCTTTACTACTAAAAGTTTCTTTAAATGTTTTTTTATTGAAATTAGACATTAATAAATATACAAATAATAAACTTAAAACTAAATTTTCTGCTATAAATAATGCATAATATATTGGTTGTATTTTTGTACTATTAGTCTCTGATTGTCCATTTGGCAACTCTGGTCTATTTCCATCATCCATTTCTCCATTTGGTAATTCTGGTCTATTTCCATCATTCATTTCTCCATTTGGTAATTCAGGTCTATTTCCATCATCCATTTCTTCATTTGGTAATTCTGGTCTATTTCCATCATCCATTTCTTCATTTGGTAATTCTGGTCTATTTCCATCATCCATCTCTCCATTTGGTAACTCTGGTCTATTTCCATCATTCATTTCTCCATTTGGTAATTCTGGTCTATTTCCATCATCCATTTCTTCATTTGGTAATTCTGGTCTATTTCCATCATCCATTTCTTCATTTGGTAATTC
>CAKOTD010000030.1 GCA_934120015.1 uncultured Bacilli bacterium
TGCAACTGATGGAACAAAAATAGAAGAGTCAACACCAGTAACTATAACTGAAAATCAAACTCTTTATGCGCAGTGGAGAGAGTATACAAAAGATGATAATGGAAATGTAATAACAACAACTACATATACAACAGGAGATGCTATAACATTAGGTGGATATAAGTGGCATGTTATAGGAGATACAGGAACGCAGGTTACATTATTAATGGATGCAAACCAATTAGGAAGTAATAGTACAATGGGACATTGTGGAAGTTCAAATATTAGTAGCAATAATTGTACATATAATGGTTCATATTATGTATATAGTTGGGACAAATCATTAATAAGAACATATTTAAACGGAACATTCTTAACCGATTTAGAAAGTAAAATAAATAATGATATAGTAACAACACCAATATGTGCGGATCCATCAAGAGGAGACGGAAACGCAACATATGGAGGATATTTAATGAGTGAATTAAATGCCTTAGGAAAAACAGAAGAGTGTGAAAACCAAGTAAGTGATAAAGTAAGATTAATAAGTGAATCAGAATACAGGAATATGAGCCCAAAGTTTAGTGGAACAGATAATAACTATCCAAATACACATAGTATAACAAGATTAACGACATCAAGTGATTATGCAACATGGTTATATTGTAATGGATGTGGTAATTCATCAGGAACTTGGTGGACAATGGGTGCCTTTTCGAGCTCCAACGCCTCCTATGTTATGCTTGCACGCTATGTGCTTAGTGACGGCCGCTTGAGCCGCAGCCGTGGTGAGAATGCGTTTGGCGTTCGTCCCGTCGTTACCATCGTCAAATAGAAAATATATTAGAATATGATAAAAGACATCAAAGTGATGTCTTTTATTCTACAGTAACTGATTTAGCTAGATTTTTAGGTTGATCTATATCACAACCTCTTAATTTGGCTATTTCGTATGCAAGTATTTGTAAAGGGATAACTGCTAAAATAGGCTCAAATAATTTATGAGTTGTAGGAATTATAATTTTATTATCAATACAATCATAATCGTTATTATTTTCTTCATTTGTAACTAAGATAGTATTTGCACCTCTTGATTTTACTTCTTTAATATTGCTTATTGTTTTTTCGGCAATTTTTTCATCAGTAATAATAGAAATAACTGGAGTTCCTTCATCAATTAAGGAAATGGTTCCATGTTTAAGTTCTCCTGCTGCATATGCTTCACTATGAATATATGATATTTCTTTTAATTTTAAAGCACCTTCCATACATAGAGCATAGTCAACATTTCTACCTATAAAATACATATCTTCTTTTTGATATAATTTGTTAGCAATATCCTTTATTTCTTTTATCTTTTCTTCTGTTAATAAACTTTCAATTTTAGTAGGTAGTGTCTTAATGCTTTCTATTATGTTATTTGTTTCTATTTCATCGACTAATTTATTTCTAATAGCAATATTTAGTGCAATCAAAGATAAAATAGCAATTTGAGCAGAGTAGGCTTTAGTAGTAGCAACGGCTTTTTCAATACCTGCTTTTGTATAGAAAACATAATCAGTATTTCTAGCAATAGTACTATCAACACGATTAATTATACCTAAAGTAGTTGCTTTCATTTCTTTAGCAATATTAACTGCAGCAAGTGTATCCGCTGTTTCACCTGATTGTGATATAGCAATTACTAAAGAATTTTCATCAATAAATAATTTTTTATATCTAAATTCACTGGCAATTTCAACTTCAACAGGTATGTTAGCAAGCTCTTCAATTTTATTTTTACCAACTAATCCTGCGTGCATAGCACTTCCGCAGGCAACAATAACAATTTTATTATACTTAGAAAAATCTGGCATTTTATCTAATAAAGAGTGAATTCCATTTTCTAAAAAAGGACTAATGGTATTTTTAATAACTTCTGGTTGTTCATGAATTTCTTTTAACATAAAGTGTTCATATCCATGTTTATCGGAGTCACCTAACTCTTTTTCAAATGTTTTAATTTCTTTCTCTATAGGGTTACCATTAATATCATAAAAACTAATATCATCAGTTTTTATGATAGCAATATCACCATCATTTAATGTTGTATATTTATTTGTATATTTAAGTATAGCAGGTACATCTGATGCAATAAAATTTTCATTATTTCCTATTCCAACTATTAATGGGCTTGCTTTTTTAATAGAATATAATGTATTAAAATCATCATCATTTATAATACCTATGGCATATGCACCACGTATTTCTTTTTGGAATAATTTAATTGTTTCTAACATATCATTTGTTTTATTATATAAACTATTTAAAAGAGCAGCGGCAACTTCAGTATCAGTATCAGATATAAAAGATACACCATCATTTATTAATTTTTCTTTAATTTCAGTATAGTTTTCAATAATACCATTATGAACAATAGTTATTTTTCCACTTTTATGAGGGTGACTATTAATTTCGTTTGGTACACCATGAGTTGCCCATCTAGTATGACCAATTCCTATATTAGAATTATGTTCTTCTATCACTTTTTCTAATTCAATTATTTTCCCTTTTTTCTTTGTAATAATTAGTTTGTCGTTGAATACATAGGCTAATCCTGCTGAATCATAACCTCTATATTCTAATTCTTTTAAGCCATTTATTAAAACTTCTTGGCATCTATTTTTGCCGATATAACCGACAATTCCACACATAAAACTTCCTCCTTGTAATAGGTGTGTGTGATATACTTTTTTGTTATAATTTTGATTTTATTTTTTATAAATATATCTTACGATTACACTCTAAACCGTAGTAGCATCCGCCGAAATATCGATAACTACTATCCTCGTCAACCATTAGTGGTTCGGGCGCTAAGTATATTTTATCCTTTCTAAAACAATATACTTTTCTAAAAATATTATATTATTTTTTTTGATAATTGACAATTATTATTTTTACTATGTATTTAAATCTAGTATTCCATTAATTTTAAAACGGGAAGGTAAATAAAAGATTACCACACCATCCATTACTTTTGGCCTAAAAGGAGATTGAAGCATATATCCAAAATATATAAAAAGAAAGAAAACGGCAATTAGATTCAAAAGATGTTTTTATAAGTTCTAACCGAAATAAAATTTATTAAGAAATTAGAACCCAGATGATGATAGGGGATTTTGTGATAGTTGTTGTAGTGCCTGTAAAAATGGATTTTCGGAAATTGAATCTGATAAAAGTACTTGTTTAGCAAAATGTGCATCTGTACGTTGTTCTGGTTAAAGTATTAGATATTCTAATGCTTTTTAATGTCTATTATTGATTTTATTAATTTAATTTATTATAATTATTATGGTGATTTTATGAAAATTAAAACAGATTCTAGAAAAGTTGTAGCTGGAGATACATTTATTGCTTTAAGAGGAGTTAGTAGTGATGGACATGATTTTATTAATAAAGCAATAGAAAATGGTGCAACCGAAATAATTGCTGAAGAGGGCAATTATAGTGTTAAAACAGTTATAGTTCCGGATACAAGAAAGTATTTAATTAATTATTTGAAGGAAAATTATAATAGTGAAATTAGTAAAATGAAGTTTATTGGTATTACTGGGACAAATGGTAAAACAACAACTGCTTTTTTAATTCATGAAGCTTTAAATAGATTGGGAATAAAATGTGGATATATAGGAACTGTTGGGTTTTACATTGATAAAAAAATTCGTTCTTTAAATAATACTACACCTGATGTTTATGAATTATATGAGATGTTTTTAGAGTGTGTTCAAAATAATTGTAAATATGTTGTACAAGAAGTAAGTAGTCAGGGCCTTTCATATAATAGAGTAGAAGGATATGAGTTTGATTATGCTATATTTACAAATCTTACTCAGGATCATCTTGATTATCATAAAACTATGGAAAACTATGCAAATGCAAAAGTTGCTTTATTTAAGAAGCTAAAAAAAGATGGTGTTGCAATTGTTAATTATGATGATGAGTATAAAAACTATTATTTACTCAAAGAAAATAACAATATTACATATGGTTTCTTAGGTGGTGATTATCAAATAACTAATTTTTCTATGACTAATCAGATGACAAAATTTAGTTACGATTATGAAAATATTCACTATGATATCGATTCTCCTCTTTTAGGAAAATATAATGTATATAATTTGCTTGTTACAATTATAGTGTTAAGATTAATTGGTATTGATGATAGAAAAATAGAAAATGTAGTTAAGGATATAAAAGCTCCAAGTGGGAGAATGGAAACTATTAAATATAGGAGCAATTCTATTATAATAGATTATGCACATACACCTGATGCCTTAAGCAAGATTATTAATACAATGCTTGAGATAACAAGAGGTAATATTTATGTTGTTTTTGGTTGTACTGGTGATAGGGATAGAACTAAGAGGCCTATTATGATGGACATTGCTTGCAGACTAGCAACTAAAGTTCTAATTACACATGATGATCCTCATAATGAACCTCAAAAACAGATTTTTGATGATATGTTAAATGGAATAAAATACGATAATTATGAGATATATTATGATAGGAAAAAAGCTATTATTTCTGGAATAAATTTATTAAATGAAAATGATGTTTTATTAATTCTAGGAAAAGGTCATGAGGAATTCATAATAAAAAATAATGAAAAAATACCATTTAGTGATTTAAAAGTAGTAACAGATTATCTAAGTGAAATTTAATAATTTTATAGTCAAACACCTTTTATTTAAAGTATCATAAGATATTTTAAAGGGAGGTGTTTCTTTGAAAATTAAGACAGATTCTAGGAAAGTTGATGCTGGAGATACATTTATTGCTCTTAAGGGAGTGAATCATGATGGACATGATTTTATTGAGAAAGCAATAGAAAGTGGTGCAACATTAGTAGTTGCAGAACATGGAAATTACTCTGTTGATACAATATTAGTCGATGATACTCACGAGTATTTATCAGAATATTTAAGTAGTCAGTATTCTGATATGCTTAAGAATATGCATATTATAGGGGCAACTGGGACAAATGGTAAAACAACTACTTGTTATCTATTATATAGTGCACTAAATAAACTCGGTATAAGATGTGGATATATAGGGACTATTGGATTTTATCTTAAAGATAAAATAAAGGACTTAAATAATACAACACCAGATATTTTAGAAATATATGAGATGCTTATATATTGTTATGAGAAAGGGTGCAACTATGTTATTATGGAAGTAAGCAGTCAAGCACTCTCTATGAACAGAGTGGATGGATTGTTATTTGATTATGTAATTTTTACAAATCTTACCCAAGATCATCTTGATTATCATAAAACTATGAAAAAATATGCTCTTGCAAAGCAAAAACTATTTTATAAATTGAAAAAAGATGGGTATGCTCTTATAAATATAGATGATGAATATTCTAATATGTTTTTACTTAGTGAAAATAATAATATTACTTATGGTAAAGGAAATAGTGATTATAAGATAATTGATTCAGAGGTAATAGATGATTATCAAACTTTTATAATTAATCATAATGGAATATGGAGATATGATGTTCATTTATTAGGTGAATATAATATATACAATACTTTGGCAGTAATAATTATTTTAGAAAAGCTTGGATTTGACTTTAAACAAATATATGATGTAGTATTTAGTCTTGAACCGCCTACAGGAAGAATGGAAAAAATTAAATTTAATGATAGTTTAGTTATAATAGATTATGCGCATACACCCGATGCAACCTCTAAAATAATTAGTAGTGCTAAAACATTTTGCAAGGGTAAAATATATACTATTATTGGTTGTGGTGGTAATAGAGACAATGATAAAAGAGCAAAAATGGGGTTAATCAGTACTACTTTATCTGATTATGTAATTTTTACAAGTGATAATCCTCGTAATGAAGATCCTGAAAAGATTATAGATGATATGTTACAATTAATTGACAGAAAAAATTATGAAATTATAATAAATAGGGAGAAAGCTATTAAAAAGGGTATACAAAAACTAAAGGAAAATGATATACTATTAATACTTGGTAAAGGTCATGAAGAATATCAGATTATTGGTACCGAGAAAAAATATTTTAGTGATAAAAAAATTGTATTAGATATGCTATAGGAGATGATTACATGTTAATTTTAACAAAAGCAGTTTTAGCCCTTATGATAGGATTTATACTAGCTGTTATATTTGGTCTTTTATTAATCCCTTGTTTAAGAAAGTTAAATGTTAAGCAAAAAATTAGTATTTTTTTAAATAAGAGTCATAAAAATAAAGATGGAATTCCTACTATGGGTGGATTAATATTTATAATTCCAACTATTTTAACTATAATTATTCTTGTAATACTTAAAAAGATAGATCTTTCTAGTAATCTATTTTTAGTATTATTTGTGTTTATTGGTTATGCTGTTTTAGGTTTTATAGATGATTTTTTGATAATTAAAAGAGGTAAGAATGACGGTCTTACGGAAATTCAGAAGTTATTTGGACAATTGATAATTGCAATTATATTCTTTGCTTTATTTTTGATTAATGGACATGATACGGTTTTAAATATTCATACGCTTAATATTAAAATTGACATGGGATGGGTGTATGGTCTATTCTTGCTATTTATCTTTTTGGCAAGTTCTAATGCTGTTAATTTAACTGATGGTCTTGATGGTTTGGCTGGAGGACTATCAGCTATTGCTTTTTTAGCATTTGGGATTATTAGTTGGGGGTCAACATGGGCAGCAGGACATGAAGAAATAGCTATTTTCTGTTTTATTTTAGTAGGCTCTTTACTTGGCTTTTTAGTGTTCAATACAAACCCGGCTAAAGTATTTATGGGTGATACTGGCTCTCTTTCACTTGGAGCAACACTTGCAAGTGTTGCTATACTAACTAGTCATGAAATAACTTTAATTATTGTAGCAGGTGTTTTCGTATTAGAAACTCTTACTTGTATAATTCAAACTATATCTATGGTATGTTTTCACAAAAAAGTATTTCTTATGACACCAATTCATCATCATTTTGAAAAGATGGGATTTAAGGAACCTGATATTGTAAAAGGATTTTGGGTTATTGGCTTAATCTTAAGTATGAGTGGAATATTATTTGGTGTTTGGCTTTAAATATATTGATGTCATCAATATATTTTTTCGTTTAAAACTATGATTATTTATGTTATAATTGTTATAGGAGGAGTAAATATGAGTTTTATTAAAAATATAGTTGGTAATTTTAAAAAATATGCTTTTTTACTTGAACAATTAGTAATGAGGGATTTTAAGGTTAAATATAAAAGAAGTGTTTTAGGTATACTTTGGAGTCTTTTATATCCACTTCTTATGATGTCAGTTATGGCAATAGTTTTTTCCCAAATGTTTAAGTTTAAAGTTGAAGGGGTAAACTATTTAGTATATTTGATGGTAGGACTAGTTATGTTTAACTATTTTAATGAGGCATCTCATACTGCTATGACATCAATTGTTACTAATTTTCAGCTTATGACAAAGGTATATATTCCTAAATATATTTTTCCATTATCAAAATGTCTGTTTGTAGGTATTAATTTTTTACTTACTTTGATACCACTTTTATTAATTATTTTAGTAACAGGTAGTGGTGATACAAAGTGTTATATAAATATATATTATTTGTTGTTGCCATATATATTTATTTGTCTATTTATTTTTACATTAGGAATAGGCTTTTTAATCTCAGCTATATCAGTTTTTTTAAGAGATATGTTTTACATATATGGCATTATATTAACTATTTGGCAGTATTTTACTCCAATTTTCTATGATATAACTATGCTTCCTGAAAAGTTGCAATTCATTTTCAAATTTAATCCATTATTTATATTTATTGATAGTGCTAGGCAGATTATTTTGTTTTCAAAGATGCCAAGCTTAATTAGTTTAGCTTCCTGCGGTTTAGTAGCACTCATTACTTTATTAATAGGTTCAATAGTATTTAAGAAAAATCAAGATAAGTTTATTTATTATATTTAGGAGGAGAATTATGATTCATGTAAAGAATGTATCAATGAGATTTAATTTGGGAATTGATAAAGGATTTTCTTTTAAGGTATTATTTATTTCATTATTTAATAAAAAGTTAAGAAAGAAGAAAGAGTATTTTGATGCACTTAAGGATGTTAGTTTTGATATAAAAAAGGGTGAAGTAATTGGACTTATTGGTTCAAATGGGGCTGGTAAAAGTACACTTCTTAAGGTAGTAAGTGGTGTTATGAAACCTACAAAAGGAAAAGTAGAGGTAAATGGTGCCATATCTCCTATGATAGAATTAGGTGCAGGTTTTGATATTGAATTAACTGCTCGTGAGAATATTTATTTAAATGGGGCTGTACTTGGTTATTCTAAAAAATTTATTAATGAAAAGTTTGATGAAATAGTTGAGTTTTCTGAATTGAGAGATTTTTTAGATGTTCCTGTTAAAAACTTTTCATCAGGTATGACTGCAAAACTTGCTTTTTCTATTGCTACTGTTGTAAATCCTGAGGTTTTAATTGTTGATGAAATATTATCAGTTGGTGATATAAAATTCCAAGAAAAAAGTAAAAATAAGATGATGGAAATGATAAATGGTGGTACAACTGTTTTATATGTATCACATTCACTTGAATCAATTATGGAATTATGTAATAGAGTTATTTGGTTAGATCATGGTAATATTGTTAAAATTGGTGATACTAAGAAAATTTGTAAAGAATATTATAAAACACAAATGGGAAAGAAACTGGATGAATGAAAAAAATATTGTTTACTGCATATGATTTAAATGTTGGTGGAATTGAAAAGGCCTTGATAACTTTATTAAAAAGATTGAATAATTATGATGTGACACTTGTTCTTGAACATAAAGAGGGAATATTTTTAGATGAGGTTCCTGGTAATGTTAAAATAATAGAATATAGAGTTTCTGAAAGTAAATTCGTTATTTTTAGAAAGATTTATAATAGATTAAAATTAATTAATTTTAAAAGAAAAATAAAAAACAAGTATGATTTTTCATGTTCTTTTGCAACATATTCAATACCCGGAGCACATATAGCACTAGCAGCTTCTAACAATAGTAATATATGGATGCATGCAAATTACTATATTTTGTATAATAAAAATGAGGATGAATTAGCAACTTTTTTAAATTCTGTAATGATTAAAAAGTTTAAAAGAAATATATATGTTTCAAAAGAAAACATGTTAGATATTACAAAACATTATGATGGTATAGAATCAAAAGCGGTAATATGTAATAATCTAATTGATTATGATAATTTATATAAACTTAGTAATGAATTAGTGAATGAAAAATTTGATGGTACTACATTTGTTAATATTGGTAGACATGAAGAAAGCCAGAAACAATTGCTTAAATTATTTGCAGCATGTAAAAAATTAAAAAATGAAAAATATAAATTCAGACTACTACTTATAGGTGATGGACCGGATACTGAATTGTATAAAAAGTATGTTTTAGAAAATGATTTAAGTGAGATAGTTTTGTTTTTAGGTAGAAAAAGAAATCCTTATCCATATTATAAAATAGGTGATGCAATGGTACTTTCATCAAAGTATGAGGGTTATCCTGTTGTATTTTTAGAGGCAATGTTATTTGATTGCCCAATAATTTCTACAAAAGTGTCTGACTGGGTAGAACTTGCTGATAAATATGGAGTATTCAATGATGACATATATATTGCAATGAAAGAATTTTTAACTAATGGATTTATATATAAGCAAAAGTTTGATGCTGTTAAATATAATGATGAAATATTAAGAAAAATAAATAATATAATTAATAATGAATAACAGCTAGAAAGGTGATATTATGCAGAATTTTAATTTTAAGTTAGAACCAGGTAAAAATTTGGACAACTATTATAAATATGAGAAACATGAGCCAGTAATTTCAATAGTTATTTGTATTTATAATGGTGGAGAGTATTTACTTCAAACAGTTAATAGTGTTTTAAATCAGACTTATCCGTACTATGAACTTATTATTATTGATGACGGAAGTACAGATAAGGAAACATTAAAAATAATTGATCAAGTAGTTAAAATGGATGATAGATTTTCTGTATATCATAAGAGTAATGAGGGATTATCAGCAAGTAAAAAATATGGTTTAAGCAAGTGCTCTAAAACTAGCAAATATATTGTATATTTAGATAGTGATGATCTAATTAGCAATACTTATTTAGAAACTCTGTACTTTTCCCTTGAAACTAATAATGACTATGCTTTTGCTTATACTGATGTGGTAGGTTTTCAGGCTTTTGAATATCTATGGCAAAGGTATTTTAATTTTGATATTGAAAAACAAGAAAATTTATTTGTTTCAACAGCAATGATTAGAATTAAAGATTTACTTGAAGTGAAAGATGCTTTTATTTGTGAAAAGGCTGTTTTTGAAGATTGGGTATTATGGCTTAAATTATTAGGTGCTGGTAAGAAACCTTTGCATGTAAATTATTTTGGTTTTTGGTATAGAAGAAGTGCAACAGGTGAGTTATCAAAAGCGAAAAAACAAAATAAAAAAAGAGCTGAGAAGTTAATTAAGGAAATAGCAAGCAAAATGAATAATTATGTTGAGGCAAAACAATATCCAATTCTTAATTATGATTGGAATGGTATTTATAAATTACCAAATTCAATAGTTGTTCCTGAAGTAAAAAATAAGAATAAAATTAAAATATTGTTTATGATACCTTGGATGGTTATGGGTGGCGCAGATAAGTTTAATCTTGATGTATTAAAATTAATCGATAAAGAAAAATATGAAATTACAATAATATCAACAATACCAACTACATATCAGTGGAGATCATTATTTGAAGAGTCTGCTTATGAGGTGTTTGATTTAAGCACATTTCTTGATCAAAAATATTGGAATGCATTTGTAAATTATATTATTGAATCAAGAAAGATAGATGTTTTGTTAGTAAGTAATAGTACATTTGGATATGCTTCTATTCCCTATATTAAAGCATGTTATCCTAATTTACCAATAGTTGATTATATTCATATGGAAGAATGGTACAATAGAAGTGGTGGATATTCTAGGGATTCTAGTAGTGTAAATGAATTTATAGATAAAACTTTCTTTTGCAACAAAAAGAGTGAAGTGATAATGAATAACTTTTTTGAAGTACCTAAGTTTAAAACAGATACTTTATATATAGGGGTAGATACTGAAAAGTTTAAACCTAAAAAATATGATAAAAATAAACTATTAAGAAAATATAATATACCTGATAAGAAGATAATAATAGGGTTTATTTGCCGTATAGATTATCAAAAAAGACCTTTATTATTTTGTCATATAATGAAAAGTTTGGTGAAGCAGAATCCTGATTTATATTTTGTTGTTGCCGGTGATGGACCATTATTAAAGGATATGAAAAAATTAACTCGTAAATTTGATATATATAAGAATGTTAAATTTCTTGGTAAAGTACAAAGTCCAGAAGAAATATATGGTATATGTGATATAACAGTAAATTGTTCTTTAAAAGAAGGAATTGCACTTACATCTTATGAATCACTTGCAAGTGGAGTACCTGTTGTATCTAGTGATGTTGGTGGTCAGAGTGAACTTATCAATAATAGTGTAGGGGCAGTTGTTCCTCTTATGCAAGATGAAAGGGATATATATAATATTAATTATTTAGAAGAAGAAATAAACTTGTATGTTAGTTCTATTAATAAGGTGATTAACAATTTAAATAATTATAAAAAAAATACAAGAAAAAGGATTATTAATGGATTTACAATTAATAATATGATTGAAAAATTTGAAGAAGAAATAAGCAATGTTATAGAAAATCCAAATAAAGATATTGTTAAATATGCCAAAAATATTAAAAATGGTAAATTTATAAAAGATTATATTAATATGTATTTTATGGCAGATAAAGATGAATATTTATGGGCTACAAAAGAGTATATTAATTCTTGTTATGGAAATATATCAGATTCTTTTAAGAAGAATCATCGTAAAATTTATATGTTTAAATATAAAACTGATAGATTGTTTTGTAAATTAAGAATTAGTAATGAAGCAAGTAGATTAGAAAAATCAATTATTCAATTTTTTAAACACTTTGTCCAAACAATTAAGAATTTATTTGGTATAATTAAAAATTTTTTAATATGTTTTCTATGTATGATTAAACGCATTATGAGGTGATAAGATGAAGAATGTTTTATATATTGTTATTCCTTGTTATAATGAAGAGGAAATGCTTCCTATAACAACAGAAAAATTGGAAATAAAGATTAAGAATTTAATTAGTAAAAAAATGATATCTACTAAGAGTAAAGTTTTATATGTTAATGATGGCTCTAAAGATTGTACATGGGAATTAATTAAAGATTATTCTAAAAGGAAGAATTTTACAGGAATAAATTTATCAAGAAATAAAGGTCATCAAAACGCATTACTTGCAGGATTAATGGTTGCTAAGGAATGTGCAGATATGGTTATTAGTATGGATGCTGATCTTCAGGATGATATAGATGCAATTGATAAAATGATAGAAGAATATAATAATGGTTCTGAAATTGTATATGGTGTAAGAAGTAGTCGTAAGAAGGATACATTCTTTAAACGTAAGACTGCTGAAATGTTCTATAAATTTATGAAATTTATGGGAGTAGATATAATTTATAATCATGCAGATTTTAGACTAACTAGTAAGAGAGTGCTTGATAATTTAGAAAATTTTGAGGAAGTTAATTTATTTTTGAGAGGAATATTTCCATTAATTGGTTTTAAGTCTTCAAATGTGTACTATGAGAGAAATGAAAGACTTGCAGGTAAATCTAAATATCCTCTTAAAAAAATGCTTTCTTTTGCGTGGGATGGTATCACATCATTTAGTGTTAAACCAATTCGATTAGTGTTGAATTTGGGTATATGTATTTTTTCTATAAGTATGCTTTTTATACTTTGCTACCTTATTATAAAAATAAGTGGTGGTAATGTTAATAATATACATTTTATTATATGTTCTATATTTCTTGCTACTGGACTTCAAATGTCTTCAATAGGTTTAGTTGGGGAATATATTGGAAAAATTTATGGAGAAACAAAAGGAAGACCAAGATATATTATTAGTGACAATTTGTTAGAAAAGGAAATGAATGATGAAAAATAATAATTTACTAGATTACAGTAACAAAGCATTTAATAAATTATGTTCTATTATTAAAATATCTAAACCATTTGTTGCAATTGCAGGATTAATAGTTTTAATAATATCTATTATTCCTCTTTTGAAAATTGCAAAATATAATCATCCAGTTGCTGATGATTACGATTATGGTATAATTACATATAATACATGGAATAATAGCCATAATGTTTTTAAAACAATTGAGTCTGGCTTTAAGACTTCGAGAAACTTTTATAATAATTGGCAAGGTACATAT
>CAKOTD010000031.1 GCA_934120015.1 uncultured Bacilli bacterium
ATTATATTTGTTAACTATAGGTACATAAATTCTTGCTAAAAAAATTTAAAAGAACTTTCCTAGTATATAAAAAAATATAATCAAGAATGATTATATTATAATGTTGGATAAGTACCTAATCCACTAGGTAAACCTATCATATACCAGCAAATAATAATAAGTAATAATAAACCACCTAATATTAAATAAACTGGCATTAAAGTTTTCATAGTACCAAACAATGTTACTTTACAATTTTCGTCATTATTATAACTTTCTAGGAATGCAAGCATTATTATAAAATAAACAAACATTGGTGAAAAACACTTACCTACTCCATCAGCTATTCTAAAAATAAATAAGGTAAAATCCGGAGTAATATTTGCTCTCATAAACAAAGGTATAACAATCGGAGAAGCCAATACCCATTTTTCCTCGGTTCCCGGCATAAATATACACATTATAATAACAAATATAAAAAATGTTAAAATTAGTGGGATTCCCGAAAAAGGTAAATTAGCTAATGCATTAATTAATTTAGTAACTATTACTGGTCCTATATTAGTCCAATTCAAGATACTTATCATTTGAGAGGTAAAAAACATTAGTACAAACACAAATCCTAAATTCTTAAAACTTTTGGATAAACCTAAACTATACTCGGAAGTATTTTTAATATTACCAGATACTTTACCATATATAAAGCCACAAATCATTAATACTAATGAACAAATATATATAAATCCATTTCTAAAAGGTGATGAATTTCCAAATAACATATCAATATATTCTGTACTTGTCTTATCAAGCAATAATCCAGAATTTGGAAATCCAGGCACTATCATATAAATAATAAATGCAAGTAAAACCACAAAAGCTAAATTTGATAAGTATAATGCTTTTTTTGATTTGTTTCTTTCCTCAACCTCTTCTGTATTCTTCTTTGGTAATTTAGGCATAATAAATCTTTCGATTACTATCGTACCTATAATAGCTAGTATTATTGTACTAGCAACCATTATATATATATTAGAAAATAAATTGTATACATAACTCTTATCTACTTCTAATGATGCAGAAATTTGCGTTAAATTTCCTAGTACAAAATCCATATCATTAAATATCAAACCAGTTCCATAACCAATAGTCATACCTACAAACAATGTTACTATGCCTAAAAAAGAATTTTTATCAGTTAACTTATATACAACACCTGTTAATGGAATCAAAATCATATAATTAAAATCACCAATTATTGAGGAAATAATTCCACACAGTATTGTTAAGAATATCATCCCTTTATTACTTATTTTCTTTAATGGGGCAAATACTATATCAAATAATCCACTTGCCTCACCTATACTTATTCCTATAAGTGCTACTATAAGTAAAACTAATGGCTCAAAATTTTGGAAATTTGCCATAACACTTCCAACTAAAAATTTCATACCATCAAGAGTAAAAATATTATTTACTATCGTAAGTGAGGAAGCTAACACCCCATTTTCAATAAATGTTATTTCACCTTGAAATTGTAATCTCGATAAAAGTAAACTTAAAAGCATTATAATGAATGTAATAACTAGTATTGTAATAACTGGTCCAAATGAAACCTTCTTTTTATTCTTCTTTTGTCTAGCCATATATACCTCCTACAATGAAATGACCTTTTTTAACTTTTTGTTAAATTCTATTCTTGGAAGCATTATGCTTCTACCACATTTCAAACATTTAATCTTAATATCTGCACCTATTCTAATAATCTCCCATTTATTTTCACCACAGGGATGATTTTTTTTCATAATTACAACTGATCCTAATCCATATTCTTTATCCATTATGCACCTCTAATTGTTGATAAGGTATTTTAACGCCTTCTTCATCAAAACATTTTTTTATTTCCCGTTTTAAAATTCTTTCAACCTCAAAATTTTTACATGCCTCAGTTTGAGCCACAATCCTTATTTCAACATTACTATCATTAAGTCTATTTATACCCTGTAATGTTACATCTCCAACTAAATAAGGTAATTTTTTTTCTTTCTGTAATTTTTTTAATAAATTATTTACTATTTTTTCAACTCTATCATAATCTTCTTCATAGGCAAAGAAAACATCAACAATTGCTAAAGACGATGACTGACTATAATTAATCACTTCAGTTACATTCCTATTTGGAATTATCTTAATTTCACCAGTATAACTTTTAATCCTAGTAGTTTTTAGCCCAAGAGAAATTACCTCTCCTTTAAAGTCATTTATACCAATTGTATCTCCTATACAATATTGGTTTTCAAAAATAATGAACATTCCTGAAATGAAATCTTTTAAAATATCTTGAACAGCAAGTCCTACAACTAAGCCTAATACACCAAGTGATGCCACCAATGTCTTTGTATCAACCCCATAAACATCCAAAATCATTAAAAAGGCAACTATTATAATAAAATACTTAATAATATTATTGATTAACAAATAAATAGTTTTTTCTTTTTTAGAAACACATTTTTTTATTTTAAAGAAATGTTTCAAGAAAGATTTTGATACAAAAAAAAGTAAAAAAGATATTAATATTATTAATACTGGAGCAACTATTTCTCTTACAAAAATTTTATCATACATAATTAATCACCACTATTAATTATTTCAATAATTCTATTTAAATCCGCATTGTTAGTAAATGATATTTCTATTTTTTTATCTTTTATTTTTACTTTTGAATCTAACTTTTCCCTAAGTAAATCCTCAGCATATCTATATTCATTTTCATCTGTTTTTCTCTTTATTTTATTAACTTTCTCTACTTTAGTAGTATTAGTCATATTTTCTACATCCCTAACAGGTAATTTCTTAGTAATTATTTCATTTGCCAAATGATGAATTTCATCTTCATCAGATAACTTACTAAGAACTCTAGCATGTCCCATACTAATATCATTAGACATAACCATAGATTGTACATCATCAGGCAAGCGAAGCAAACCTAAAATATTTGTAATATGACTTCTACTTTTACCTACTTTTTTTGAAAGTTCTTCTTGCGTAATATTTAAGTTTTTAAGCATCATATCATAAGCTTTTGCTTCCTCTATTGCACTTAAATTTTCCCTCTGCAAATTTTCCAAAAGGGCTATTTCCATCATCTGTTCATCAGAAAAATTTCTAATAATAGCAGGAATTGTTTCTTTTCCAGCCTTTTTACTAGCACGAACACGTCTTTCACCAGCTATTATTTCATATCCTTTAATACTCTTTTTTATAATAATAGGTTGAAATACTCCATGCTCTTTAATAGACTCTGCTAAATCATCAAGTAACTGTTCATCAAACACTTTTCTTGGTTGATAGGGATTTGGTCTTAATTCATCTAATCTAACATCTATTATTTCTTCATTAGATGCAGTTTCATATATTTGTTTTTCAATACTTTCTACATCTAAATTTTCAGTATTAAACAATTGTTCTAATCCTCTACCTAATGCTTTTTTCTTAATTTCCATTTCTTTCAATCACTTCCTTAGCTAAATTTAAATAAGCTTCTGTACCTCTACTATGAGGATCGTAAGCAAGTATTGGTTTTCCATGACTTGGTGCCTCTGATAAACGAACTAGTCTTGGAACTATTGTATCATAAACTCTTTCTTTAAAGTAGCTTTTAATTTCCTCTACAACTTCAGAACCTAAATTAGTACGATTATCATACATTGTAAGCAATACTCCTTCTATATCAAGTGCTGGATTCAAACTTTTTTGAGCAAGTCTTATAGTACTAAGAAGTTGCATTATACCCTCTAAAGCAAAAAATTCACACTGAACGGGAATAATAACTGAATCAGAGGCTGTTAATGCATTTGTTGTAAGAATTCCAAGTGATGGTGGACAATCTATAATAATATAGTCAAACATTTCTTTTGCCATATCTAAATATTTTTTTAACTGACCACCTTTTACAAATCCTGGCTCCATTCTACTTTTTTCCATAAGTTCTATATCAGCACCTGCCAAGTTTATAGTAGCAGGTAAAACATATAAATTCTTGAATTTCGTTTTAATTATAGTTTCTTTTAATGTTGCATTATCAATTAGCAAATCATAAACACTTTTACTAATATCAGCCTTACTTATGCCAATACCAGTAGTAGTATTTCCCTGTGGATCTAAATCAACTAATAGTACTTTCTTTTTTAAAACACCAAGTGAGGCCGCTAAATTAATACTAGATGTTGTTTTACCAACACCACCTTTTTGATTTACTAATGAAATAACCTTTCCCATGTAACCACCTTATTTCTATCTATACTATATAATATCATATTTTGTGACATAAATCTATTAATTTTTATTTCATTTATAAAATTAAAAAGGAAGAAATTTATTTTTCTTCCAATTGTTTAATTAATTCTTCCTTAGTCATTTTTGAATAACCTTTAATTTCTTTTTCTTTTGCCATTTCACGAAGTTCAGTTAAAGTAAGATCTTCTAAAGATAATTCTTTTACATCAGAAATCTCAGTTTCATCAGGCATATATCCATGTTCAACTAAATAATCAATTTGTTCTTTTGTAATTGTTTCTCTTTCAAGAAGAGTATTTGCAATTAAATCTAATAAATCTTTATTTTCTGATATTATTTTCTTGGTTACTTTATAACAATTATCTATTATCTTTCTCATTTCTTCATCTATTTCAAATGCAACTTGGCTTGAGAAAATTTGCCTCTTGTTATAATCTCTACCTAAGAAGACACTACCTTCTTGTTGTTCAAATTGAACAGGCCCAAGTGAACTCATACCATATTCTGTTACCATAGCACGAGCAATTTTAGTTGCTTTTTCAAAATCATTATGAGCACCTGTAGTTACTTCATTAAACATTAATTCCTCAGCAACTCTACCACCAAGTAATCCACTTATTGTTTGAAGTAATTCAGTCTTAGTTTGTAGGTATGTTTCTTCTTTTGGAAGCATTAAGTTATAACCTCCGGCCATTCCTCTTGGAATTATGGTAATCTTTTGAACATCATTTGCACCTTCAAGTTTTAATCCAACAACAGCATGACCAGCTTCATGATATGCAACTGTTCTTTTCTCTTTTTCAGTGTATTTATGACTTTTTTTAGCAGGACCCATTAATACTCTATCGTGAGCTTCATCAAGTTCAGCCATTGTTATAACTTCTTTATTTCTACGAACTGCTAGTAAAGCTGCCTCATTAAGCAAATTTTCTAGGTCTGCTCCGCTAAATCCTACAGTTCTTTTGGCTATGTTTGCAAGTGTTATTCCCTTAGCAAACTTTTTATTTCTTGCATGTACTTCAAGTATTTCTTTACGTCCATTTTGATCTGGCAAATTAACTTGTACTTGGCGATCAAAACGACCTGGTCTAAGTAATGCTGGGTCTAAAACATCTGGTCTATTAGTTGCAGCAATAATTATTATGCCTTCATTAGCACCAAAACCATCCATTTCTGTTAATAATTGATTTAGAGTTTGTTCCCTTTCATCATGGCCACCACCAAGACCGGCACCTCTTTGACGTCCAACCGCATCTATTTCATCAATAAATATTAAACATGGTGCATTATGCTTTGCTTGTTTAAACATGTCTCTTACACGACTTGCACCTACACCAACAAACAATTCAACAAAATCTGAACCACTTATAAAGTAAAATGGAACATTTGCTTCACCAGCAACGGCTCTTGCAAGAAGTGTTTTACCTGTTCCTGGAGGACCAACTAACAGTACTCCCTTAGGAATTCTAGCACCAAGTTTTTGAAATTTCTTTGGATTTTTTAAGAAATCAATTAATTCCTGTACTTCCTCTTTTTCTTCTGTTAATCCAGCAACATCTTTAAATGTTACTTTTTTGCTATCTTCACTTAAACGAGCACGAGATTTTCCAAAATCCATTGATTTATTTGCTGTACCCATTTGTCTAGTGATAAAAAAGAAAGCAAATCCAATTATTAAAACCATTGGTAAAACATTTATTACAAAAAGTAGAAATGTACTTGACTCTGGATCAGCAGAAGTATTAATAACAAATCCCTCTTCTGTTCCAATGTTTAATACTTGACTCATTACTTCTTCTGAAAGTGGAGCTCTAAAATAGAACGACTCATTTTCATCGTAACCCTTCATTTTACCTTTTATTTCATAGACACTTGCCCTACTTCTAGGAATTATTTTTACTTCTGTAACATTTCCTGCAGTAGCATTCTTTATAAATTCATCATATGAAATAACATTTACTTTATTATTCATCGAATTCATAAAAAACATAACACCTATTAATACTAAAAATAAAAACAGGTAAGGTAGTAATCCCTTTTTTACATTTTTCTTATTCATATATTTCCTCCCTAATAATACTTTAATATTATATCATAGTTTTCTTCTTTTGTTTTATCAAATTTTGATTTTTTTAATCCTGGTATCCATACTACATTTTCATTGGCATCTAATACCACAGGCCACTTTTCACGTTCTGATAGAGGTATCTTTTCATCTATAAATATATCATTAACTTTTTTTCTTCCAAGCATACCCTTTACACTAATTTTATCTCCATTTTTACGATTTCTAACATATAAAGGTAATCTAATCTCATCACTATTTAATCTACAAACATTATTATTAGTAATTGCTGTTCTTTTTACAACCTCTATATTCTTTCCATTTGGTAAATTAACAAATTTATTTATCTCAATTTCATATTCATTATTTAATTCTATTTCTTTTATAAGTGAACACATATTATATTCTTTCATTGCTATTACATTATTTGGCAAATGAATTCTTAAGTTTGCCTTTTTAGACATAATAAGATTATAAAGAAGTTCTGCATGCGTATCAGTAATAAGCATTAAATCATCTTCATAGATGTGTTCTAAGATATAATATATAATTTTCATTTGAATAATATGATCTTCTTTAGAAAATTCTTCTATATTTAAAACATTTTGCACATATATCTTCTTAATTCTTTTCTGTACAACTTTGTCAATGTAATCATTATATTCTTGTAAAGTTTTACTAAATTTATAAAATTTTTGATGAATATTAGGATCTTCTTTTTTAAATTCTGGAACTATATATTTTCTGAATCTATTTCTAGTATGAATATCCTCAAAGTTTGTACTATCTATATAATACTTTATTTTGTTTTTCTTATCATATTCTATTAATTCATCTTTTTTTAAATTAATAAATGGTCTTATTATTTTATATGAACCTCTATCTACAATTTTAGAAAAACCACTATATCCTCTTAGGGTTGAACCTCTTGTTATACGCATTAAAATTGTTTCGATTAAATCATCTCCATGATGCGCTGTAAATAAATATTTGGCATTATATTCAGATAATAACTGTTCAAAATAATTATATCTTTTTGTTCTGGCCTCATTTTCAAAATTATCATCACCATATTTTTCTATAACTAAAGTTTTGAAAGTAATACCATTTTTATGGCAAAAATTTTCTACATACTTTTGCTCCTCATTTTGCCCAGGTCTACCTGTATTATGATTTACATGGGCACATACAATATTTATGTCAAGTGATTTTCTTACCTCCATCAAAATGCTTAATAAAGCCATTGAGTCTGGTCCACCGGAAATACCTGCAACTATTGTTTCACCATAATGTAAACCTATATTATTTACAATAAATTCATAAGCACTTTCCATCATTTACCTCCTACCAATTAATCTTTTCAATACCATTCTTTTCTAAAAAATTATTTGTTTTCGAAAAAGGTTTACTTCCAAAGAACCCACGGGATGCAGACAATGGAGATGGATGAGCACTTTCTATTATCAAATGTCTATGATTTGTAATTAAACACTTTTTACTTCTTGCATAACTTCCCCATAAAATAAAAACTATTGGTTTTTCCCTTTTATTTAAATATTTAATAATATTATCAGTAAATATTTCCCATCCACAATCTTTATGAGATAATGGATGATCTTTAATAACAGTCATAATTGAATTTAGTAATAAAATTCCTTGTTTTGCCCAATCACTTAAGTCATTATTAGTTCTTACAATTTTTAAATCATCATATAATTCCTTAAAAATATTATTTAATGATGGAGGTCTTCTAACCCCTGCTGTAACAGAAAATGATAGTCCATGAGCCTCATTTTCACCATGATATGGATCTTGACCTAAGATAACCACTTTAACTGAATCATAATCTGTATACCTTAAAGCATTAAATATATTTTCATATTTTGGATATACAATCTTTTTTCTATATTCATCTTTCACAAATAACCCAAGTTTTCTAAAGTAAGGGCTATTAAATTCATCTTTTAACACAATATCCCACTGCTTATTTATCATTCAATCACAACCTAATAATTATTTTATCATATTTTTTTACTTTTGTAACATTGTAATTCATTAAATATATCTTTTCTTAAAATAAAAAGAGCAAATACATTTATTGCCGCAAGTACACAAACAAGTATATCTACAAAATCCCATACAATATTTGCATTAACAAGGCAACCTAAAAGAACTATAATAATAGTAAATATTTTTAGAAAAAAAACCTTTTGTTCTATATTTTTTTGAGTTATAAACTTTATACCACTTTCTCCATAATAATAACCAGTTATAATTGTCGAATAGGAAAATAAAAAAATGGAAACAAAAACTACAATATCACCAAATCTACCAATATGATATCTAAAGGCATATTGTACAAGTTCAATACCATTTACATTTTGAAGATAATTAAGATTATAATCACTTAATAGAAATACGATTGCTGTTGTTATACAAATAAACAATGATATATATATACCTGACATTTGTATATAACCTTGTTTTACGGAATCATTTTCTGTTGTAATTGATGAAGCAACACTACCTGTACCTAAACCAGATTCACTGGAAAAAACACCCCTTTGTAAACCAATTATAAACATAGGTAAAAAACCATATATAAATGATTTAAATGTAAACGCACTTTTAATTATAAATAACAAAATGCTAGGTAATTTAGTAATATTCAAAATAATAATAAATAAAGAAGACCCTATATATAAAAGTGCCATAAAAGGAACGATTTTACTCGTAACATTTAGAATTTTTTTTAGGCCTCCAAATATTATAAAAATAGTTATAATGCTTATTATTATAGCAATGTAATATTTATTAACATTATAAAAAGATAAGGCAGATGTTGTTATCGTATTAGCTTGAATACTAATAAATCCACCTATATAACTAATTATTAAAACAACTGCATATAATAGTGCTAATTTTTTATATCCAGCACCATATTTCAAATAATAGCTAGGTCCACCCTGATACATTCCATTTTTATCTCTTTTTTTATACAAATTTCCCAGAACAGTTTCACAAAATGACAAAGATATAGATAATAGCGTAGTTACACAAAGCCAAAAAATAGTACCAACTCCACCTAAATATATGGACAAAGCAACACCCGCAATACTACCTACACCAATTCTAGCTCCCATTGATAATAAAAGTGTTTTAATAGGACTTATTTCACTATTTGTTTTAGCAAATAAACTTTTAAATATATTTTTAAATTGAAACTGCACACATTTTAATTTAATGGTAAAAAAAATACTACCAAGTAATAAGAAAGAAGTTGCTATTGCTAACAATATATTTTTAACATATAAATACATTTTATCACCAAAAAACATTTTAAGATTTTAATATGTCTTAAAATGTCTAATTTTCATAATTATTAACAATTTTTATAAATACTTCCATTGGAATTTGCTCTGCTCTACTTGAAAGACTATATCCTTCATTGTTAAGGATTCTTTCTATCTTTTGTAAATCATAATCTTTTAAATTGTTTCTAAGCGTTTTTCTCTTTTGTTTAAAACTATCTCTTATTAATTTAAAAAATAAAGTTTCATTATTTACACTAATTTTACTTTTCCTTTTTTCCATTAAAATAACTATACTATCAACATTAGGTTTTGGTATAAATACATTTTTACTTACATCCATAATTTTTTGAACATCAAAGTAATAATTTATAAAGATAGACAATGAACTATAATCTTTTGAATTAGGTTTTGCCTTAAATCTGTTTCCAACTTCTTTTTGCACCATTATAACAATTTTATCAATATCTATTTTATCTTCAATTAATTTTACAACTATTGGTGTAGTAATATAATATGGTAAGTTAGCTACAACATATATTTTTTTATAATCATATTTGCTCAGTTCTGAAACTATATCCGCTTTTAAAAAATCTTCATATATAATTTTATAATTTTCTTTATTCTTTAAATTTTCATTTAAAATAGGAGTTAATGTTGTATCTATCTCATAACAAAGAACAAAACCAGCATTTTGGACTAAAAAACTTGTTAATGAACCTGCTCCTGGTCCTATTTCTATTACTAATGTATCCTTATCAATATTTGATTTATCAATAATACATTTTATTATGTTTTCATCAATTATAAAATTTTGTCCAAACTTTTTTTTAAAAGCAAAATCATTTTTCTCTATTTGCTTTTTAATTTCTGTGTAATGCATACTAAACCTCCATATTGTATTGTTTAACACTATTCTTATATGTTTTCATTATAACATCATCAATACTCATATTTTTTAATTGAGCTATCTTTTCAGCAACTAGATATACATTATTAGGTTCATTTCGTGTTCCTCGTAACGGTTCTGGTGCTAAATAAGGACTATCAGTCTCCAACAAAAGATGAGAAATATCAATATTTTCTACAACTTCCTTCAACTTTCTTCCATTTTTAAAAGTAACAACCCCACCTACTCCTAGTTTACAGCCAAGTTTTATAAATCTATTAGCCATTTCCAAACTTTCTGAAAAACAATGAATAGTAATGTTTACTTGATTTGCCTTCAGTTTATCTAATACTTCATAAGTGTCATTTACTGCATCTCTAGTATGAACAACAATTGTTTTGTTATATTTTTTTGCCAATTCAATTTGTCTTTCAAATAATTGAATTTGTTTAATCTTATCATAACCATCATAATGATAATCGAGTCCAATCTCTCCTATACCAACAACTTTTTTGTTATTTATATTTTTTTCTATAAAATCTAAACATTCTCTATAGTCATAATTTGCATAGTCTGGATGAATGCCAAGTGTACAATATACGTTAGAAAACTTATTTGCAAGTTCTAAAACTTCGTAATTACTATCAATGCTTGCAGCACTAGCTATCATAATTCCATTGGTAAAATTATTAATTACCTCTCCAATATTTTCATAATATTCTTTATCTAAATGGCAATGTGTATCTATAATCATTTTTACACCTCTACATATTTACATCTTTTTTAATACCAAATTACTTTATCATATGTGTTATTTCTCGTCAATACCTAAACAAGATAGTATCAAATCTAAAAAAAAATTATACTATTTTGTACAATTCTCCATCTTTCTATTAATCATATATCTTATAAAATAAATAGCTACTGAAATTATATATAATGCATCTATTAATTGAAAATCAACAACAAAACTTCCAATAATTAAAAAAGTTAATGTGATATATGTAGCAATTATTATTTTATTTGATCCTTCTTCAGTCATAATATCTCCTATTCCTTTTTATTCACAACAATACTACTATACCATAACAAATTAACTTTAATCAATTATTATTATATATTTTATTTCGACATTTTACACATATTTACAAAAAAAAGAAATTACATTCTATTAAAATGTAACCTATAAAGTGGACTCTAAAAAAAAGAGACCTACTTTATAGGTTTTTATTATGTCTTATTGTATA
>CAKOTD010000032.1 GCA_934120015.1 uncultured Bacilli bacterium
AAAATGAAATAAATTCACTAGAAAAAACATTAAAAGACGCTGGAGTAGAAACACCAAAAGCAGATTATGATGTTGATAGTATTTTAAATGAAATAAATTCTATAGATAGTAAAAGTGTTATTTTTGATAAAACATTAGCGGAAATAAATGATATATCAAGTCAAAAATCATTAGTATCAGAAATAAGACAAAGAGTGAAAGATATATCTGATAAAACTATTGAAGGCATTACCTTATCAAAAGATGTTGTCTCTTCATTACCTTATTTAACCTTAAGTAAGTATGTAGATGCTGAGATAAGACCTGGCACAAATGTATATAATAAAATAGCAAATGAAGGCTTAGTTCATATAACAAATGCTGAAGCAGCATCAAAAATTATTGAGAGTGGTCAATTAAATGCAACTAAAAGTGCACCATGGCTTCATGATCACAATAAAGCTTATATGTTTGCTGGGAATCCTGATTTTAAGCAAATAGCATCAAATGTCGATAGTTCAAATATAATAACTGGTGTTAGAATAAGACCTACTGATGCCCAAATGTCAAATTTAACATATAGATATTTATCTGATAATGCAGTCATGCATAAAGGTGCATTAAAATTTGAACCTGGGCAAGCTGAAATAGTATATTTTAAATTAGAAAATGATGTCAATGGCAATACTATAGTAAGAGAAATAAATGCAGAAGCGGCAAGTAATTATAAACCCGATTTAAATGCTAAAAATTATAATACTGGTGAAAGAATTGTTGATTCCATTAAATCAAATGTTGAAATAGCAGATAATATAAAGAAGATAGTACATGAACAAGGTTTAAAAAATATAATTTTTGATCAAATTAGCAGACCATTTAGAAAAAACAATATAAACTATAGTCCTAAATTAACAGCAAATCAAAACTTTGATATAAAAAATCCCAGATTGGAAATAACCGATATGTCAAGTAAAATGGAAGAATTATTTTTCAATGATAAAGCCAAAGTTACTAAAGAATTCAATTTGGAAGCAGATCATAATTTTGATAGTATTTTAAATGAAAGAAATTCTATAGATAGTAAAAGTGTTATTTTTGATAAAACATTAAATGATGTTAATACAAATGGAGTGACAAAAAATACAAGCGTTACCTTAAGGGATACAGATGTTGATAAATTTTTTGAAAGTTGTAGAGCTCAAAAGAGCAGTGAATATCTTTTTTCATGTGTAACTAAATATATGTTAGATTCATTAACAAATAATGATGAATTAACAAGAAAAGCTATGAAAGAGGGGTTACTTCATTTTACCGATATAGATAGTGCTAATAAAATTATACAAAGTGGAGAAATTAGATCAACAAAAAGTCTCCCAATCTTATATAATAATAATAAGGCTTATATGTTTGCTGGGGCTCCTACTTATGCTCAATATCTTGTCAATCTTGACATTGCACCAATTGTTGTAACAGGTGTAAAAATTAAGCCTACTATGGAACAATTAGGCAACTTAAAGTATAGGTTTATGGATGATTTTGCTGTTTCCAACAAAGGAAAATTTAAGTTTGATAAAGGTCAAGCAGAACTAGTTTATTATGGAGTTTCTAAGGGAACTGATGGTAATTTGGTATATAAGCAGATATCAGAAGCCGAAGCTAAAAGTTATAGTTTAACTTTATCGGAGCAGGGAATTGCAACAAAGCAAATAAAAAAAGGTGGCAATTTAGTTACTGTTATCGATGGTTCTAAAAAACTTATTGATGATTTGGGATTTCAATCTATATATGCCAAGAATGCAATAGTCAAGTTAATGACAGGTGTCGATGAAGTTATTGATAAGGTATATTCAGTATTTAAAGAATTACCTGAAAAAATTATAAATAGATCTGAAAGATTTAATTTGACTAGAAAGATTGATGATTTAAACACGAAAATTGAAATTCAAGAGAAAGTAAAAAATTTCGATAGTAAATCATTAAAAGCCTTAGAAGACGAATTAGGTGAAACAATTAAAAAATATAAAAGCAATAAGTTAGACTTTATAGCTAATAAGTACAAATATAGTAAATCTGATATTAAGGTTATTGATACATTGATTTCAACAATGGAGGAATTTTATGGCATTAGAAAAACAAAGGAAATAATAGATGTTTTTGACGATGTTAAGGTATATTTTACAGATAAGGTAGACGATAGTTTTGTAAAGAAATTAGATAATGAACTTAATGACTCTAGAATCATTAATGAAGGATTAGATAGTTATGGCGCTGCTTTTTATAAATTTAGCCCTGTTTTTGATAGGAAAATGAATGTAGTTGGTGAAAATAAGGCTTTTGTTATCCCATTAGATAACAATTATGCTGAATTGTTTGGTGTACCTGTCAATGTTCCATATGCATTACATGAATTAAATCATGCATATGCAATGAGAAATCCAATTTATATACAAAACGGAAGAAATTTATATTCTAAACATGGAATGATTGAATGTAATTGGGAAATTATTCCAATTGATAAAAATCACTATAAAATGGAGACAATATCACAACAAGGGGTAGGATTAGAAGAAGGTATTAATGAATTTTTGACACAAAATGCCTTAAAGAAAAGATATGGAAATGATATCTATGATAGATTAAGGAATATTAATTATAGTCCGGCAAAATATGGTGGTGTAGAAACTGAGGCAGGACGACTAATTGATGCAGTTGGATTTGATGAAATAAGAAAATATAGATTTAATGAAGATAATTCTATTGAATCTATATTTAATGAGCAAGTATTAAAAAGTACAATATATAAAAAATATGGTAATAGTGAGAAAACGCCTTGGCGTAATATGCTGGATATAGCAGATGTTACTCATGATATTCAGAAAATGGCTGTTGGAATAATTCCAGAAGAAGTTTACATGCAAATATCAAAGTTTGTTACAGCTACTAATGGGTATAAAGAGTTAAGTGGTAATATGACTCTTGAAAATTTTGAAAAGAATATTTTAAATTTTTTGGGTCCTGAAGCATTTGCAGAGTTTGCAAAATCAAATTGATTGCACATATTGAGTAAAAAGAATAGAAGGTGGTAAAATGAAGATAGCAATTATTGAGTTTGGAAGAATAAGATATCTTGTTCTTCCAAATAAGGTGATTGGAAATTATTGGATTACTAGGTTTGATGAGAATGGTATTGAAAGAAATTTAATTAATATTGAGCCTGACAATAATAGATGGAAGATAGTTAGTAATAATGATGTTGGTATATATAGTAATGGAGTTTTACAACCTATAGTTATTTTAGAAGAATATAAATTTTATAGTTTGAAAAGTGAAAATACAGGTGAAGTAAGAATTATTTACGCTTTACCAATATATGATAAAAGCTATTTAATGTATGATGTTACTACTAATAATACTATAACTATTGGGTCTAATATGACTAATAATGTTGTATATAGAATTTTAGAAGATTTAAGTGCTAAGATTGATATAAATGGTGGTCAATTTAAAATAATTGATAATAATAGTAAATATGGTGTTTATGTTAATAATAGTAGAATTAATGGAGAAAAGTCATTAGAATATGGTGATATTATATTTATTATGGGTTTAAAGATTATACCAATTAAATATAATGGAGTCTTTTATTTAATTATAAATAATCCAGCTAATAGTATTATGTTTAATGGAATTATGGGACAAAATATTCCTTCTGAAAATGAAAGTTATACAGAAGATAATGACATTATTGATATGAAACTATATAATGATGATAATTATTTCCATAAAAAACCTAGATTTATATCTGAAATAGAAGAATTAAAAATTAATGTAGATGCACCACCTCAAAAGCAAGAGAAGGAAGATACATCGGCACTTCTTACAATTGGTCCAATGCTTACTATGAGTATGACTTCACTTGTATCAGGATATACAGCAATTAATAATGTAACAAGTGGTAGAAACACAATTCAATCTGCTATGCCTTCTTTAATTATGTGTGGAGCTATGTTTGCAAGCGTCTTTATTTGGCCTTCTATAATGAGAGTGTATAATAAAAGAAAGCAAAAGAAATTAGAAAAGAAAAGACAAAAAAAATATACTGAATATATTGATTCAAAAAGGAAAATTATTTCAGAAGGATTAATAAAACAAAAACAAATATTAATGAATAGCTATCCTTCATTAGATGAATGTCAAAAAATTATATTAAATACCCAAACAGCTTTGTGGCAGAGGAGAATTAGTGATAATGATTTTTTAATGGTTAATTTAGGATATGGTGATTATCCAATGAAAATTAATATTACATATCCAGAAGAACACTTTTCTATGGAAGAGGATAATTTAAAGAGTATTGTCAGTAAACTAGGAAGTGAACCTAAAACATTACAAAGTGCTCCTTTTCCTTATTCATTCTTAGAAAATAATATTTCTGCTATTGTAGGAAAAAGTAGTGATATAACCGAATACACAAGAAGATTATTGTTACAAATAATTGCTTTTTCTAGTTATGATGATTTAAAGATAGCTGTGTTTACTAATAAAGAAAAAATGGATGAATGGCAATTTTGTAAAGTTTTACCACATTGTTTTAGTAATGATAAAGAAATAAGATATTTTGCAGTTGATAATGATGATTATAAAGAAGTATGTTATAATTTAGAAAGAGTTTTTAATAAAAGAGTAGAGAATTTTGCAAATAGTCAAGTTGATGTAAGAAAAAATAAACCAATTTATCTTATTGTAACTGACTCTATCAAAAGCGTTAGAAATTTTGATTTAATTAAAAAAATACTAGAATGTGATAAAAATTATGGATTTAGTTTGCTCATTTTAAATGACAAAATTTCTAATATACCAGATCAATGTAAAACCTTTATTAAGATAGAAAATGATAATTGTGAATTTTTAACAAGTCATTATAATGAGACACCACAAAAATTAAAAATAGATTTTGTAACACCAATAAATCTATATAAGTGTGCAGAGATGCTTTCTAATATTCCTATAGAGTTTAGTGATAATGATGATGGAAAGATTCCTGAAAAATTAAGTTTTCTTGAAATGTATGATGTTGGAGAAGTAGAACAATTGAATGCATCAAACAGGTGGAAGAAGAATAATCCTATTTTATCTTTAGGGGCCCCTGTTGGTTATGGTAAAAATGGAGAAAAGATAAGTATTGATTTACATGAAAAATTTCATGGTCCACATGGATTGATTGCTGGTATGACTGGTAGTGGTAAATCAGAATTTATTATTTCATATATACTATCCATGGCAATAAACTATCATCCTTATGAAGTTCAGTTTATATTAATTGACTATAAGGGAGGTGGACTTGCTGGAGCATTTGAAAATAACAGCGGGGTTAAGTTACCACATTTAGTTGGAACTATAACCAATTTGGATGCTAATGAAATCAAAAGATCACTTGCATCTATTGAGAGTGAATTAAAAAGAAGACAAGCAGCATTTAATAAAGCCCGTGATGTTTCTGGTGAAAGTACAATTGATATATATAAATATCAGAGATTATATAGAGATGGTATAGTTGATGAACCTATTTCTCATTTATTTATTATATCTGATGAATTTGCTGAATTGAAAAAAGAGCAACCAGAATTCATGACTCAATTAATAAGTACAGCACGCATTGGTAGAAGTTTAGGTGTTCATTTAATACTTGCAACTCAAAAACCAAGTGGTGTTGTTGATCAGCAAATTTGGAGTAATACTAGGTTTAGAGTTTGCTTGCGTGTTCAAGAAAAGTCTGATAGTACCGAGGTTATAAAATGTCCAGATGCTGCCTTTTTGAAAAATACGGGTAGGTTTTATTTCCAAGTTGGTTATAATGAAATATTTATATTAGGGCAAGCTGCATGGGCAGGTGCTAAATATTTTCCTTCAAAAACTATAAAGAAGGAAATAGATACTAATATAAATTTTATAAATAATATTGGCTATCCAATAAAAACTGTGGAGACAAGAAAAAAACAGGTTATTGAGTCTAAAGGTGAAGAGTTGCCTAATATTCTTTCATACTTATATAAGACAGCTGCGGAAGAACAGATAAAGGTTAGACCATTATGGCAACCAAAGATTCCAGCATATGTTAATCTTGAAGATTTGATGAAAAAGTATAATTATGAAAAAAAATCATATGCTGTTGAATTAGTTGTTGGTGAATACGATGTTCCAAGCAGGCAAGAACAACATTTATTAACACTCCCATTAGGAAAAGATGGTAATGCATTGTATTATGGGGCTGCTGGTTCTGGTAAAGAAAATCTATTGATTACTTTAATTTATTCATCAATGTTACTTTATACTCCTTCGGAAATCAATTTCTATATTCTGGATTTTGGAGCAGAAATATTGAAAATGTTCAAAGATAGTTCAAATGTAGGAAATATCTTAAATATTGATGATAAAGAAGAAATAAATAATCTATATAAGATGCTTGAAGATGAAATCGATGATAGAAAAAAATTGTTTTATGAATATAATGGGGATTATGAAACATATTGCAAAAATTCTGGTAAAATAATTCCTAGCATAGCAGTAATAATAAATAATTATGAAACTTACCAAGAAAATTACCCTGAATATGACGATTTATTAAATATTATTACAAGAGAATGCATTAAATATGGAATTTATTTTGTTATAACAGTTAGTACTCCTAATGGTGTAAGATTTAAATTGAAACAGAATTTTCAACAAATTTATTCGTTGCAGCAAAATTCCAATGATGATTATACAACTATATTAGGAAATGTAGAAAAAACATATCCTAGTAAGATATTTGGTAGAGGAATTGTTAAGTTTGATCATGCATATGAGTTTCAAACAGCTTCTGTTGCTTTAAATGAAGAGATTCCAGAGTTTGTTAAAAATGAATGCCTAAAGTATTCTCAGAAATATACTGAGAAAGCTAAACCTATTCCAACATTACCAGAAATAGTAACTTATAAAGATATTAAGAATGAGTATGGTAAAGGAAATGAACTAATACTAGGCTTAAACAAAAATGATTTGAGTATTGAAAAATATGATTTTACTAAAGACTATATTAATTTATACACTGGTGTGGAATTAGAAGATTTATCTAGGTGTTTAAATCCATTGATTAATCAAGCTCTATCTTTAAATAAATATTCAATATTTGTTATAAATACTGAAAAATTTGAAGTTGATGATAGATATAAAAAATATTATAAATATTCAAATGATAACTTTAATGAAGTGTTTAATAGTTTATGTGATTTTATTGAAGTGCAAAAAGAATTATACAAAAATAGTGAGTTAAAAAATAAGCCACTAAAGAGAATACTTTGTTTCATTATAGGTATAGAATCTTTCAAATCAAAATTAAGTGATGATAACAAAAATAGATTTAATACATTTTTTGAAAGTGGTCAAGATTTAGATTTTATAAATTTTATAATTATTGATACATTTGATAAACTTAAGAAGTTTGAATTTGATTCATGGTATAAAAAATGTGTTGATAGTTCAAATGGTATTTGGATCGGAAATGGAATTGATAATCAATTTGTAATTAAGATTTCCCAAAAGATTCCTGAAATGAAGTTAGATATACAGCCTTTTTTTGGGTTTGCAATTAAGAGAGGGAAGCCTCAATATATAAAATTTGTAGGGAAACTTGATTTAAATATCAAAGAGTAAAATAAGGCCAAAGCATTAATACAATGACTTTGGCCTTATTAGTATTAAAGTTAAATAGTTTCTTTCAAAGGCAAATTATTTAAAAAATGAATGCTATTTTGTTTAAAAAGTAATAAAAAATGTTGTTTTATCATATGATTAGTGATATACTATAAGTGCTTTTTCAAAAACACACAACATGGATTTAAATGCCTAGTGCCTTATTGGTGGTGTTTAAAGAAGATATGTTGGAGGAAATAACAAAAGGAGGAATTTTAATGGCTGTAGTGTCAATGAGTTATTTACTTGAAGCTGGTGTACATTTCGGACACCAAACAAAAAGATGGAATCCAAAGATGAAAGAATATATCTTTACATCAAGAGATGACATTTATATTATTGATTTACAAACAACTGCAAAGAAAATTGAAGAAGCTTATGCTGCTTTAAATAAGATTGCTGCAAATGGAGGAAAAACTTTATTTGTTGGAACTAGAAAACAAGCACAAGAAGCTATCAAAGATGAGGCAATTCGTTCAAATTCATATTATGTAACTGAAAGATGGTTAGGTGGAACTTTAACTAATTTTAAAACAATTAGAAATCGTGTAAGACGTATGGAAGAAATAGAAAAAATGGAAAAAGATGGTACATTTGATTTACTTCCAAAAAAAGAAGTTATTGGTTTAAAGAAAGAATATGACAAATTAAATACAATTTTATGTGGTATTCGTGATATGCATAAATTACCAGATGCTTTATTTATTGTAGATCCTTCAAAAGAAGATATTGCAATTAAAGAGGCTCGTAAATTACATATTCCAGTATTTGGTATTGTAGATACTAATTGTGATCCTGATATGGTTGATTATGTTATTCCTGGTAATGATGATGCAATTCGTGCTGTTAAATTGATAACTGGTGTAATGGCTAATGCAATTGTAGAAGCTAATGGTGGAAAAATTGTTGATTATGTTAGAGAAGATGATAAACAAAAGGGCGAAGAAATAATGCAAAAAGCAGTTGATTCTGTAAAAAGAAAAGAAGATAGACAATATCGTCCAAACGATAAAAGAGATAACAAAAATAATAAGTTTGTAAAAAGAGAAGATAGAAATCAAAAAGTAGAAAAAGTTGAAAAAACACAAAAGATTGAAAAAGCAGAAAACGTAGAAAAGAAGGAAGAAGCAAAGGATTTAACAAAATTAACAGTTGCTGAACTTCGTGATATGGCTAAAGAAAAAGACATTAAAGGTTATTCAACTATGAAAAAAGCTGAATTAATTGATGCTTTAAAATAAATATTAAAGATGATTTTTAAAAATCATCTTTATTTCTAGGAAGAGGAGAGTAAAAATGATTACTGCTAGTTTAGTAAAAGAATTAAGAGAAAAAACTGGTGCTGGTATGCTTGATTGCAAAAAAGCATTAGAAGCTACGAATGCTAATTTAGATGCTGCTATTGATTGGCTTAGAGAAAAAGGAATTTCAAAAGCTGCAAAGAAAGCAGATCGTATTGCAGCAGAAGGTTTAGCTGGTATTTTAGTACAAGGAAATAATGCTGTTATCATAGAAGTTAATTCTGAAACAGATTTTGTTGCTAAAAATGAAGAGTTTAAAAGCCTACTTAATACTATGTTAAATACACTTATTAATAGTGATGTAAAAACAATGGAAGAAGCTAATAAATTAGCTACACCTGAAGGAACAATTGAAGAATTACTTATCAGCAAAACTGCTACAATTGGTGAAAAATTAAGTTTTAGGAGATTTGAAAAAGTTACTAAAAATGATAATCAAACATTTGGTGCTTATATCCATATGGGTGGAAGAATTGCTGTATTATCAGTAATTAATGGGTTGAATGAAGAAGTAGCAAAAGATATTTCTATGCAAACTGCTGCTATGAGACCTAAATATGTAAAAAGAGATGATGTTCCTGCTGCTGAAGTAGAACATGAAGCTGAAGTCATTAGAGAACAAGTTATAAATGATGGAACTCCTAGTGAGAGGGTTGAACAAATTGTTAATGGAAAGTTAAATAAATTGTTCTTTAGAGAAATTTGTTTAGAAGAACAATCATTTATTAAAAATGATAAACAAACTATTTCAAAATACTTAGAGGAAAATAATTGTTCTATTGAAAAAGTTGTTCGTTATGAAGTTGGTGAAGGAATTGAAAAGAAAGAAGAAGATTTTGCAACTGAAGTAATGAATCAAATAAATAATAAATAGTAATTGTTTAGTAAGTATAGGCTCTAGAATTTCTAGTGGGGAGTAAAAAACTCCCTTTTAGAATTTTTACTGGGGAGTTTTTATGATAAAACAACAATTTTTAGTGGGGAGATAATATGAAAAATATTATCTCTTTTTCGTGTATAATAAAATGCTAAGATGGGAGGTGAAAAATGAAAGATTTAGAGAACTTATTAAGACTTGAAAATTACAAAATAATGAAGATTGAAGAAAGAAGTGAAAATAAAAAAATGATAAAAGTAATTTGTGTAGAAAGTAAAAATAAAAAGGATAAATGTCCGGTATGCAAAGAATATACAAGCAGTATTCATGATAAATTGAAACCAATAGAAGTTAAATATTTAAAAGTAATAGAACAGGATACTAAAGTTAATATAATAAAAAAAAGATTTATATGTCATAAATGTAATAAAAAATTTACTGAACAAGTAGATTTAAATCAAAAAGGAAAAACTATATCAAATAAATTGGAACAAAAAGTATTAAAGGATTTACTCAATTATAATTTAAGTATTAAATATATAGCTAAAATAAATAATATTTCAAGTTATACAGTCAGAAATATATTATTAACTGCAATGAGTGAATATCCAGAACATATTAGAAACTTACCAAAAGTAATATCATTTGATGAATTTAAAGCAGATACAAATGAAGGAAAATACGCTTTTATAATAAATGATCCAATACATAGAAAAGCGTTAGATATATTACCAGAAAGAAAAAAAGAGTACCTAATACAATACTTTACGCATTGTAATAATAGGCACTCAGTAGAGTTCGTCATAAGTGATATGTACGAACCATATTTATTGGTCACACAAATAATGTTCCCTAAAGCAAAATATGTGGTTGACCGATTTCATTATACCAGATATATAATGGATGCGCTAGATAAGATTAGAATAAGATTACAAAAAGAATATGGATATAATAGTAAAGAATATAGAATGTTGAAAAATAAAAAGAATGTGACATTACTTAGAAAATATAGTAATGAAATAGATTGGTTTACATATACAAAGAGATATAAAAATAAACATATGGTAGATATACTAAAATATGATTTAAGAGAAGATTTATTAAATATAAATAGAGAGTTATATCAAGGATATGTATTAAAAGAATTATTTTTAGATTTATTAAATTATAGTGATTATGAACATGCAGAAGAAGAAATAAAAGAATGGATTAATGTGTGCAAAGGTTCTGGATTAACGGAATTTGAAGAAGCATCTAAAACGATTAGTAACTGGCTACCGTATATAATAAATTCATTTATAGACAAAAGATTTTCAAATGGATTTACCGAAGGGTTAAACAATAAAATAAAAGTAATAAAAAGAGTTGGATTTGGATATAGAAATTTTAAGTTCTTTAGGTTAAGAACAATGTATATTTTAAATGGTAAAATAAGTGGAATTTCTAAAAAAGATAGAAATAGAAAAAAATGAAAAAATAAAAGTTATCAGTCACAAAAAAAGTAAAAAAATTATAAATGTAAAAAATAAGGGATTAGCCCTTATTTTCTATAAGTTTATTAAAAATTAGCTCCCCAGTAGAAAAATTAGAGCCTAAGTATACGAATAACCGTATACTTATTTTGGTGAATTATAGTTAATCCAAAACATGATAATATATTGTAAATAAAAGTATATAAAATTTGATATTTATATACTTTTATTGTATAATTAACTTGGGTGATTACATGAATAATTATCAAGGAGAAAAGTTTTTAGATAAGATAAAATATATAAAGACTTACACTTATCAGAAATAGTAATG
>CAKOTD010000033.1 GCA_934120015.1 uncultured Bacilli bacterium
TTGCAAATAGATATTATAGATTATTCATATGTCTTTTTCAATGCAACTTTGTTGCACTTCAAATTTAAAATAACAATAAAATAAAAAGTTGAATTTATTTATAAAACATGATATTATAGAAAAAGAAAGTAGGGGTATTAGATGAATACAGATGTGATACTTGATTTCATTGTTGAATATTATATATGGTTTATTGTTGGATTTGGAGTAATTGTACTAGCAATTATTGGCTTTGTGGCAGATAAGAAAAAACTTTTGCCAACAAAAAGTAATCATAAAGCTAAGGAAAAACAGAATATTATTGAGAAAAAACAAGATATGCAAGCACCTGAAATTATTACTAAAGATAGTGAACAATCTGACTATGTGCATGAAATTGATGAAACCAGTAATTATATTTATGCAAATAATTTAACTGAAACTAATCAACCAAAAACTAATCAACCAAAAACTAATCAATCAAAAACTAACCAATCAGAAACAAAAAATGTTGAGTCAGATTACGTTGGACCTGAAGAAGAATTAATCAAACCAATAGCTGAGGATTCAGCAATTACAAATAATGATATTCAGTCAAATCAAATTGCCATCGAAACTGATAAATTAGAAGAACCTTTTAATAATATGTGGACTTCCATTGGTGATTCCAATAAGAATATTAACGATGATGAAGAGAATATGGAAAATAGTGAATTTAACGCTTTAATCAATAATTCAAGTAGGAATAGTGCTAATGAAAATAATCATGGTGAAACGACTAATAATAAGAATTTTTCAGATAATCATGATGAACTAAATTATTCAGAGCAGCAATTGAAAAACGAAGAAAATAGTTTTAACGAAGCTGAAACAATTAATGATGATGTTATTTCTAAAATTGGAGATTTTGATGATAGCAGTAAAACTAATACTCAAAATCTAAATAAGAATTCTTTTATAAGTGAACCTGTTAATAAAACTTTGTATGATGATATTAACAAGATTAATAATATGCCATTTGATCAAGATGAAAAAGAAAAAAATTTGTTAAAAAATATAAATAATTCTTTAAACACAGAGTTTGTAGAAGATCCCAATCCCAAAGATTTCGGTAGTGACAATACTATTTTAAATTCCAATAAAGACGAATTTGGTGAAATTCATGATCATCAAGATAATAAAAAAATAGATGCATTTGTTGGAGAAAAGGATGATAGTATTAAGGATGAAAAAGAAGTTAATAATATGCAAAATTTAGATGATACTATGCAAATTAGCTACTCAAAATTAAAAGAAATGGTAGAAGATATTATTGCCGAAACTGAAAGAGAAAATAATCTTAAAACAGAAGAAAAAGAAAATGGTACAATTCAAAATAACGATGGAAACTTTTCCGAAATAAAAGACGATAGTACTATGCACAATAACATACTTCAACAAGATATTGATGACGACGATGTTTGGAAGTTTTAGCATCGTTTTTGTGCGTAAAAATAGGAGGTATTTATGACATTTGATAGTGTTGTATCTTTAATAAAGAAAATTATAGATGTTTTACTGGTATGGATGGTATTATATTATATACTTAAAAATTTAAGAAAGAATGTAAAAATGATAATGCTTTTTAAGGGTATTTTGTTCATTTTGGCACTTAAAGTAGTTAGTGATCTTTTGGACTTGGTAACAATTGGTTTTTTACTTAACTATGTTATTGAGTGGGGTCCACTTGCTTTAATCGTAATATTTCAGCCAGAAATACGAAATGTTCTTGAACAGCTTGGCCGTAGTCAATTGCTAGGGCGTCATAAGGTTTTGACTGTCGATGAAAGGGAAAAGGTAGTTTATGAAATTACACAGGCCGTTGAATACTTAAAACGTTCCAGAATTGGTGCATTAATAGTAATTGAACGTGATAATAGTTTAAGTGAGTATATAGAAAAGTCCAAAAAAATATATGCCGATATTTCTAGTGATCTTTTAATTTCAATATTTTTTCCTAATAATCCATTACATGACGGTGGCGTAATAATTCAGGGAGATAAAATTACTAGTGCAGGAGCAGTTTTTCCAACAAGTGATAATTTGAAAATTAGTAAAAGGTTAGGCACTAGACATAGGGCTGCTCTTGGAATTTCTGAAGAATCTGATTGTATATCATTAATTGTTTCAGAAGAAACAGGAAGATTGTCAATGGCAATAAATGGTGAATTGCATTATAATTTGACAATTGATGATTTTAAAATGATGCTGCTAGATGAATTGCGCCCTAAAAAAACTATCTTTATAGATTCTGATGAAAGCTCTGATGTTAAGGAGGGACAAGAAAATGAAAATAGTTAAAAAGTTTTTGAAAAAAATATGGAACTTTATTGATAAAAAAATAGTTGTTCCTGTAACAAAATTTGTTATTAAATTAACTGGTGGTTTTGACAAATCCGGAAGAAAAATGGAAACGTGGCTTTCAAAAGCTAATACTCTTCTTTTTATTTCCCTTTTTCTATCAATCATTATTTTTATAATAATTGATCAAAAAATAATCGTTTTTAATGAGAGCTCGGCTGAAGTTTTGAAAAGTCAACCAGTAAATGTCTTGTATAATGAGGAAGCATATGTTGTTGAGGGACTTCCAGAAACAGTTGATATTACTTTAATTGGTAGTAAAACAGATCTGTATATTGCTAAACAATCACTTTCCCATGAAGTTAGGGTTGATTTGACAGGATTAAAGCCAGGACAACATAAGATTAATTTGAAATATAGTCAAAGTAATGGTTCGATCGATTATAAGGTTAATCCTTCCGTAGCAACGGTAATTATTTATCCAAAAGTATCTGAAACAAAAATCTTAACAATGGATGTTTTAAACAAGGAAAAATTAGATTCTAAATTGACTATTGAAGATATTAATGTGGATAGTGATAGGGTTATTGTTAAAGGAGCAGATTACCAAATTAAACAAGTATCAACAGTAAAAGCCTTAGTCGATTTGGATAATCTTGCTAAACAAGAGGTCGGACAGGCCGTTATAAAAGATGTTCCTTTAAAAGCTTATGATAATAATGGAAATGTTATTGATGTAGAATTGGTTCCAAATAAAATAGATGTAAATGTGACTATATCTTCTCCAAGCAAAGAAGTTCCTATAAAGGTTATTCCAAAAGGAAATGTATCATTTGGGCTTGCTATTGCTTCAATTGAACAAAGTGATACAAATGTAATAATTTATGGTGATTCTGCATCATTAGATAAAATTTCATCTATTCCTGTAGAGGTTGATGTTTCTAATTTGAAGGATACTCACCAATATAAGATAGATTTAGTAAAACCAGTTGGCATTAGATCAATGAGTATTAATACAATAAGTGTAAAAGTGCAAGTTGCAGAATCTACAGATGTAGATATACCGAATGTAAGAATTAATGCAATTAATTTGGATTCTAGGTATAATGTTCAGGTTAAAAGTGAGAGTGATTCAACTGTTACAGTAAATGTTAAAGGTGTAAAATCTGTTATTGATAAAATTACAGCAGAGGATATTAATGCATATATTGATTTGACTGGATATCTGGCTGGTGAATATGAAGTTGATGTGAAAGTTGATGGAAATGATGCAAAAGTTGAGTATGTATCAAAGACGAAAAAAATAGGTATAATTATTTCTGAAAATTAGTTGAGGCTAGGCCTAAATACTAATAGTATTTAAACAATAGAATTATTTAGTGCACATTTTGTGCACTTTTTTCTATTTCTTTACAAAAATCAAATTTATATAAAAAAATATTGAAAAATAAAACTTTTTTTGTTATCATTGTATATGAAAGAATAAGGAGGGTATAATATGAAAATTGACATATTAACTAGTAATGGAACTCCGATTGAATTGATACGTTTTTTTCAATCTGGAGATAAGCAATATTTGATATATAGTGATGATAATAATATTCCAGATGAGCAAGGACATGTTATAATTCGTGTGGTAGAAATTGGAAATAGTGGTAAAATAAGTGCCAATGCGGTTGACGATTTAGATTGGGGAAATGTTACCACTATTATTAAGAATATTGTAAATGCAAATCGTAATAATCAGGGTCTACCTATACGTGACTTAGATTATAATGTTCTTGAGGGAATTCAAATTTTCGGATCAAAAGCGTTAAAGTTGATGCCTAAGTATGTTGAATTTTTAAAACAAAATCAACCATATTTTGAACAGAAAAAACTTGAAAATATTGTGAAAAACAACGATGAAATGGCAACAAATTCAATAAATGTCGATACGATCAGCAATGTTGATAATTATAATAATGACTTATCTTCTAGCACAGAAGGGGCTATTGAAATTCCTAATGCTTTGGTAGATGGCGCAACACAACAACAAAACACTATGGAAAATAATCAAATTTTAAGTGAGGCTAACCCAATAGTTGATGATAATGATTATCAAAGACTGTATAAAGAGCAAGTTGAACTTGTTAAACAGTTAAAGTCAGAAATTGAAATTTATAGAAATAAATTAGAAATGTTAAAAAGCATAATTAACAACTGATTATGCTTTTTTCATTTTTAACAATATTTGGCATAATATTTAATGGTGAAATATATGAAAAATGATTTAAAATATTATTATAATTTAGATGTGGAACATATTACCAATATTAATAATGAATACCATTTTTTATATAAATCTTATTCTTATGTTTTTTGTGAAACTAATCGTACAGATAAAGAAATAACTGAACTATATAGTTTAAGTAATTATTTAAATAATGTGAAAAGAATACATTGCCATATTATAATTCCAAATAAAGATGATAATTTGATAACAACTATAGGTTATAAAAAATATATTTTGATGAAAAAAAATATTACTTCAAAGGAATTGATAACTCTGAGAGATATAATTAAATTTTCAGATGCAACCTTAAACGAATGGGATTATAAAAGTTTATTAAGGGTTGAATGGGGAGACCTTTGGAAGAAAAAAATAGATTATTTTGCATATCAAATAAGCCAATATGGAAAAAAGTATAAGGAAGCAATTAGCAGTTTTTGTTATTTTGAAGGGGTGGCAGAAAATGCTATTCAGGCTTTTGAACAATATACATATGATGTTAAAATCTTGTCTGTTAGTCATAAAAGACTGGAAGTTATTACTACACTTGATGATTTTTACAATCCATTAAATTTTATAATTGATTATCGTGTTCGAGATGTATGTGAATATTTGAAATCTAAAATAAGACTTGGTATAGATGTATATGATGAGATTGAATTTTTTTTAAGTGGCAGTCTTAGACAATTTGAAAAGTATCTTCTTTTTGTTAGAATGCTATTTCCTAGTTTACAATTGGATATTTATGAAGATGTATTTTTTGGAAAAATCGATGTTGAGGAAATAAATAAATTATTATTGAATAATTTAAATTATGAGAAATATATAAAAAAAATGTACAATTTAATGAAATTGTACATTGATGTTCCTAAAATAGATTGGCTCAATTAGTATCTATATTTTCAACGGCCTGAACTTTTGGAACCATTTCTTTAATTGCCATTTCAATGGTATCTTTAATTGTGTAATCAATTAATGCGCAATGGCTACAAGCACCTAAAAGTTTAATGTAAACAATGTTATTTTCATATTTAATGAATTCAATGTTTCCACCATCACTTATTAGAAATGGCCTAATCTTGTTAATAGTATCAATAATAATTTGTTCATCAGACATAATATCACCTAAATCATTATATTAGAAATTTAAAAAATAGTAAAGACAAAATTATATATATATGGTATAATTTTGGTGGTGGTATTATGAAATATGAAGAAGGAAAAATTGCAGTTGGCACAGTTTCAGGAATAACAGAATATGGTATATTTGTAAAATTTGATAATTATTACTCTGGTTTAATTCATATTTCAGAGATATCTGATAAATTTGTGTCAGATATAAATTCATATGTAAAAATAGGAGATCGAATAAAAGTAAAAATTTTGAGTGTAGATAGTAATAATTATCACTTGAAACTAAGCATTAAAAACTTAGACTATCGAAATGTTTCAAAATTAAACGATAAATATATTGTAGAAACAAAGAGTGGTTTTAAAACATTAGGTATAAGGTTGAATTTTTGGATAAAAGAATATCTAAAAAGTAAAAAAATTGACAAATACTATTGACATACATAATAATAAATGTTATATTTAATTATGTTGACACGTGGGCGATTAGCTCAGTTGGTTAGAGCACCTGCCTTACAAGCAGGGGGTCATAGGTTCGAGTCCTATATCGCCCACCATTTGCCGAAATAGCTCAATTGGTAGAGCAACTGACTTGTAATCAGTAGGTTGTGGGTTCAAGTCCTATTTTCGGCACCATACGGAGAGGTAGCGAAGTGGTCAAACGCGGCAGACTGTAAATCTGTTCCCTCGGGTTCGGTGGTTCAAACCCACCTCTCTCCACCACTTTTTGAGATGTTGCCTCGTAGCCAAGCGGTAAGGCACCACACTTTGACTGTGGTATGCGCTAGTTCGAATCTAGCCGAGGCAGCCATTTTATGTCCTGTTAGCTCAGTTGGTAGAGCATTTGACTTTTAATCAAAGGGTCACAGATTCGAGTTCTGTACAGGACACCATTTTGTTGTTAAAACCTTTAAGTATTTAAAGGTTTTTTTGAAAATTTAACAAAATTTCAAAAAAGTATTGTCAAAACTTTAAAATTATATTATAATGTAATAGTCATTATGTTTTGATGATTGTAATGTGCCTGAGTGGCGAAATTGGTAGACGCACAGGACTTAAAATCCTGCGGGAGTCAAATCCCGTGCCGGTTCAAGTCCGGCCTTAGGCACCATTGTTTTGTGGAGAAATACCCAAGTCTGGTTGAAGGGACCGGTCTTGAAAACCGGGAGGTCGGTGACGGCGCGGGGGTTCGAATCCCTCTTTCTCCGCCATTAATAATATCGCGGAATGGAGCAGTTTGGTAGCTCGTCGGGCTCATAACCCGAAGGCCGTTGGTTCAAATCCAGCTTCCGCAACCATTTTGGTCTCGTAGTGTAGTGGTTATCACGTCTGCCTGTCACGCAGAAGATCGCGAGTTCGAACCTCGTCGAGACCGCCATCTTATTTTGGCTCTGTAGCTCAGTCGGTAGAGCAGAGGACTGAAAATCCTTGTGTCGGTGGTTCAATTCCGCCCAGAGCCACCATTGTGATGTGTATATGTTTCTATATATGCGCTCGTAGCTCAGCTGGATAGAGTGTTTGGCTACGAACCAAAAGGTCAGGGGTTCGAATCCCTTCGGGCGCACCATAAAATCGGGAAATGGCTCAACTTGGTAGAGCACTTGGTTTGGGACCAAGGGGTTGCAGGTTCAAATCCTGTTTTCCCGACCATTTTTGAATTTTACTCCAGCTTTTTGGAGTTTTAAATGCTAAGATTGTTGGATTAAAGAGTTCAACTTTTTTTATGCTTATTTGGAGGTATTAATATGTATGGAAATATAATTGGTGATTTAGCAGGCTCAATTTATGAATATGACCAAATAAAAGAGGTTAGTCCTATAATTGCTGATAAATTAATAACAAAAGATTCCTTTATTAGTGATGATACAATATTAACTATTGCAATAATGGATGCAATAATAAATAATAAAGAGTATGAAGAAAATTTGAGAGAGTATGGATTAAAATACGAAAATTTTGTTAAACCCAATATGCCATATTTTAAAAAAACTTTTTCCCCAGGTTTTGTAAAATGGATGCATGGAACTTTTGAGGCACAAAGTTGTGGGAATGGTGCTATGATGAGAATAGCTCCTGTTGGATACTTATTTAATACATTAGAAGAAGTTGAAGAACAATGCCGACTAGCAACTATGCCGTCTCATAATAGTAAAGAGGCCATAAATTGTGCAACTCTTATAGCAAAGATAATCTTTTTAGCTAGAAAAGGGTATTCGAAAGATGCAATTATAAAAAGATTAAATATTGTATTATATGAAAAAGAAATAAAACAATTTAACTATACTTGTTCCGATACAATAGATATTTGTTTATATGCACTATTTACATCAAATAGTTTTGATGAAGCAATAAAAAAAATATTATTATATGGTGGTGATACTGATACTAATGCATGCATTGTTGGTGGAATGGCAGAAGCAATATATGGATTGGATGAACAATATGTTAAAGAAGTTGATAATAGAATACCAGAAAACTTCAAAAAAATATTGAAAAAAGCATATAAATGTTTAAAATAAATTTTGAGAAGATTACAAAATAAAAAATTATTAATCAGGTAAAAATTGACACTTGATTAAATAATTTTTATAAAATAAGGGTTTATTGTTTTCTCTGAAATGTAAAAAAACTATAGATATTTAGTAAATAGCAATATTAATATTATTCTTAATATCTTAAGGTTTCAGTATATATAAAATATCATAAGTAGTGATGTGAACTTCAAATTGTTCCAAAAAGCAAATGAGATATTTCAAGAATATAAGGAAAGGTTATAAATTTTTATGAAAAAAGATCATTAACTAGTAAAATAAGTGTTCTATTACAACTTATCAAATAGTAAATCAATATTACTTTTCTGTATTGAAAATCCAGTACCATGATCACGTATTTTTCCTACATTTTTTCCAGTTCTAAAACAACTTATTTTAAATGAAATATTAATAATTCCATTGCTAATAAGTTTTAAAAATGTATCAAAATTTTTTGCTTGATATAATGTTATTGTATCATATTTAAAATATTCAGTCCCATTTAAGCATTTTGACCTTGCGGTGATTAGAATTAGATATTTTAGTTTAGTTTCATATCGCTCTTTTAAATATTTGAATGACCACCATGTTTTATTATCTATCATTTCTAATCTGTTGTTAAATATATTTAAAAATATTTTTTCGGATTTATAATCAACAAATAATTGCTGTCTAAATCTAATTCCCATTGAATTCATTTCATTAGCATTCATTGTACAACATAGTATTTTGCTCATTTTAATTATTTTATCCGGATAACCATATGTCTTACAAACTCTTTTAATTTCAAATAATTCTTCACCATCTGGGGCAGCATTAAATAAAGAAATTGAATATTTTGAATTACAACGATGGGTTTTAATTTCATAGGGATATAAATCAGGAAATGCAAAACAATTTTCTGTAATGTTTAACAATTTTTCTAAAGTATATCCCACTCCAGTTGGCCCCATTCTTTGTGATTTAATCCATCCCCTTCTTTTAATTGATAAAAAGTTGTTTTTAATACTATCATATAAATCTGAATAAATAATATTACCTCCTTTGCAAATAGATAATACCTCGATTTCGTCCAAAATCCTCTTGCAAGTGAGTTTGAAGTTAAAAAAATTTAAAAATAAATAAAAAAATGCCAAAAAAGTCGAAATATGTGATATTATTATAATAGAGGTGATTGTACATGGATGGTTTCATTTTAGTTGTAATTACAATCTTTATAATTTCGAGTATCACTGTTGGTATTGTTTTATCACTAATTCAAACTAGAAAAAATAAAAAATATAAAGATACTCTCGACAAGCTTGAAATAGAAAAAAATGTGATTGCCAGTACACCAATAATGCCAGAATTATCTAAATTGGAAAGTTACCTTAACAATGAAAAAATAAATGTTATGTATAACGAATGGAAAGAAAGATTAGAAAGTTTACGTAATAATCATATTCCTAAGATAACTGATATGTTGCTTGAGGCTGATTATGCATTGTCACAGATGGACTACAAGGGTGCAATGTATAAAATTGCAAAACTTGAAATGGAAATCTATAAAGTTAGAACGAGTTCTGAATTTTTACTAACTGAAATTAAAAACCTTACATTAAGTGAAGAACGCAATAGGGCTGCTATTACGGGATTGAAAACGAAATATAGAGAATTATATGAGCAATTCAACTCTTCACAAAATGATTTTGGAAGCTTTGCTAAAGTAGTTTCATTGCAATTTGAGAATATAGCTAAAAGATTTGAAGATTTTGAAACGGCAATGGATAATAATGCATATAATGAGGTTTCACCTTTAATTGGTGCTATAGACGAAATGTTAAATCATATTAAAGTTGTTATTTCAGAAGTTCCTTCAATAGTTTTGCTTGCAACAAATGTCATTCCAAACAAGATTAAAGAAATAAATGAAATTTATAATGATATGGTTTCAAATGGTTATCCACTTGACTATCTAAATGTTGAGTACAATATTGAAGAAGCAAATAAGAAGATATCCGATATTTTAGATAAATGCAAAGTTTTAAATTTAGAAGATAGTCTTTTTGAATTGAAAGTTTTAGTTCAATATTTTGATTCATTGTTTGAAGATTTTGAAAAAGAGAAATCAACACGAAATACTTATGAAAATACAGATAAAACATTCAGTGAAAGATTGGGAAAAACTAACCATTTAGTTACAGAAATTTTTGCTGGACTAGATAACATTAAAAAATTATATAATTTATCTGATGAAGACATTAATGAGTTAAATGAGATAAAAAAACAACTAAAAGTATTAAATCAAGACTATAATACTCTGAAGTTACACACAAATACAAATAATTTTGCCTATTCAAAATTAACAAAGGAAATTGAAAATTTATTACTAAAGCTTTCTGTTATTGAAGAAAATTTAGATGGAATGCTTGAGTCGATTGGCAGTATGCGCGATGATGAATTAAGGGCAAGACAACAATTGGAAGAAATAAAGCAAATATTAAAACAGTCAAAAAATAAATTAAGAGAGTATAATCTACCTATAATTCCGAAATCATATATTGTTGAATTAAAAGAGGCCCAAGCTGCAATTAGAGAAATAGTCATAGAACTTGATAAAAAGCCAATTACAATTGAAACCTTAAATACTAGAGTTGATACAGCCAGAGATTTGGTTTTAAAACTTTATGGAAAAACTAATGAAATGCTTAAAACTGCAATGTTTGCCGAGATGGCTATTGTGTATGGTAATAGATATAGAAGCAATATTGAGGATTTAAATAAGTCGTTATTGATTGCAGAAGATAGTTTTTTTAAGGGTGACTATCAAAATTCACTAGAGATAACTATAAATTCATTAAATAGAATTGAACCAGGAATATATGATAAATTATTAAAGTTATATAGTAATGAAAAAAGAGAAAGTTAACAAAGATTTACAAAAAGGAGATATCCTCTATAAAATGTAACCTTTGTCAAGGACTAAATAAAAAAGAGAGAATTTAGGCAATGGATTCAAATAGATGATTTCGGTATTGAACTGGAGTCATTTTTTTTAAATTCCATTGATATCTATAA
>CAKOTD010000034.1 GCA_934120015.1 uncultured Bacilli bacterium
CCTCAGTGGAATATTATATAACGTTGAGACATTTTCGCAAGTTAACACTTAAGACATTATCACAAATTAATCATAAAAAATATAATAGAAATATGTATATAATTTACAATTTTTGTTATAAATGATATAATCTTAAAGGTATATAGTAGGAGGTTTAATATATGATTTGGGATAAGTTTAAAGGAACTATTTGGAAAGAAAAAATAGATGTAGAAAATTTTATTATTGAAAATTATAGTGAATATACAGGTGATGATTCATTTTTAAGTGGTATCTCTCATAAAACTAAAATTGTTTGGGATAAATGCCAAGAACTTATTATCGAGGAAATGAAGAAAGGGGTTATTGACGTTGATACAGTCAATATGTCTGGTATTGATGCATTTGCACCCGGATATATAGATAAAGATAACGAAGTTATTGTTGGTCTTCAAACCGATGCCCCACTTAAGAGAATTGTAAATCCCTATGGTGGAATAAGAATGGTTTATAGTGAACTTGAGGCTTATGGATATAAACTTGATGAAAATGTAGATAAGTATTTTAATGAGTATCGTAAGTCACATAATCAAGGGGTTTTTGATGCTTATACTAAGGAGATTAGAAAGGCTAGATCTAGTCATTTGATTACAGGACTTCCGGATGCTTATGGTAGAGGTAGAATCATAGGTGATTATCGTAGAATTGCCTTATATGGTGTAGATTATTTAATACAAAAAAAACAGGAAGATTTAGATAATATTAGTACAGATTTAAATGAAGCAAAGATTAGACTAAGAGAAGAGGTTTCTGAACAGATTAGGGCTCTTGAAAAAATTAAGAATATGGCTTTGAAATATGGATTTGATATTTCAAAACCAGCTAGCAGTGCTAGGGAAGCTATTCAATGGTTATATTTTGGTTATTTGGCTGCAATAAAAGAAAATAATGGAGCGGCTATGAGTCTTGGTAGAACTTCAACTTTTTTGGATATATATATCGAAAATGATTTAAAAGAAGGAATTATTACAGAAAAAGATGCTCAGGAACTAATAGACCAATTCATCATTAAACTTCGAATGGCAAGACATTTAAGAACTCCTGAATATAATGATTTATTTGCGGGTGATCCTACTTGGGTAACAGAGTCTATTGGTGGAATGACTGATACTAAATCACTAGTAACAAAGAATTCATTTCGTTACTTAAATACATTGATTAATTTAGGACCAGCTCCTGAACCAAACATGACAGTTCTTTGGTCAGATAATCTACCATTAAATTTTAAAAATTATTGTGCTAAGATATCAATTTTAACTGATGCTATACAATATGAAAACGATGATTTGATGAGACCAATATATGGTAATGATTATGCAATTGCTTGTTGTGTGTCTGCAATGAAAGTTGGAAAACAAATGCAATTTTTTGGAGCAAGATGTAATTTAGCAAAAACACTTTTATACGCTATTAATGGTGGTATAGATGAAATAACTGAAAAACAGGTTCTTGATGGTATTTCTCCTATTAATGATGAGTATTTAGATTATGATAAAGTTTTAATTAATTTTGAAAAAACTATGAGTGAGGCAGCACGAATTTATGTTGATGCAATGAATATAATTCATTATATGCATGATAAATATGCTTATGAAGCAGGACAAATGGCCCTTCATGATACTGTCTTAGAAAGATTAATGGCATTTGGTATAGCAGGTTTTTCAGTTGTAGTTGACTCATTATCTGCTATTAAATATGCCAAGGTAAAACCAATAAGAAACGAAAATGGTATTGCAGTAGACTTTGAAGTAATTGGTGATTACCCAAAGTATGGTAATGACGATGACAATGTTGATTCTATTGGTGTTATGGTTGCAACTAAATTTTATAACGAATTAATTAAGCATCCATTATATAAAAATGCAAAACATACTTTATCAATATTAACTATTACATCAAATGTTATGTATGGAAAAAATACAGGTGCAACTCCTGATGGAAGAAAAAGAGGTGTCCCATTTGCTCCGGGAGCTAATCCGATGCATGGTAGAGATTCAAATGGTGCACTTGCTTCATTAAATTCAGTTGCCAAAATTCCTTATAGAAATGTTTGTGAGGATGGTATTTCTAATACATTTTCAATAATTCCTAATGCATTAGGACATAGTGAGGAAGATAGAATTACTAATTTAGTAAATGTTTTGGATGGTTATTTTAAGCAAGGCGCTCATCATTTAAATGTTAATGTCTTGAATCGTGAAACACTTATTGATGCAATGGATCATCCTGAAAAATATCCAACTCTTACAATAAGAGTATCTGGATATGCAGTCAATTTTAATCGTTTAAATCGTAAACAACAAGAAGAAGTGATTAGTAGGACATTCCATGAAAAATTCTAAAATTATAGGGCATATTGATTCCATTGAGACGATGGGACTTGTTGATGGTCCTGGGATTAGAGTTGTTGTTTTTATGCAGGGTTGCCCTCTTAGGTGCATATATTGCCATAATCCAGAAACTTGGCACATTAATGATAACTATACAATTACACCAGATGATTTAGTAAAAATAATATTAAAGTATAAAAATTATTTTGGTAATTCCGGTGGTGTAACTTTCTCAGGTGGAGAACCACTTATGCAAAGAGACTTTCTATTAGAAACTCTGAAATTGTGTAAAAAAGAAAACATAAACACTTGCATAGATACAGCTGGAAGCTGTGAAGGCTATGAAGAGTTATTGAGATATGTTGATTTGGTAATAATGGATATTAAAGCTATAGATAGTAGTGATTATGAAAAGATAACTAAATTTAAAATTACAAATTCTTTAACCTTTTTAAATTATTGTCAAAAAATGAATAAAAAATTATGGCTAAGACAAGTAATAGTTCCAGGAATAAATGACAATGTTGATAATGTAAAAAAACTTGCAAGATTTATAAAACCATTAAAAAATATTGAAAGGATTGAGTTATTACCTTATCATACAAGTGCTATTACAAAATATAAAAAACTGAATATTCCTTATGAATTAGCAAATACTAAAGGTATGGACATAGAAAAATGTCATGAATTAGAAAATTTGCTAAAGGAGGAACTATGGAAGAAGATTTAGAACTTTGCAATTGTGATTGCTTATGCCCAACTAATAAAAAAATTAAGGGAATAATATGTATTGGTGCAGGTATAGTTATGGCAACAATTGGTATAATTTCAATTATTAGTAATGTAAATAAATGTCAAAAATAAGGTTTATAGTTTTTAAATCTTATTTTTTTTGTTATACTAAAGTTAAGGTAGGTGATTATAATGAATAATCAAGACTATGAGAAATTTAAGAACAAGAGTCTAAATGGTAAAAAAATCATAAAGAGAAAGAAGAAAATCAAAGTTCCAGTTATTGATATGAAGACTATTTTGTTAACCGCTTCACTAGCCTTAGGAACAGCAGGAACTATTCTTAGTGAGAAAATATCTAATTACAATATTACTAAAGAATATATTCATGACAATAAATATATTGTTACCGAAAATACATTCCGCAATGGAGATTATTATGGTTACTATAATGATGGAATAGCACATAGTATAATTGAATCTGGAAAAGATGTTGATGCAATGATTTATACAGCCTATTCTTATATGGGGTATGATAAAATCGGAAATATGAATGAGGTTTTAAATTGTTTAAGTAATATGGCACCAGAAAATTCTGAATTTAAAGATTATAGTAACTTCAAAAAGTACTTAATAGGAAATGGCTTTGTTACTGAAGATGGTGAGATTGACATAGATGCGTATTGTAGTACTTATGAAAAATATATTGCAGGATTGTCCGAAAAGGAAGCACGAAAAGAAAAAGGTGGTGCAAAAGGATGATAGAAGTAAATAGTGTGGTTTTAGAAGATGAAATAGAATACATTGTAGTTGCAAATATAAAAGAAAATGGTAGTAATTATTTATATCTTGTAAATAAAGAAAACAAAAGTGATTGTTGTATAAGAAAAATTATCAAAGAGAATGAAATTGAATATATTGTCCCATTAAATGATGAAGTAGAGTTAAATAAAGCTATTGAAATGTTCAAATAGCTTTATTTTTTGAAAAAAGATAGTAATTTATTCTAAATTGTATTATAATAAAATGGGTGAATATAATGGAAATTTTAATAATTATATTACTAGTTTTAGTAATAATTTTAAATATATTTTCTTTAATGAAAAACATTAATGAATCTAACATAACAGAACGACTTGGAAAAATGGAAACTACTGTTATTAAAGAATTAGGGGAATTTAAAAGTAGTTTAAATAAAACTCTTAATGATGACTTTTTGTCACTTAATGATAGAATAGATGTTAGATTGAGGCTTATTAATGATAAGGTAAATGAAAGATTAGATCAAAATTTTGAAAAGACAAATAGGACATTTAATTCTGTTTTAGAACGATTATCAAAAATTGATGAAGCACAAAAGAAGATAGAGCATTTATCTAATGATATAGTATCTCTTCAAAGTGTTCTTACTGATAAAAAAACAAGGGGAATATTTGGTGAAGTGAATTTAAAGCATATTATGAGTAGCGTTTTTGGTGAAAATAATGATAAAATTTATAAGATGCAGTACTCATTTGACAATAATACAATAGCCGATTGCGTTTTATTTGCACCTGAACCATTAGGTTTAATAGCAATAGATTCAAAATTTCCACTTGAAAATTATCAAGCAATGGTTGATAAAAATAATAGTGAAATTGAAAGAATACAGGCCGAAAAGAATTTTAAACTAGATATGAAAAAACATATTGATGCTATTAGTAATAAATATATTATAAGAGGTGTTACATCAGATCAAGCAATCCTTTTTTTACCAGCGGAAGCTATATTTGCAGAACTAAATGCTTATCATGCTGATATAATTGATTATGCTTACAAAAAAAGAGTATGGATTACTTCACCAACAACCCTTATAAGTACCCTTACAACAATAGAAGTAATTATTAAGAATATGGAGAGAGATAAGTATACAAGTATTATTCATAAGGAATTAAATTTACTTTCTGAAGAATTTAAAAGATATAAAGATAGATGGGATAAGTTATCAAGAAGTATTGATACAGTAAGTCGTGATGTTAAAGATATACATAATACAACTGAAAAAATCACTAAAAGATTTAATTCTATAAATCAAGTTGAAATAGAAGATAATGAAATGTTAGATTATAATGAAGGTGATTATGATGAAGAATAGAGGTTTTACTTTAATAGAATTATTAGGTGTAATTGTAATTTTAGGAGTACTTGCTGCATTTTCAGTTCCAGCTGTAACCAAAATGCTTAAAGAAACTTCAGATAGAGAATATGAAGAATTTGCAAAGAGTATTACACTTGCTGCTGAAAATTATTTTCATAATGAAACAGATGGAGTTTTAAATACAAAAAGATTTATAAAGGTTGAACAATTAATTTCATCGGGTTATCTAAAGAAAACAATTAATCCATTAACTAATGAAAAGTTATCTAATAGTTCAACAATTGTTGTTTCTAAAAATTCAAATGGCACTGAAAAATACGAATTTGTTGATAAAGATTTGACTATTGATGGGTATGTTAAAAATAATTTAACAGTTCTTTATGATGGATATAATAAACCAGCAAACAATATATGGACAGATTTATCAGGTAATGGTAATGATGGGGTCTTGACTAATTTTTCATCTCCTTGGGATAATAATGGTATACAGTTTGATGGAATAGATGATTACATAAAAACAACACAGGTTTCAAATTTTCCAAGTGGTAATTCACAGTATACACTAGAAATATCATTCTATTGTGATACATTAAAAGAAAGAAACAATCTAATTAATTTAGGCATATATGAATCTGCAGGCAATGCAAATGGTATATATATATATGAGTCTAATAAGATATCTCACTGGTATTGGAATAATAATCTTGTTACATCTTCTCTATTAGAAAATAAAAGAGGTTATACTATCACGGCATTATATGATGGAAAAAATCGCAAAATATATTTAAATGGTAAGCAGAAGGCTGTAGATGCAGTATCTCCAAATGTCGTATTAGGAAATGTTACCATAGGTGATGAGATACCTGGACAAGATGGTTATTTTAATGGAAAAGTTTATTCTGTGAGGATTTATAATAGAGGTTTAACAGATAGTGAGGTTTATGAAAACTATATAATTGATAAATATCGTTTTGATATATAGAAAGGTATAATATGAAAAAGACAATTAAAGATTATGATTTGAAGGATAAGAAAGTAATAATTCGTGTTGATTTTAATGTTCCAATAAAGGACGGTATGATTACTGACGATAATCGTATTAGAGAAAGTATTCCTACAATTAAATATGCAATTGAACATGGTGCAAAAGTAATTTTAATGTCTCATCTTGGAAGAATAAAAACTATTGATGACCTAAAGAAAAATTCTTTAGAACCTATTTCTAAAAAATTATCAAGTATAATTGGTAGACCAGTTATATTTTCACATGTAACCAGAGGAAAAGAACTTGAAGATAAAATTGAACACTTAAATTCGGGTGAAATACTATTAATGGAAAATACAAGATATGAAGATATTGATGGTAATAAAGAAAGTTCTAATGATGAAAACCTTGCTAAATATTGGGCCAGTTTGGGGGATTTATATATAAATGATGCTTTTGGTACTAGCCATAGATCTCATGCCTCAAATGTTGGTATTGCTAGTTATTTACCTAGTGGAATAGGCTTTCTAATTGAAAAAGAAATTATCAATATAGGAGGAGCTATAACTAATCCTGACAGGCCTCTTACAATTATATTAGGAGGTGCTAAAGTAACTGATAAAATAGGAGTTATATCTAATCTTGTGAATATAGCTGATTATATATTAATTGGTGGTGGTATGGCATTTACTTTTTTAAAGGCAGATGGTTATGAAATTGGTAAGTCTCTACTTGATGAAAATAGTATTGATTTTTGCAAAGAAATTCTAAATAAATATCAGGATAAAATAATTATACCTGTTGATATAGTTGAAGCTGATTATATTGCTTTAGGAGCCAGTGTCAAAAACGTTTTGATTAACAATATTGATGATGATAAAATAGGTGTTGATATTGGAAAGGAAACAATTAATTTGTTTGAAAAATATATTAAGAAAAGTAAAACAGTTATATGGAATGGTCCAGTAGGCATGTTTGAATATAATGGATTTGATATTGGTACAAAGGAAATCTGCAAAATAATAGCTAATACAGATGCTAAGACTATAATTGGTGGTGGTGACACTGGTGCTGCAATAGCCAAGTATGGATATAAAGAAAAAGTAACGCATTTATCAACTGGTGGAGGTGCTTCTTTAGAATATTTAGAAGGTAAATCATTACCAGGAATTGATATAATCAATGACAAATAGAAAGATGATAGAATGAAAAAAAAGAGTAAATTAAAATCGATATTGAGTATAGTAATTTTAATTACTATTGCTATGTTAGTTCTTTATACATCTTTAAAAGATAATTATAAAGAAATTATAAATGGACTACTTAGTGCAAATAAACTTTGGATTTTGGTAGCAATACTTTTTGTATTTGGTTACTGGTTTTTTAAATCAATAATTTTTTATAATTTTACGAAAAAATTTGATAAAAGGTATACATTTCGTAAAGCTTTTAAACTTCAACTAGTTACAAACTTCTTTAATGCAGTTACACCATTTTCCAGTGGTGGACAACCATTTCAGATTTATACATTAAAAAAACAGGGAATTGATTTAACTAGTTCTACTAATATTATTATTGAAAATTTTATAGTGTATCAAATAGCACTCGTTACTTTAGGAATAATTTCCATAATTTGCAATCGAATATTTCATATGTTTGATAGTGTTGGAATACTCAAAAACTTAGTAACAGTAGGATTCATTGCAAATACTGTTGTAATTATAGGTTTATTTATTGTAGCGTTTGCTAAAAAATTAAACAAAAAAATTGTTGGTTTTACAATTAGTATATTACATAAGTTAAAAGTTGTAAAAGATAAAGAGAAAAAGCTTGCTGATTGGAATGAATATATTAATAATTTCCATGAAGGTGCAAAGATATTAATTGCTGATAAGTGGTTTTTTATAAGGTCAATCTTATGTGCAGCCGTAGCATTATGTTGTCTATATTTAGTACCTGTTATTTTATTATATAGTACCGGTGATTATACAAGTTTCAATGGTGCAATATCAATAGTTGCCTGTGCATATGTTATGCTTATAGGTTCATTTGTTCCCATTCCAGGTGGCACAGGTGGATTAGAGTATGGCTTCCTTGCATTTTATGGCAATTATTTGACAGGAAGTAATTTACATGTAATTATGATATTATGGCGTTTTATAACCTATTATTTAGGAATGATTGTTGGTGCTGTTGCTGTTAATATTAAAGAAAAGGAGATATGATTTATATGCGTATAGGGATATTTACCGATTCATATCCTCCATATATAAATGGAGTTTCCACTAGTATTGTCATGCTTCAAAATGCACTTGAAAAACAAGGTCATCAAGTTTATATTGTTACAGTTAATAATAAAGGATATTCATATAAATATGAAAATAAGATAATTAGAATACCGGGAATTCCTACAGGAATTTATGATTATAGACTAACAGGTGTTTATCCAGTTAGAGTCATTAACAAAATTAAAAAATGGAATTTAGATGTAATTCATTCACAAACAGAATTTGGGGTTGGAACATTTGCTAGAATATTTGCTAAACAGTATAATATTCCGCTTGTACATACTTACCATACGGCATATGAGGACTATGTACATTATATAACAAAGGGACATTTTGATAAATCTAGTAAAAAAGTAGTAGAATATTTAACAAAATTTTATTGTGATAAAACTGCAACAGAATTGATAGTTCCAACAAAAAAAACTTATGACTTCTTCAAGCAAAAATATAAATTTGAGAGAAATATTCATATTATTCCAACAGGTATTGATGTAGAAAGATTTTATAAAGAAAAATTTTCCAAAGAAGTTATTAATAAGCTTTCCAAAGAACTTGGTATTGATAGAAAAGATTTTGTAATTCTTTTTGTAGGAAGACTAGGTAAAGAAAAAAGCATAGAGGTTTTAATTGAAACACAGCAACAGTTGATAAAGAAATATCCATATTGTAAACTTATGATAATTGGTGATGGACCAGATAGAGAACATTATAATGATATGGTAAAAAGAATGCATTTAGAAAAGAATGTTATTATGGTAGGAAAAGTTGCATGGGAGGATATTCCTAAATATTATCAAGTTGCTAATCTATTTGCAACCGCTTCTCGTAGTGAAACACAAGGATTAACTGTAATAGAGGCAATGGCATCATCACTTCCGGTTGTAGCAGCAAATGATGACAGCTTTAGAGAAATTGTTGTTAATGATTTAAATGGTTATTTGTTTGACAATAAAAAGGATTATCGGAAAATTGTTGAAAATTTACTTTGTAATGATGAAAAGATGATTTATTTAAGTAAAGAGGCTAGATTATCATCCCAAAATTATTCGTCAAAATATTTTGCGGATAGGGTTTTAAAGGTTTATGAGTCCGCAATTAAAACAAAGGGTGTAAATAGTAGGAGCTTTTTTGGAAGATTTAAAAGCGTTATTAAACATGGATGGCATGGAAAATAAAATTTAGAGAAGTTGTTGTTTATCAACGACTTTTTTTGACAAAAAACGACAAAAAGTGACAAAATTAGAAAAATTTCACTCTGGTTAAAATTATAAGGATATAGTATAATTATACTTGTTGAAATAAAGGAGATATAAATATGGAAAAGATAAAATTATTGGTAATAGATGATAATATAAATTTGGTAGATATGGTTAAAGAATATTTTAGTAATACAAACAATATAGAAGTAGCTTATACCGCATATGATGGATTAGAAGGAATAGAGGTTATTCAAAGGGAAAAGGACAATTATGATGTTATAGTTCTAGACCTTATAATGCCTAAAAAAGATGGTATATATGTTTTAGAAGAAATGCAAAAAAGGGGAATAAATAAGAAAGTCATAGTGGCAACAAGTTATAATGCTAATGAAATTATTAGGGAAGTATCTGAATTTGGAGTAAGCTATTTCATTTTAAAACCATTTGAATTAAATGATTTAGAAAAAAGAATAAATGAAATAACAAGCCAAAAGAAAAATGAAAATAGTAAAAACATTGATTTTCATTATAATAATTTGCAAGTATCAATAACTAAAGTTTTACATGAACTTGGTATACCTTCTCACATAAAAGGTTACCAATACATAAGAGAAGCTGTTGGTATCATATTTGAAAGGCCAGAAACAATTGGTGGAATTACCAAAGAGTTGTATCCAGAGTTAGCCATGAAATTTGATACTACTGTATCTCGTGTAGAAAGAGCTATAAGGCATGCAATTGAAGTTAGTTGGAATAGAGGAAACTGGGATTTAATGGAAGATATATTTGGTCATAGTGTTGATATTGATAAAGCAAAACCAACTAATTCAGAATTTATTGTAACAATTGCAGATAAGTTACGTTTAGATTTTCATAAAGTTTGTTAGAAAAACTTATTAATTAAAAAGTCAAGTGCAACAAACGAATAATTAAATGGTATTCACAACTTCTTGTAATTTATAAA
>CAKOTD010000035.1 GCA_934120015.1 uncultured Bacilli bacterium
TTTTTGAAAAGCAATACTAATATATCATTTGCTCAAAGCCTTGTCAACACCTTTTTTCATTTTTTTTCATTTTTTTCAAAATTTTACAAAGTTAGTCTTTTTTTGTTGATAATTTTACCTGATTGCAATACTTTTGATAATAAAATTTGTTTATTCTTTCATCGAATGCAAAAAAACTATTCTCATATAAATTTATCAAATCATCAAGTGAAGACTTGATGACCTCATCTAGGTCATCAGAGTAATTCATTTTCTTTTTATGATATTTATATTCGAGCCTGTCAAGAATTTTATATTCTTTACTAGGGAATACTCTTAAGTCCAAATCATAGTCAATATATTTAATAGTATTTTCCTCAACTATAAATGGTGTTGCTATATTACAATAATAATATATTCCATCTTTTTTTAATTGACATATTATATTAAACCATCTTTCTGTAAAAAAATACATTATAGCCGGCTCTTTAGTTTTCCATTTATTTCCTTCTGCCTCAGTTACTAAAGTCTTATTGTTTCCACAAACTATATAATTTTCTTTTATATCTAAAACAACAGCTTCATCCCAAGAACGATGTATCTTTCCATCGTGTTTATAACATTGTATTTGCAATCTGTCACCAATTCTAAATTTACTCACGAAATCAACTCCCCAAACATTATAACTTTTTTTTGAAAAAAAATCAAAGATAAAAAGACAAAGCATTAGTCTCAGAGATAAAATAGTGGAATTAACTATCTCAAATTGTTCCTATCTTTACAAATTATCGTTTAGCAAATTTTCTTTCTATATAATATAAAGATACCAATGTTGTTAATTGGTATCTTGTTGTTAATTGGTATCTTTATATTTAATTGCTTGTACTGCTTTTTCTATGTATATGGTGTCATCGTCGGTATCAAGAACAACATCAGGTTCTACACCAACTTCATTTATTGTATTGCCTTCTGATGTCAACCACCTTTTCGTTGTAACTTTATATTCAACTCCTGAAGTTAATTTTATCTTTTCCTGAACCGTTCCTTTTCCATAAGTAGTTTTTCCAACTATAGTAGCTCCCAACTGTTCTCTTAATGTTGCAGCAACTAATTCTGAAGCGGAAGCACTATTTTCATTTACTAAAACTGCAATTTTATATTTTTTACCTTCAGATCCAGAGGAATAATACTTTTCCACTTTCCCTTGTGTTTCAATTTGATATATAACTTTGTCTTTAGGGATAAACATTGATAATACTTCATCAGCAGTGCTCAAATGCCCGCCCGAATTATTTCTAAGATCAATAATTAGACCATCAATTCCTTCTTTTTCCAAATTATCAAGTGCAGTTTGAAGTTGATTACTAGTGTTGATTGCAAACACATCAACCTTTATATATCCAATTTTATCATCTAATAGTTTTGACTCAACTGATTGAATATTAACATTATTCTTTTTAAGATCAAATTCTAATTCATTATTCTCACGTTTGATTTTTAATTTTATATTTTCCGAACTATTTTTAACAATATTTAAGAATTCAGTGTTAGTTAGAGTTTTAACATCTATATCGTTAATAGTCAGTATGACATCACCAACTTTCAAGCCTTTTTTGAATGCTTCTGATCCTTCAAATACCTCTAACACGTAAATATAACCATCATAATACTTTAATATTTCTATACCAATACCCTCATAATTTCCATTTAGCCTAGCGTTAAATGTATCACTTGATGTTTCATCAAAATAATTAGAATATGGATCTTCTAGTCCTTCAACCATTCCTTTAATAGCATTATTAATAAGTTCATCTTTATCAGCACCATCAATGTAATTATCAGCAATATAATTATATTGTTCAATAAAGTTTAGAAGACTCTTATCCTGAATGGTATTTTGTGGTTTAACATATTTTTTTGAAATAAGTATTGCCATAGAAAAACTCAATACGCATGTTGTTATTACCAAAAAAATAACTTCTCTTGTATTAAAAGATGATTTGCCATCCTTATTATGTACTTTTAATACTTCTCCATTTATATTATTATTGTTATTATTTTGATTCTTCTTTTCTTTTTTATTTAAAACCATGATTATCACCTGCTACTTTAATATTACCACAAAGATAAAATTATGTCTATTTTATAAACAAATATTGTTAAGTATTTTATATTAAGTTATAATATATTTAAGAAAGAGGGAATAACTATATGGAAATTCAAAATAGAAAAGCAACTTTTGATTACGAAATAATTGAAACATTAGAAGCTGGCATTGTCCTTAAGGGCACAGAAATTAAATCGATTAGAAATGGAAAAGCCAACTTAAAAGATAGTTATTGTATTATTAAGAATAATGAAGCTTTTATATTAAACATGCATATAAGTTGTTATGAATTTGGAAACATTTTCAATCACGATGAAACAAGAACAAGAAAGCTTTTGCTTAAAAGAAAAGAAATATTAAAGTTAAAAGATAAAGTTGAATTAAATGGCTTAACCATAATTCCCCTTAAATTATTCTTCAAGAATAGCTATGCAAAAATACTAATTGCGCTTGCTAAAGGAAAACATAATTATGATAAAAGGGAAACAATAAAGAAAAGAGATCAAGAAAGAGAATTAAAAAAATACTTAAAAAACAATTTTTAGTTGCATATTTTTTAAAATATACATATAATATTCCTATGGGGCTGTTTCGGTTTTGACAGAAATATTGGGCTCTAAATTGCAAGTCGCAGGCACCCGTCAAGTGCAAACAAAAATAAATGCAAAAAATAAATTAAAAAATGTATTCAGCGGAGCTTTAACTCCAGCTTTTGCTTAATAGACTAAGCGGATACAGCTTTCTAATTTCTTTCTCCTGCAAAGAATTAGAAGGTTCGATTTAGTAGGATATATTATTATGACGACTATAAATAATAATGAATAAAATAGTCTTACAAATTGACTGATTGCTGGTTATCATTGTTAATTTGGAAATAAGCTAATCAACTAAACTTGTAGATATTTATTGTGAGATATTTTTGGACAGGAGTTCGATTCTCCTCAGCTCCACCAGATTGATAGGAAACTCGAACTTTTTCGAGATAACATAAAAACTACTTTCAAATTAAATTGAAAGTAGTTTTATTTTGATAATTTAGAAACACACTTGCAAATTGACATAATCATTATGCGTGTATAATAAATATTATATATTTTTAATCAGTCACCTTATTAAATAAACTATTCTTTATATATAATATGTCTTCTATGGATTTTCCTATATTAAATCTTCCATTTCCTACTGGATAAAAAACTGAATAACATTTATATTTTTTATTATTAATAATTTTTTCAAATTGTTTTTTTCTACATTGAGAAACAGATATTTTTTCATTTAGTACAATCGAACTAACTTGATTACCAAATAATACTATTACTTTTGGATTAATAATCTCAATTTCTTTTTCTAATGAATTTAGGTATTCTTTGTAAACACTATCTGGTAATGGTCTTGCATCTATTTGTGTGCACTTTCCTAAATTAGTTATAAAATATTTGTGTTTTTTTACATTTTCATATACAACGCTTGCAAACTCTTCAGTCCAATCAGTACCTTTAATATTTTTAATTTTATTATATATATCTTCATCAAGCATTCCGAGTTCATAAAACAAATTCCAAATGTTTTTAGTTCCTATCCAAGGAGATTTTAATCCTTTCCAATTCTTAGAAGATGCAATATTTTTTCTTGTTGGATTCATAAATACAAAGCAAATATCAGGGTTTTTATCACATCCACCATTATAGATAGAATCTAATTCTTTAGCTCCATACTTTTGTTGCAATTTATCATACTCTTTAGTTAAATCACCTAAAGTCATACACAACTCCTTTGTTAGCTTTTTATCTTTATTTTGTTCCATTGAAGTTATTGTATTTAATATAAAATCAAAAATATCTTTTTGTTCTACATCCATAGTGTTTTTCTCTTCTTCTTCAGTTAATTCAGATTTAAACTTACCAACTGACTCTATTATTTGGATGGAAGCTAAAGGGTAACCTTCATCTATTATTTCACTTTTCCTATTAGTAAATTCACGATTTGCTTTATATTCAAAAGTAAATGTATCATCACCATTAACAATAGCTACACCTTTTAGAAAATAACCATGTAGTTTTCCATTGGCACCATATTGATTTACTAAAGAAGTATAATAATCTATCATTTCATCATCATCTAATCTTTTTCCATTTACTCTTCTTACATGAGTGCCAGGTTGTATTTCATCTGGCACATCATCTAAAAATAATCCTTCATCTAAAGCAATTGTTGTCATATTACTTAAATTATTATATTCAGTAGCTTTTATAATAGCATTTTCAATAGGATTTTTACCTGTTTCATCAACATCTGCTTCAATATTTAAATCGTTTAAGGTTACGATATCTAATCCTTTTTCTTTTAATTTTGTTCCATAATATCTAATCTTGGCTTTGTTTGTTGTTGCTAATAAATACTTCATTTTTTACCTCCATTTTCCGTTTGATTATACCATGTTTTGAATATATTTACTAGTTAAGTATTTTATAATTTATATTTTTATGCTATACTCGTATCAGTTAATTTTATTACTAACTCTTTCTTTTGTTCGAAGAGTTGTTCTACTTCTTCCCTTAGGGCATCATTGACGAATCTGTTCGAATTATTCGAACTTTGATATATAAAAAGATTATCTTTTCTTTTTTCAGTCAGTATTTTGATGTTTATATCAAAATACCTAGGGTGTTAAATATTTTGTCATGACAAAATTTACGAATTATATTATGAATCTAATTTTAATAAAAAGTATTTACGTAGAAATAAATAGTGTGTATAATATTAGCTAAGTTTTACGAGGAGGCATTTTGTGATAAAAAATAATATCTATATCGGTAATATTAATATTGTAGAAAATGGAACAATTAAGTTATATCAAAATACCAGTCCATTATTATCATTAGGAAATGAAAATTATGTAAATTTAGAATGGATTGTTTCTAAAAAAGATTATTTAGAATTTTATAAAAGCATGATAACTGGTGATTATAACAAAAAATTAACCATAAGCAGTAAAATTCCTGAAAATGGAATATACATTGATGAAGATTCTTTGATTCCATATTACAATGAAAATGATAAAAAATCAGTTAGTATCAATAAGGTAAATCACGATATAATGCTTGATCCTAGAATTCCAAGAGGTATTGACTACCAAGCTGATGGAACAACAGTAATGTATGTTCGTAGAAAAAATCCTCAAAAATAAAAGTTTGTAATACTTTAAAAAAGTTGTAGATATCTACGACATTAGCACCAGATTGATAGTAAATTCGAACTTTTTTATAGTTCGAGTTTTAAAATAATTAATTTTATGCTAAGATATTTATGTAGATTAAATTGGTTTTTCCAATTTAGAAACACACTTGCAGATTGACGAAGTAAATTTTGTAATTTATAAAATATTTTAGAATTGAGGAATGGAAAATATGTTTAAAGACATCAGGCTATTTATTGATAATAATAAAGTTGATTTTGAATATGAAATAGATGAAGATAAAATAATTATTAAGACAATTGATGAATTAGAGATTGGAAAAAATTTAAAAATCTTTTATGATGAAAACATATATGAGATTAAATTAAATAACAGTACAAAACTTAGTGAAGGCAAGGCTGGAGAAATACTTATTAATTTAGATATTAAAAAATTGTCTTTTTCAGTAATATTAAAAAATAATTTTTTTGTCAAAAGTGTTTATAAATATATAAACAAATTGATTAACAAAGATATACTTATTAATGAAATAAAAATATTTTTAAATTCTAAAATTGAAAAAAAATACAAAAAATATTTGAATGTTTTATTAGATAATATTGAAAATAAGGATAAATCTTTAGAAGAATTAATAATTAATAACGAAAATGAATATGAAAGAATAGTGGATTTAATAACCCATAATAAAACTTATATTGACATTGTTAAGAATATGAGTGATTTAGAGTTAATGTTACTAATAACTTCTTACATTTTTGTACCATTTACACCAAATATAGATCAAGATTGTTTTAATGATTTAGTAAATGTGGCTAAAAATTATGATAATGCTTTAGAAAATATATGGCGTTTAGGAATGAATTATGATAGGAAAGGTTATAATTTTGATTTATTGAATAATTTCTTTGTAGATTCCAAAAATGTATATTATTTAGGTGAATATATAAGTGGTATTCATCAAATAAACCAAGAAAAAATAGTTAATACAATAATTAAAACAAAAGATAAAGGATTTATAAAACAAATTTTAGAAAATAATTTCATTGTAGATAACTTAGATGAAAAATATAAAAATATTTTGGAATCTAGCATATAAAAGTTGTTCTACTTCTTCCCTTAGGGCACCATTGACGAATTTGTTCGAACTATTTGAACTTTAAATATATTTCAGTCTGAAACAAGACTGATTTTTTATTGATTCAAAAATATTCATGAGTTATTTTAATTTTTGATAAAATAACTAGAGAGAATAAATATTTTGGCAAAAGATAGATATGAGTTATAGTTAATAAAAAAGATTAATGCATAAATAAACAAAAATCAACTGAAATTTTGGAAAGACAAATTTTTATGGGTAATTTTTTTAACTAAACATAAATCATTAAAAGAAATATTTGATATATCAAAAAAAACTAACAAGAAAGAAGGTTTTAATTAATTAAAAGCTAAATATAATCTTTGTAAAGAATGTAAAGCTGATTTGTGGATAGAAATGTAGAAAAAGATTTCATTTTGTAGTATAATACTAGTCGAATTGATTTGTGAGGTATTAAAATGAAGTTATATATACAAGTAATTAAACTGTTATTTAATAAATTTATATTAAGAAAAAATAATGGAAAAGTTATAAAGGCCTTCTCTGAAAAAATGGGTATAGTTTATATTAAATTAGCCCAAATGTTAGCAACCCAGAATTTTGGTAATCTATTTACTGAAAATGATAGACAAATGTTATCAAGCATTTGTGACAATTGCAATCCTATTAGTTATAATGAAATTGAAAAAATATTAAAGCAAGAATATGGAAATAATATGGAAAATATATTTAGTTTTATCGATCATGAACCTGTTGGTTCTGCATCTGTATCACAAGTACATAGAGCAATACTTAAAACTGGTGAAGAGGTTGCAGTAAAAATTAAAAGAAAAGATATCACAAAAACAATAGATAAAGATATAAAACAAATAAGAAAAATTATTCATCGATTTGGTAAGTTTGTAGATTTTAATAATTTTACAGGTGGAGATTGCGCACTAGATTTATATTTGGAATGGATAAAACAAGAAACAGATTTCACACACGAAAAAGAAAATATCAAAATTTATCAAAATTTTGCAGATAGTGTTAATGGAAAAGTAAGTGATACTAAAAAAATTAAAGTTCCTACATTATATGAGAATTATTGCACGGACAATATAATTGTTATGGAATTTATAAGAACCCAAACTGTTAATAAATTAGAACTAAATGATGAAAATAAAACTAAGATTACAAATGCTTTAAATAGTTATATTAAGTCCAGTTTTTGGGCATTATACCATGGCAAACAAATAGTTTTTCATGGTGATCCACATAGTGGGAATATTTGTATAGATGAAGATGGAAATATTTGCTTTTTGGATATGGGATTATTATGTGCTTTAAGTGATGATGATGCTAGGATATGTAGAAATTTCTTTTTAACAGCGTACTCTGGAAATTATGAAAAACTATATGATATGCTAGTCCATTATGGGAATATGAATGAAGAAAAAAAGAAATCATTTAAAGAAGATTGTAAAAAGTATTGTGAGAATATAAAAAAGAAAGAAGTTACCTATTATTTTATTGATATGGTTAATGTTTGTTTAAGCTATGAAGTTGTTCCACCTAAATTCTTATTTAATATGGCCAAGGCATTTTTCTGCTTAAATGGTATTAGTAATTTTTCCGATAACAAATGTACTGCAAAAGAATTATTACAAGAGCAAACAATGGAATTTTTAATTAAAAGAAGTCTAAAAGATTGCAAGGAAACCATGATAGATAGTTTACATATTGTGCCAGAAGCATTAGAAAATATTTTGCAATATGGTTTAGTGAATACTATTGCAAAAATAACAACTAATAGCAAGATAAAAAAAGATGTAGGACAATCTTTAGAAAATTTTAAAGAGCTGTTAGATTTAACTAGATTACTTTGCTTTGATGAAGACAGAGCAACCACATCAAAAAATTAAACAAATATGAAAAAAGTAGCACTAATTTTGATGCTATTTTTTTCACATTTTACTTAAACATATATAGTAATATTACATTCTTGTAGTAGAAATTGTAGATACCTACGGCAATGGTGATACTCGAATTTTTTGAATATTAACTAAGATTAGATTATTAAATGTCTAAAAAACACTAAATGAGGCTTATAAAATTAATCTATTTTTTATTATTTAGTTCATTATAATTACAATACCTAAAGAAATTACTAAGAAGTGCTATTTAAAATTATAAATATTTTTGATATCTATTCGAATAATATGTTCCAATAGCAGGCAAGTTAATCATCGTATATGGATTAATTGTAGCAGGTTCTCTAAATGTATAAAAATCTTTACCATATATTCCTTGGGCTATAGAAAAATCCAAATGTGGACCAGTAGTACATCTATCATAAATTTCTCCTCCACCTACGGCACCTATAATATCTTTTGAGGTAACCCTTTGATTTTCTGTTACATAGATTTTATTCAAATGCATATACCTTGTTGCATAATAAATTCCGTTTATTTTGTGTTGAATTATGACAAAGTTTCCACCACAGGAACTATTTGGTATATCTGGGTTTGCTACATACGAAACATAAACTACAACACCTGATGCTGCTGCATACACCGATGTTCCAGTTGGATTACCTCCAATATCAACAGCAGCATGAAATGTATAACCATAACCTGTAAGCGGATTAATTCTAGTTCCATATCCACTAGTAACAACTCCCTGTTGCAATGGTCTTAAAAAATCTGAATCGGCAGGTATAGATGTACAATTCTCTAAAACATCATTTAAACTACAACCCATTTTTTGATAATTATTTATTGTCTTTCTTGCATCAGCTATATCCTCAAGTATATCTCTTGAATCTTCATCAAGCATAGTAACCTTTAAACCTAATTGTTCTTGTTCTTTTGCAAGACTTTCTTTTTCAGCGTCAAGAGACTTCCTCTCTACCTTTAATTCCTCTTCTTTTTCTTTCATCTCTATAATTTTACTTTCGTACTGATTAACTAATCCCTTATTATATTTTGATAAATTTTCAATTACTTTTTTTCTTAATATATAGTCAGTCAAATTTTCTGAACTAAATACCACTTCTAAAAAAAGATTCTTATTATTTACTTTTTGATAAGCATTAATCATATCTCTTATTTGTTTATTCTTACTATTTATTTCATCCTCTAGTGTGCTTATTTCGTTCTGTGCTTCTATGATATTATTCTCAATTTCATTGATTTTTAGTCCAATAGTACCCATCCTATTTGCAATCTCATTAATTCTCTCATTTGTTAGTTTTTGTTCATCATTAATACTTCGAAATTTGCTTTCGAGATTATTTAAATCATCAAGTAAATCACTTAGAGTTTTACCATTTGCAGCTGATGATGATAATCCAAATAACAAAAATGCCATACAAAAAACAATTATCAAAAATTTTCTCAAAATATCACCCCGATATCATTACTATTACCTATTTTTATAATAACATTATTAATTATATTTGTAAATATTTGAATAAAAGGCAAAATCTTATCCCATAACATTATAGGAGGGATTTTATGGATGAAAATATTAATGTTTTAGATGAATTAAACAAGGGTGCATGTATGGGAATAGACGCAATTAGTTTTATTATTGAAAAGATAGAAGACCAGGAGTTTAAAAATTCACTTGTAGTACAAAGTCAAAAATATAAAGATGTATCAGATAGGATTAATAAGATTTATAAAAAATACAATAAGGATGATTCTCCACATGAAACAAGTGCAATGAATAAAGCTATGACTTGGTCTGGTATAGAGATGAAAACAATTATGGATCATAGTGATTCTAAAATTGCTGAACTCTTATTAAAAGGTACAAATATGGGAATTATTGAAGGAAGAAAAATTCTAAATAATAAAAATATGGATAATGAAATTAGAAAAATTGCCGAAGAATATGTTCTAATGCAGGAAGATAGTGTTGAAAATTTGAAAAAATACTTATAAAATGCACCTTAAAGGTGTATTTTTGATATTTAGTCCTGTCAATAATTTAGGAAAATGTCTCAAAAAATTTTAAACATTAACGGGAAAATATTCTCGTTTTTGTTTGTAATTTT
>CAKOTD010000036.1 GCA_934120015.1 uncultured Bacilli bacterium
TAAATTACAAGAAGTTGTGAATACCATTTAATTATTCGTTTGTTGCACTTGACTTTTTAATTAATAAGTTTTTATAACATTTTACCTTTAAAATGAAGAAAAAAGTTGACTATTTAAATCAATTCTATCACATCAATTTATAATGGCTTACACCTATTCTTTTGTCAATACAATATTCAATAACATGCTTGCTTTTATTTTTTATTATTAGAAATATGTTAAGCTCCTTTTTTATTTTAGATATTTTATATAATAAAATCAAAGAATAAAAAAACGATAAAATCATCAACTTTTAATTTTGACAATTTTATTTATATATACTTATTTCTTTCATTTTTCTTTTGTTACTCACACTATTCTTAAATAATAATTATAATTTTAATAAAATCGGTAATCGTATTGCTAAAAATAACATTAAAAAAATCGATAATGTGACAATATCGATTTTTCTATTAGATTATTAAAGAAATAATATAAAAACATAATAAGATGTTATTTAGCAATTAAAATTATAAATTGGATAAGTTATTATTCATTACTATCTTTATTTTCAACTTTAACTAATACTTCACGAGGTTTAGATCCATTATTAGGGCCTATTATTCCTCTTTCCTCAAGAATATCTATTGCCCTTGCAGCTCTATTGTAGCCAAGTCTAAATCTTCTTTGTAATAATGAAGCACTTGCTTTACCTTGTGTAACAACAAACTCAACAATATCATTATATAATGGTTCATCATAATCATCATTACTTGATTCAGTCATCGTAGTTGCATGCATTTCATCATCACTCATGGTAAGTGTTTCATCATATCTTGCTTTCTGCTGAGATATAGTATGATTTACAACAGCATTTATTTCTTCTTCAGATATATAAGTTCCTTGAACACGAAGTGGTGTATTTTCACCCATTGGTAAGAATAACATATCTCCTTTACCAAGTAATTTTTCGGCTCCAGCCATATCAAGAATAGTTCTTGAATCTATTTGTGATGAAACTGCAAATGATATTCTTGATGGAATATTTGCTTTAACAACACCAGTGATTACATCAGTAGATGGTCTCTGAGTTGCTACTATAAGATGAATTCCAGCAGCACGTGCCATTTGGGTAATACGCATGATAGAATCTTCTACTTCTTTTGCTGCAACTAACATCAAATCAGCAAGTTCATCAATAATAACTACTATAAAAGACATTTTCTTTAATTTTTCATTATCGGCCAAAGTAGAATTTTTCTTTTCTATCATATTATTATAGCCCTCAATATTTTTAACACCATTATTACTAAAAATATCATATCTATTTTCCATTTCAACAACTATCTTTTTTAGGGCAATATTAGCTTTTTTAGGGTCTGTAACTACTGGTGCTAACAAATGTGGTACACCATTATACATAGACAACTCAACCTTTTTAGGATCAACTAAAACAAGTTTTACTTCATCAGGTTTAGTTCTCATTAAAATAGAAATAATAATACTATTAATACAAACAGATTTACCAGAACCGGTAGATCCGGCTACTAAAAGATGCGGGGTTTTATTTATTTCACAAAAAACTGGTCCGCCCATAATACTCTTCCCTAGTGTAACTAGTAATTTACTATTTTCTTTCTCTTTAGGTACTTTTTCTAATATTTCACGAACAGTAACCATAGCAATTGACTTATTAGGAATTTCTACACCGATAGTTTTTTTACCTGGAATTGGTGCTTGTATTCTAACATCTTTTGCACCTAATGCAAGAGCAATTTCTCTATTTATACTAAGTATCTTACTTACTTTTGTTCCAGCTCTTACTTCCATTTCATATTGAGTAACAGCAGGGCCAACATTTGCTGCAACTACCCTAGCTTCTATACTAAAATCATGAAATACCTGTTGCAATATTGGAATATTTGTTTTAATTAAAGCAGTATTCTCACTATCATTTCTCTTTTTACCTTTACTAAGCAAATTTATTGAAGGATATATATAGCCAACATTATCAATTGCATCTACTAATAAACTTGGATTCATTGGTGCAACTTTTTCTTCTTTCTTTATTGGTTCCTCCTTTTCTTCTTTTTCGTCTCCTATATGAATTAACTCGTCCATACTAGCAACAACAATTTTTTTATCATCACTTTGTGGAACCACTGCTGCTGAACTAATTGGTTCCTCTTTTTTCTTATTTTCCTTCTTAAATTCTTCATGGGCTTTTTTCAATCCATTTTTTGCTTTTGAAGATGCCCTCCTTATCATCTCAAAAATAGACATACCTGTAAACATTACTATTCCGCAGATAAGTAAGGCAACAATTATAATTTTAGTTCCTTTTAAATCCACAAGATTTAAGAATAATAGAGAAAATAATGCTCCAATTATTCCTCCTCCTTGGGCTTCAGAAATAACCTTTGTAGAGGCCATAAAATTATTAACAGTTTCACTTAAAATTTCCATAGCACTAAGTTTTGTATCTTCTAAATAAGCTGTATGAGATAACATCAATATAGAGATTATTATTATATATAATCCTACTAGATGAGATGTCAAAAATTTAGGCTTTTCTCTTTTAATCATCATATAAAAACCTATTAATATTAACGAACCTAAAAAAATAAAAAACCAAGTTCCACATAAAAAGATAGAAAATGCTTTTATTATTTGTCCAACTGGTCCATAAGCACCAAAACCTATAATTGCAACTAAAACAAATAATAAACCTAATAATTCAGTTTGATATCCGTTACCACCTTTTTTTTCTTCTTTTCTTTTTTTCTTTTTTGCCATAGATACTTTCCTCCAACTACTATACCTTAATTATACCATTTTTTTCAAATAAAAAGAATAATATATTATTCTTTTGTTTGAATTAATACATTGTTCTCTATATAAGTATATATTAATTCGAATTTTTTGCCCATGTTTTTAAGTGATCTACTTTATAATAAATTAATCCTAATACAAAAACACCTAAAATTATTATTAAAATATTAAATAGAACCTGAGGTAATCCAAACATATCTATGTCTAAGAAAAAATAGGGATATCTGCTTTCCATATACGTAAATGGTTTACCTACATAAGCTCTTATACAAATAAAAATCCAATATATAAATGGAAGAATTAACCATAGTATTGGATAATTCTTTTTATATTTTCCTTTAATATCAAATATGAGGTAATCAAAAATAACCATTAGTGGTAATACTATATGCACTATATAATTGCCTATACTATGTAAATTCATAACCCCATCTACATCATACATAAATGGTCTTAAAGCAAAGTTATAAACAATTGTTGTTATTGTAATAACTAAAGTAACAGAACCTTTACATACTGCATAATACCTACTATTTTCAATATTTTCACCAGTGAAATATTTTATCAAATAATATATGAAAAAAATAATACATAGTAAATTACTTAAATTGGTATAATAACTAAAATGTTCTAAAAGGCCAATCTTTGATGGTTTAAAACAACTATCATATAATCCATAAATACCTATTATTACTATTAATATCTTATATATTATAGATATATTTTTTTTCATAGAATCACCCAAGTAATTATATGAATTAAAATTTTATATATGAAAAAAAGAGCAATTGCTCTTAATAGTTTTCAGATTTTATTTCAAAATATGCTTGTGGATGTCTACATACTGGACAAATATCTGGAGCACTTTTGCCAATAACTATATGTCCACAATTACGGCATTTCCAAATTCTGTCACCATCTTTACTAAACACTAATCCGCCATCAATATTTTCAATTAGTTTTCTATATCTTTGTTCATGTTCTTTTTCAATTTTTCCTACTTCCTCAAAAAGGAAAGCAATGTCATTAAATCCTTCTTCTTTAGCTACTTTTGCAAACTCATCATACATATCAGTCCATTCATAGTTTTCACCATCAGCTGCTGATAAAAGATTTTCTTTTGTTGATGGTATTATGCCACCATTTAATAATTTAAACCATATCTTGGCATGTTCTTTTTCATTTAATGCTGTTTCTTCAAAAATAGCCGCAATTTGCTCATATCCTTCTTTTCTTGCCTTGCTAGCAAAATATGTATACTTGTTTCTTGCTTGACTTTCACCGGCAAATGCAGCCATTAAATTAGCTTCTGTTTTACTTCCTTTTAACTCCATAATAACCTTCTTTCTAAATCATTTTAAGTATATCATAATTAAAATTTTTTTCAAGAACTTAATTCATACAAAATAATACTAGTAGCAACTGCTACATTTAAACTTTCACAATTTTTATTCATTTCAATAAATATATATTCATCACTCACATTTAATAAATTTTCTCTTACACCGCTTCCTTCATTTCCCATTATAAGTACAAATTTATCATCTAATTCTATGTCTTTAATATTTTTACCACCTGTTACTTTTGTACACAATATTTTATATCCATTATCCTTCAAATTAGGCACAAATTCATCTAGGTTCCTAATAATTATATTTATATTAAATAACATTCCTTGTGTTGCTCTTATTACTTTTGAATTATATAAATCAACGTTTTTTTTACTAAGTATAATAGTGTCAATATTAAAAGCAACTGCACTTCTTATAATAGTTCCTAAATTTCCGGGATCTTGAATATCATCTAAAGCAAGAATTCTATTTCCAATTTTTTCTTCTTCTTTCTTTCTACATATTCCTATTATTTTACTAGGGTTATCTAATTCACTAATATATTTTAAGACATTTTCAGTTACATAACTTGTTCTAATATTTAAGTTTAAGTTAACAGTTTCCTCAAGAATTAATTCTTCAAGTAGATTATTTTTAAATGCTTCTATAACCAAATGTTCTCCTTCAACAATAAACTTATTATTTAGATCCCTATACTTTTTTGTATATAATTTTTTTATATCTTTAATCTTTTTATTTTCTATAGAACTATATAACATATACATCACCTCATAAACGAAAACTATACTAATTTAATTCCTCATATTCTATGCTTTCACATACTATATAAATTGATGGATTTTCTTCCTCGGTGGCAAAACAAACAAAATCTTGATTATTTTTCTTTATGAATTTTAAAAACAATTCATTAATATCATCATAAGTATAAAATTCTTGAATGTTGCATTTTATAATTTTCTTTAATTGTATTTTTATTTTTCTCCACGATTTATTGTAAACCCCATCTTCCAAAACAATTTGACCAGCAAAGCAAGCATTAATATAAACATCTATTTTATCTTCATCAATATTATAATCTATTTTATTAATTCTACTATCGTGAAAATAATGATAATATGAAAGAAATTCATTTATATTTTCTTTAGTCATAATATTAACCTCTTAACTATTCCATATTCAAATAAAACCGTTAAAATAACGGTTGTTTGCTAAATGGTGTCCCCGATAGGACTCGAACCTACCACCTAAGGTTTAGGAAACCTTTGCTCTATCCTGATGAGCTACGAGGACATTAACTATCTAATAGACATTATAAAATTATTTATAAGTATGTGTCAATATCAAAAATGAAATTTAACTTATATAATGAAAAAAATAGTATAAATATACTATTTTAGAAAATTGATTAAAAATAACAAATATATATTCATTGCATAACTAAGCTGCTTATGGAATTTTTTACCAAATTCATACAATCCTACACATTTATCAACAACATTAACTACCCAGCTCTCAGCATATCTAGGTACTGTTAAGTTAATAGGAAACATATGACTCCTTATCATATCAGATTCCTTCTCTGTCAACTCAAAAATGCTACTTGCATTTTTTTCAGCTTTTTTTGGATGAACAAAGGTTGAAACAAATTTTTCTCTTTTTGTTCTATCTTCATCACTAAAGAAGAAATCATGCAAAAGTCCACCTCGGGCAACTTGTTTATAATCAAGTCTAAGAGTTTTTGCCACTTTATAAGAATAATATGATACCTTAAGGGAGTGCTCATATCTTGTTGTTCCGTGATGTTCAATCTCTTTTATTTTATTAAATTCTTTATTATCTAAAATATGATTAACTATTTTTTTATAATTATTATCGTTATTTACATAATAATGTATATCGGACATTTTTTATTCACCTCTAACACACTATTACATTATATCACAAATTTTAAAATTTTATTATCTTTTTTGTCCACTTTTTTTATATTTATAAATTTTTGTTTGAAATTAAAGGGAAAAAGCAAGAAAAAAACTTACATAAAGTAAGTTTTAAAATTTAACTTGTGGAACTTCTTTTTCTTTTTCATCAGCTTCAAAGAATACTGCATCAGAACCTTTAAAACCAAACATTGAAGCAACTATATTTGATGGGAACATTTCTATCTTATTACGATAAGATAAAACTGCATCATTATAGAATTGTCTTGAATATGTGATTTTATCTTCAGTATCTTTTAACTGAGATTGTAAATCCATAAAGTTAGTATTTGCTTTTAAATCTGGATATGCTTCTGCTAAAGCAAAGAATTTTCCTAAAGCAGCAGTTAATTCTCCATTAGCTTTCATTTTATCTGCAGGTGTAGTAGCACTTACAGCACTATTTCTTGCAGCAATTACAGCTTCTAAAGTTCCTTTTTCATGTCCAGCATAACCTTTTACTGTTTCAACTAAATTTGGAATTAAATCAGCTCTTCTTTTAAGGACAACATCAATTTGTGACCATTGATCACGAACTTTGTTTCTTAAACTAACTAAAGAGTTATGTGTTCCAATAATATAAAATACTAATAGTAAAACAACTATACCAACAATAATTAAAGCTATCATAATCTTCCCTCCTACTACATACAAGTATATCATATTATATTCAATTTGTATACTATTTAGTCATCATTTTTAATAAAAGAAATAATTCGTAAAATATTTAAAATAATGGAAATTAAGCTTGCAACATAGGTTAATGCTGCTGCCCTAAGCATTTTTGATACTCCTATTTTTTCATCTGGTGTTACTAAATTTAAATCAACTAGTTCTTTTTTTGCTCTCGAGGAAGCATCAAATTCAACAGGGAGTGTGATTATCTGAAATAAAAGAGTTAAAAATTCAGCTAGTAAACATATTTTTAAATATCCAGTTATACCAGCAAATATTGATATAATTAATCCAAAATACCCAGCATAGCTAATAAAATTAACAATAGGAACCAACAATGTTCTAAAACGCATAAATTTGTAACCAAACTTGTCCTGAATTGCATGCCCTACCTCATGCGCTGCAACGGCAATTGAAGCAATTGAAGTCCCATTATATATATCAGATGATAACTTTATAACTTTTCGTTTGGAGTTATAATGATCGGTAAGCTCACCAGATGTTTCTACCACATATACATTTAAATTATATTTTTCAATAATCATTCTGGCAACGTCAGCACCACTAATATTACTATGATTATCAATTTTTTTATATTTTTTATAATTTATTTTTATTTTTACTTGAGCAAATAAAACAATTATAAATGATAAAATAAGCAATCCAAATGTAACAAAATCATCTATATAATAATTCATATTTGTCACCTCATTTCAAATGATGTACCTTCACGACTATCTTTTAAAACAATACCCTGTTCTAATAACTCATTTCTTATTTTATCTGCCAAAACATAGTTTTTGTCTTTTTTAGCCAAATTTCTTTTTTCAATCATTTCGTCAATATATGATGCTAAATCAGCACTAACTTCTTCTTTATCACTTATCAATAAATCAAGTGATAATACCATATCAAAATTTTCAATTAATTTAATTTTAGTTGAATTATTAACTGATTCATCTTTTAATAACTCATAAATTATAGTTAGACACATTGAAGTATTTAAATTATTACTTAAAGCTGCTTTAAACTTATCATTGTATTTTTCGAAATCGTCATTGTTTATGACATCATCAGACTTAAGTGATAAAATTTTATTTTTTAATTTCCTATACTCTCTACTTGCACCATCTAAAATTTCATAACTAAAAGTTAAAGTATTGTGATAATAAGAGTTTAAGCATAGATATCTGTATGCAAGGGGATTATATCCTTTCTGAGTAAGTAAATCAACTGTTAGGAATTCACCCTTACTTTTACTCATCTTACCATTTATATCATTTAGAAAACCTAAATGAATCCAATAGTTACACCATTTATGACCAAGAAAACATTCTGATTGAGCAATTTCATTTGTGTGATGAGGAAAGACTGCATCTTCTGCTCCACAATGTATATCAAGATTTTCTCCTAAATATTTAATTGAAATTCCTGAACATTCTATATGCCACCCGGGATATCCTTTTCCCCATGGAGAATCCCACTTCATTTCTTGATTATTAAATTTAGAGTTTGTAAACCACAAGCCAAAATCAAAAGGATTTTTCTTTGCATTATCCTCCTTAATATCTTCCCTCACAGCTACTATTAACTCTTCAGCATTTCTACCAGATAGGTCATAATAATTCTTATATTTTGTAGTATCAAAGTATACATTGCCATCACTAATATAAGCATAACCTTCATCTAGTAATTTAGTGATTATTTTAATGTACTCATCAATGTTGTCTGTTGCATTACTAACAATATCAGGCCATCTTATATTTAATTTTTTGCAATCATTCCTAAAACAATTTGTATAATAGTTAGCAATTTCCCTAGAACTTTTATGTTCTCTTTTAGCAGCTACTAGCATCTTGTCTTCGCCAGAGTCACCATCACCAACCATATGTCCAACATCGGTTATATTCATTACTCGATTGACTTTATAACCCAAATACTTAAGAGATTTTTCTAAAATATCCTCAGATATATATGTTCTTAAATTACCAATATGTGCAAAATGATAAACTGTAGGTCCACAGGTATACATGTTTACTTCATTTGGTTTATTTGGTATAAACTCCTCTATTTTCTTTGTTAATGTGTTATATAATTTCATAATAGACACCTCTACTTAATTATACCATAATAATTATAGCACTTCAATTTTATTCATAAAAAGTTCTTTTCTTTACAAAAAAGGAAGAACTTTTGCTCTTCCCTAACCCCTTATTCTTTTATTTTTTATTTAACTAATACTTTATTAGATTTCAAATCAATTTCTTGTGTTTTGCAGCCATTAAATACTTGTACAACATTTGAGAAATCAACTCTTCCATTATACATAATGTCACTATAGTATTTTGTAGCAACACCTTTATTTTTCATAATTTCGTCAATACAACTTGCCGCATAACTTAATGTATAATCAGCTCCTACTGAAAGTTCATCACGATCAGTTGGGTAAATACTCTTACTAAAGTCATAACTATTATCTACTAATGTTACTCCTTCGGCATAATACATAGATGTATCTATATAGTTCTTAGTATTTTCTTTTTTAGTTGCACTAATAGAATCTGTCATAATACCATTCATAATTTTTGCAGTATCCTGACCTTTTTTATCAGTTATAATTAAAGATAAATCAATTATATCCTTTTTTCCTTCTGCAATCTTATTGATAGTATCATCGGCATATAATTCATAAAAATTAAATGAATCAGCAACATTTGTTTCAATATTATCACTAATGATACCATATTCTATTAGTTTTTGAGTTTCACTAGCAGAAACTGAATCAATATTTGCTAAATAAACTACAGAATATAACTCTTCTGGTTTAACTTCATCAAATTTGTAATTCTTATGAGATAATGTAGCTGTTTTATTAATATAAGTAGCATAAGATCTACTAAGTTTTACAACATCTTCGGCTGAAATATAAACAACTGCTGGCACAGCATCCTCTAAAACAGAATCTTCTCTATTAGAATTTGGTTCAGTTAAAGTAGTCTCTGCACTTGAACTATTATAAGTAGTAACAGCATTCGTAGTAGTAAAAGGTATTTCTGTTGTTACTGGTGTTGTTGTTACTTCTACAGTTATTGAAGATGAAGTTGAAGTTTTAGTTTCTCCTTTAGTAATATTTTCAACTTCTCCCCTGGCACAAGATTTACATAATACAATTGTTCCAAATGCAAGTACTGTAACACCTGCACATATTGCAACTTTTCCCTTTATACCTTTTTTTTGCTTAACATTATCTTCATTTTTATCATTAGGATAATATTCATTATTAATTGTATAACCATTGTTAGTTTCTTCTGCTTTTACCTCTTCTGAAACGATTTCGTTGTTAGCTTCTTCTACTATATCTGGATTTAATCCTTTTTGAATTTTTTCATTATCTGACACTTTTTCAATTGTTTCATTTTCATAATGCATATTAATTCCCCCTTTTTTTAGAATTGTCATATATACTATCATTACTTTATGAATTTGTCAAGTAAAAATTCATTTTTTTTGTTTTTTTTATGTTTATCTTATGATAATGTCTTAAGTATTATCTTATGATTATGTCTCACTTTAATATTATAATAAGTCACTG
>CAKOTD010000037.1 GCA_934120015.1 uncultured Bacilli bacterium
AGTTTTAAAATTGCATAAGAATATAATTTCGAAAAACTACCATTATTTATTAACTCATTTAATTTTTCATCATCAATACTTTCTTTATTTAAAACTTTTATTAATTCAGAATATATTAGTGATAATGCTTCTCTATTTAATTCTATAAATGGTTTTACAGTACTTTCTGTTCTTTTGGTATAACTATTTTTTTCTTTATCAAAAAAACCTAGTTTTAACATACCTTGAAAAACATAATATTTAAACCATGTTGGATACATATCTGTATCTTTACTAAAGAAATAATCTAACCATGTGTCTAAAGAAGCTTTTTGTTCATTTATTATGTGTTCTATTTCTTGCTTTTTAGTTTTTTCATCATATTTTACATGTCCATAACCTCTATCAAGAGCAATTTTTTCTTGCTTTTTAAAATAAGACTCTGGTACATTTTGTTCTTTTATTACATACTTTTCATAATAATATTTTTTTATTAAATTTACCTTATCGTGTTCAAATGCTCTCTTTGTTACATCTTCTAAACGTTACATATATTTTTCTATTTTTTGATATTTATCATCTGATTTATTTGCTGTATGCATTACTATTTCTGATAAATGTAAGTCTTTATATATTTTATCTAAAAACTTTTCTCCTTGATAATTATTCATAATATCACCTAACTTAATTATACAACAAAAGTATATAAATACCAAATTTATATACTTTTTCTTTAATTTTAAAAGGCTTTTATAATATATATTTCAAATAATAAATATTTTCCATGAAAAGAAAAAAATCACATTTAGTGATTCTATATTCTCCAGTATGGTGTACTACAAGTAAAATTATCTCCATAATACTTATTTATTGGACTTATTACTACAACGTAATTACTTAACAATTCACAAGCTTCACTATATCTTAATCTGGCACTATTTTTTAATATAAAAAACTTATTAACTTTTTTTCGTAATGCGAAACGTGAGGGTAGTCTTAGTTGATGGTTGAATATCAGCTAAGTTAATTGTTAATGTATGACTATCTTGATCATATTTATATTGAAGTTCTGTTGCAGGTGTACCATCTATTGTGACACTACCATCAACAAAATTAACATATGTTGTATCAATTACATCAGTTACTATTGGTTTTTCATAGGTCATATCAGCATTATTCTCAACAACAATTGTATATGTAAGGTCACCACTACCCCAGTTTTTTTTATCTGCATCTTTAGTTATTGTAAGACCATCAACCATATTTACAACAGAAGTATTTGAAGTAAGAGATGTTGGAATTCCATTATAATTACCTACTGAACTTACAGTATTATTTAATTCGTTCATAGTCACCTCCTCTATAATAAGTATATGAAATTAATAGATTTTTGTTAATTTTATAAAATCAAATTTATATTTTTATCTTCTTATATTATTTCTTCCCCCTTGACTATTAAAGCCTCTATTACCATAATTATTAACAATTCCACTAATAGTTATTACCATATTTATATTTCCACCTGTATATTCACCATCAAGATATAACCCATTTACACTTTCTCCATTTACATTTCCACCTAGTGACAAATTATATGTATTATTTTCTGTAAGATTAGGTGATGATATAAATATAGACGAATATTGTTTAGTAGGTTTAAATGTAATAATATCTTCCAAATTTATAAGTGTTCCAGAAACTTGAGTATCTAAATTAATTAATACCCCAACCTGCTTACTATCAGCACTTAAATTTTGGGCCATACCCGATGATCCTATTGCAACAATAGTTCCACCATTTACTATAAGTTTGTTATCATAATCAAGTGCTCCATCACCATTACTAGTAGGCCCCTCAATAACAATAGTTCCACCATTTATCATAATACTTCCGTTTGCATCGAGACCATCTCCACTTGCATTTACATATATATTTCCACCATTTATAGTAAGTATTGATGTACTACCCATATTTTCATCTTTTTTTGCCACATTAATACCATCATCACTTGCCACTACACTAATATTTCCATCATTTATAGTTATAGCATTAGCCTCTAACCCTTCATAGCTTTTATTTATCACTATATCTCCCTTGTTTATTACCAACTCATTATCTGCATGAACACCATCATCACCAGAAATTATATCAAAATAGCCATCATTAATTATAATTGTACCATTTGAATGAATAGCATCATCATATGAATTAATTTTAAAATTTCCAGATTCAATTTCTATTAAATTACCAGCTTTAATAGTCTTTGATGATTTATTATTTATATTACCTTCAGTTATTATATTAAATATACCACTAATTATAGTCAAATTATTTTCAGCTTTAATTCCATCTCCACTTGATGTTATATTAATAGTAGAATTTTCGATATTTATCGAATCATTACTCCTAATACCATCATCAACGCTAGTTATATTAGTGCTACCACCTAAAATATAAATATTACTCTTTGCTACTATTCCATCTTCATGATTAGCATCTAAATTTAAAGTACCATCACCAATAATATATAAATCAGCTTTACTATAGATTACACCTCTTACATTATCATCATAGCCATTATAACTTTTAGAATCAGATAAATAATTTTCACCAATTAATTCAATATATGTCTTTTTAGAATTTTCAATTAAAATAGCAGGTCCATTATCATTTTCTATAGTTACATTGTCTAATACTAATTTAACATCACCATCTACATTTACTTTAATATATCCATCTAAATTACCATTTAATGTATATATACCAGCATTTGTAATACTAACTATTTTTTCATTATTTAAGTCTATTGTATAATTATTATAATTACTAAAATCATTATTAACTTCAGCAGCTTTATTTAAATTTTTTTCTTTATAATTATTTATAACAATAAATAAAATAACTAAACATAAACATAAAATACAATATTTTTTCTTCATAATTCCTCCAAAACAAACTCATTTTATTACATATATATGTTTGTAAAATGTTATTTTTATGAATTTTATGTGAAAAAAAACCATTTTCTATTTGAAAATGATTTTAATTATATTTTATGCTTTTAATTCTAGTAATTTTGATTTAAGTTCTTCTTCAATTTTATTTAATTCACCTTCAGCTTCTGCACGCTTTTGAGATCCTTCCTGATGAATTTTAATAATTGAATCAATTGTTTCCATTAAATCTTGATTAGTCTTTTTAACAGTTTCTAAATCAACAATTGCTCTTTCAGATTCTTTAGCAATTTTAATAGATCCTTGTTTCAATAATTCACTATTCTTAACAAGCATTTCATTTGTAACATTGGTAACATGCTCTTGTGCTTCTAGTGCTTTATTAGCATTTGCAAGACCTAAAGCAATAACCATTTGATTTTTCCATAATGGGATTGTATTAATAATTGAAGATTGAATTTTATCAACTAATTCAGCATCATTATTTTGAATTAATCTTATTTGTGGTGCCATTTGAATTGATATAATTCTTGTTGTTTTTAAGTCATACAATTTTTTTTCAAAACGATTAGCAATATTAATCATATCATTATATGCTTGAACATCATTTTGTTCTTTAGTTTCTTCAGCCTTTTGATGTAAAGCTGGTAAAATTTCATTTCTAATTTGATCTAGCTTCTTATTTCCAGCAATTATATATAATGATAGTTCCTTAAAATACTCAATATTTTTTTCATACATCTCATCAAATATGGCAATATCTTTCATCATTTGAACTTTATGAGATTCAAGTTGTTTTTCTATATTATTAATATTTGTCTCAACTTTACTAAATTTTGCTACCAACTTTCTAATTTGTTTTTTTATCGAATTGAATAAAGTTGGTTTAAGATTAATATCAATTCCTCCATCAAATGATTTTATTTCTCCAGCTAAGTCAGCAAGTAAATTTCCCACAGTACCTAAATTTTTAGTTCTAACATTATTTAATACACCATCTGAAAATTTTGATATTTTATTTTGGGCAGGGGCACCAAAACTAATAATCATATTAGTATCCTTTTCATCAATCTTTGATACAAAATCATCAATTGCATGTTTCTCTTCAGTTGTTAATTTATCATAATTTAATGAATCTTCAACTTGAACTTCAGTAATATTATTTGCTCCTTCTAAATTATTTTTTAATTCTTGTAAGTTTTCATTAACCTTAATTTCTAAATTTTCCATTTCTTCCTCCTAATTTTTCAAATAATCAATCATTTGATTATAATAATTCATTTTTAAACTTGATACTGTTGAATCAATACTCTGTGGTATTCCATTAACAATAACATCTTTAACATTATAATTACCACCGGTTACACCAGTTCTAAAACCATATTTTGACCAAGCAATTTTTTGTACTCCGGCATCTTCAAATGCATCATAATATATATTTCCATCTTCAGTAAGAGTTGCAATGCAATGAGAATTCCAAATTGTTGGAGTTGGATATAAAATTCTTATTCTATCCTTTAATTGGTTATAACCTTCGGGATTAGAATTTGCAAAATCAATTATACTCTTTTCATAATCAACTATCATTGGTTTAGCACCCATACCTGTTTTTAAATACAATTGAAATAAGTCAGCTGGTGTATTATTCATATAACCAGATTTTTTATAAAATTCTTTTAACTTAGGTAATATTTCATCTATGTTTTCATCAGTTAATTGACCACCGGCCATAATAGACGCTACCAAACCATAATATGTAGCTCCCGGACTAGATGTTACTGGATCAGTTGAATCAATATTTATTTTCCCATATAAATTTTCAAGTCCAATATCTTTCCATGTTTTTCCTTCTAAAATATAATTTAAAAGTTTATCCATATCAGTTATATAGTAAACACCATCAACAACAGTTACAATATTTTCTTTAATTAGAGCATCTGTAACTTCATCCCAGCTATATATAACCACTGGTGTATTAAGTGTTAAACTACCTTTCTTTACCGTATAACGATTTGCCTCACCATTTTCTTTATTTGGAGAAGTTTTGTAATAGTCATAGAATCTTTGATCTGAAAAAAATATAAAATCATATCCGGAACCATTTTCCCTAACAACATCATTAACTATTAATTTTCCATTACTCCATGAATCATTTACAACATTTATTTTATATTTTTTATTTAAGATACTCAAGAATTCTTCATCCTCAAGTAAATTCTCTTTACCTCCACCTACGGCACCATATAAAGTAACTTTAGCATTATTTTTTTTAAATAAATTACTACCACCTATAATTACAAGTATTAAAACCAAAAGAATAAGTATCCCAATTCCCAAACCTTTTGAACTCTTATTCATTTCTATCACCATCTTTCACTTTAATAGTATCATTATTTAATAATCCATCTGTTTCTAGCATAGTCTCAAAGACCCTCATTTCAGCATTTATATCAATTAAATCATCATTATAAAGATTATTCAATTGGTTTTCAAAAGCTATTTCTATATTAACAATCAGATTTCTAATTCTATCAGAAAATTCCATACTAGATTTACTAGTCAACTGTTGATTATTAATTTCCTCATACCTTTCCAAAATTTTAATTGTTATTGGCAAATAATAATTTAAAAATTTAGTAGCAGAACTTATTTTATCTGGTTTTTTATATAACAACTTAATTATCTTATCAGTTATTTTTATAATATCGGAAACATTATTTAATACTTTCTCATCTGTGATATTTTGACGTAATGATTTAAGTGATAATAAATCTTTCTTACTGTTTTCTAACAGTTTTCTGTACTCTTCCTGATTTTTATAACCAAGTTCATCCAAACTATAATCATCTTTAAATATTAAAGAACTTGCACCAAATGAAACCACTGAGGTTATTAATGATGGAATAATTCCAAGACTAAGTGCCAAATAAGATACCCCAAAAAATGCACTTCCAATTATTCCAGAATATATGTATTTCTTTTTCATATTAATTATAACCTCTTACTTCTTTAAAGGCTTCTAATAAGTTAGTTCTTCCATCAAAAACTTTTCCCCCTGTATAATTACTTATTTCATTTAACTGTGATGCATCTGCATCTCCAAACAATATACCATATACAGGAATATCTTTATTTACATTATTGTAATAATTTTTGAAACTATTAAATGTATCAACATTACCCATACCATCAGTCATCAATATTATAGATAAGTTATAATTACCTGTATCTTCCTCATTTAATATACTCAAAGCTTTTTTTAGAGAACCATATATATTTGTAGAACCCATTGTATCAGTAGTTTCTATTTTTTCTAGTAACTCAGAAACAATTGTACCATCATCAGTAGTGTATGTTCCCAATACATTAGTAGCAAATGGAATAATACTTATTTTATCTTTATAAGAAAATTGTAACATATTTAATGAAGCTGTATCAAAATTTAAAATATATTTCATAGCATCTATTAATTGTTCATTACCATCACCATACATACTACCAGAATAATCTAAACAGAAAACAATATGTGTTGGTTTTCTAAACTCAGATTGATAAAGTGCAAGAGCTTCTTTAATAACAGACACACTAGGATACTTAATTGGCATTATGTACTTTGTTGTATCAATTCCCCAATCTTTATTAAAAATACTATTATCAGAATTATTACTAACTCCTCCATACCAAACCCTTCTACCACTGTTTTCTAATTCTTTCTGAAACTCTGTACTAAGAACAAAATTTTGAAAATCATCAAAAATATCTTTTTTATTATTACCATTATCAATATATGCAAGCGGAGAATCAGATATTGTAACACCGTCAACAGGATAAATTAAATAAAATGGCTCTTTACCCTCTTCTACTAACTTTTTATTTAAATTAATTAATGATGATTCATAAGAAACAACGGCATCATACTTACCATCCAAAAGTAAACTATCTAAAAATTCTTCACTTCCAGATGTTCTTTCAACACCTGACAAAAATTTAACAATATCTTCTTTTAAACTCTCATCTTTTAAATTGTCAATAGTTAACACCTCAGGGTTACCTGCAAGTGTAGTAAGAAATCCTAAGTAAGCAGAAGCTCCTGTATTAGTTCTTGTTGCAGAATTCATAACAAAATTTAATTCTTTTGTTACAATTTTGTCTAATATATCCTTTGTATAAACATCTCTACCTATAAAATTTAATTTCTGAGCAAGTGACTTTTTAATTCCAAATACAATAGGATTTATTGAAGTAGATTTAGAATTTTTAACCATCGAAGAATTGTCTAGCATATATAACCAAATAGAGTTTGAGGCCCATATAGCATCATACTTTTCTCCACTATTAATTTTATTCATCATCTCAAGTGTCCCAGCATAAGTAATTTTAACAGGAATTTTTTTCTTATTAAAGTAATCCTTAATTACACTTTCTAAATCCGCATTCTCATTGCTTATTAACAAATTAAATTTTCCATCAATTTTATTTTCTATAAACTTACTAACAGAATTTCCTAAACTAGATAGTAAAGCAACCATAATTACTAATATTACTGCTAAAAGTCCTTTTGAAACTTGTTTTGACATTCTATCATCCCTTATCATATTAATTATACTATAAAATAATAAAAAATAAAATAGTTCACAAAAAAAACTGATAATAAATCAGTCTTATTCAGATAAACTTTTTAGTTTATTCTTAATATTTTCATATCCTTCATAGGTTTTATAAATTTTTCCATCTTTAATTCTTATTAAAGTTGTTTCCTTTACTCTTATTTTGGTTACATCATCACCACTTAAATAGCTTTCTTCAGCAACATAGCCTTTATTATAATCACTAGATAGATTTACCTTATAAACATTTAAATGTCCATCCTTTTTAGTATATGTAGAAATATATTGATTATAAATTTCTGTTAAAATATCCTCTTCATCATAAGCAAGAACATAATATTCACTACCATTTTGTTTAAATAAACTACCCATTAAAATATTTTCATACTGAATATCTGGCTCTATGTTTATTTGATCATCTGGTTTATTATCAGCTTCTTTTTTATTTTTTACAACAAACTCAGTTATAAAATAGAACGATAACATTACTGCACATACAGCACCTATAATAATCAATAACTTTCTTATTTCATCACCAGCAAATTCATTTTGACTATACATATTTGGTCTTTGTGGAGTTAACTTAGTATCATTTTTTACTACTTTAGGTTTTACATCTGCTACCTTAACAGCTTTCTTTTCTTCATTCAAATTAATACCCTTATTAGTATTCTTAACGCTTACAGATTTCTTCGTAGCACTTACACTTTTTATACTATTTGCTTTTGTAGTACTTGCACTTTTTGTACTATTTGCTTTTGTAGTACTTGTTTTTTTTGCTACTACTTTTTTAGAAGTACTAGTCTTTTTATTAGGCATAGAATTTACCTTTTTATTCTTATTTTCTTTCTTAACATCCTTTTCCATATCATCACCAATGAAATTATAACATATTTAGCAAATTAAAACAAATATTTAATGAAATGTTATTTTAAATTTGAAGTGCAACAAAGTTGCATTGAAAAAGACATATGAATAATCTATAATATCTATTTGCAA
>CAKOTD010000038.1 GCA_934120015.1 uncultured Bacilli bacterium
TGCAACTGATGGAACAAAAATAGAAGAGTCAACACCAGTAACTATAACTGAAAATCAAACTCTTTATGCGCAGTGGAAGCTGGCTTGTTCCAATACTGATGACAATGGTAATTGTATGACTACAACAGTTTATACAACAGGAGATGCAATAAAATTAGGTGGATATAAATGGCATGTTATAGCAGATACAGGAACTAATTTAACATTATTAATGGATGCTAACCAACTTGGAGAAAATAGTACAATGAGGCACTGTACAAATGATACAGATGCATCAACAGATTGTGGAGTATCAGGTTCATCCTATGTATACAGTTGGAATAAATCATTAATAAGGGATTATTTAAATAGTACATTCTTGGATAATTTGCAAGGTAAAATAACTAATGAAATATTAGAAACGCAAGTATGTTCCGATCCGTCAAGAAGTGGTGGAAAGGAAACCTATGGAGGTTATTTGATGAGTGAACTAAGTGCATTAAATAAAACTTGTTCAAATGTAGTAACTGATAAAGTAAGATTAATAAGTCCATCAGAGTATTATAATATGAGTCCCAATTATACTGGGACCAATGATAATTATCCAAACGTAGGAAACTATATAATAAAGCTATCAAAATCAAGTACTTATAGTTCATGGCTATATTGCAATTCAAGTTCTTGCGGTGCATCAAATGGATGGTGGTGGACAATGGGTTCTTCTTCTAGTAGTTATACTGCTGGTATTGAATATGCACAAGGGGTTCTCAACACAGGTGTTATTTATGGTGTTTATGGACAAGCAGAGTATGGCGTTCGTCCCGTCATTACTATTATCAAATAGAACTTTTTCAAAAATAAAATAATATTAGATTTATCTTTATAATTTAGAGATAAAAATAATATTATTTTTTTGTTTTATTTATAATAACTTTTTTTATTAATTTATTTGTGCTAAAATAATTATGGTGAAGAACATGGAAAAAATAATACTTGTTGATGGTAATAATCTAATTTTTAGGAGTTATTTTGCAACTGCATATACTGGTAATGTGATGAAAAATAGTAAAGGATTTCCTACAAATGCTTTATTTGGATTTGTTAATATGATAAATAAAATAGTTGCTGAAGAAAAGCCTACATATATATTAGTTGCTTTTGACAAGGGTAAAACTTTTAGACATAATGAATATAATGAATACAAGGGGGGCAGAAATGAAACTCCTGATGATCTTAAAGTACAAATGCCTTTAGCTAGACAAATACTTACATATATGGGAATTAAATATTATGAGATAGATAATTATGAGGCAGATGATATTATAGGAACATTTGCTGAATTTTGTAATAAAGATGATAATTTTATTGGAACTATTGTTAGTAGTGATAAGGATTTACTTCAGTTAATTAGTGATGATATTGATATTAAGTTACTTAAAACAAAAGATTATATTAGATATACAAAGGAAACATTCAAAAAAGAATATGGTATAGATCCAATTAAGGTAATTGATTTGAAGGCTCTTATGGGAGATGCTTCTGATAATATACCAGGTGTTAAAGGTATTGGTGAGAAAACAGCTTTAAAATTATTAAATGAATATGGTAGTTTAGATGAGATATATAATCATGTAGATGAACTTACTCCTAAATTAAAGGAAAAATTATTGAGTGATAAAGATAATGCCTATATGAGTTATCATCTTGCTACAATAGTTCGTAATGTTCCTGTTGATATTAATTTAGATGATATTAAGTTAAGAGAACCTGATAGTAAAAATTTGTATGATATGTATGCAAATTTAGAATTTAGATCACTTATGAAAAAAACAGATCATATTGGTACTAATTTAGATGTTAAGATGTTTTCTAAAGGAATGACTATTGAGGATGATATAGTTGCAATTTATATGGAAACTGATAATGAAAATTATCATATTGCTAATATATTAGGATTTGGTATCTTTAGTAAAAATAGTAGTTTTTATATGACTTTTGATGATTTTAAAGATAATATTAGTATATTTGATAATAAAAAAATATTAACATACGATGTAAAGAAATTAATTACGGCATTAAAATGGCATGATCTTACTATAAATAATATTATATTTGATACTATGATTGCCGGTTTTTTAGTTGATTATAATGTTAAAGATGATATTTCATATATAGCAAGAGCTTTTGATTACAAAATAGATGATAAGCAAAATATTGAGACAAAATCTTTAATAAAGGCTAAATTTATTTATGAAACGAAAGATTTATTTGTAGATAAACTAAAGGAAATGGATTTACTTAATTACTTTAATAATATTGAGTTTCCTTTAGCATTCGTTTTATCTGATATGGAGTATTCAGGCGTTAATGTAGATAGAGATTGCTTGATGAAAATGAATGATGAACTTGTTGTTAGTATAGAAGATATTACGAAGAAGATATATGATATGGCAGGATGTGAATTTAATATATCTTCTCCAAAACAATTGTCAGATGTTCTTTTTGTTAAACTAGGACTTTCACATGGTAAAAAAAGTAAAATGGGATTTTCAACATCAATAGATGTTTTGAATAAACTTAAAGGTCAACATCCAATTATAGATCTTATCATTGAGTATAGATTGCTTACTAAAATTCAAACAACTTATATAATGGGTCTTCTTGGATCAATTTTAAAGGATAAGAAGGTTCATACTATATATACCCAAGTATTAACTAGAACTGGAAGATTATCTTCTATTGAGCCTAATTTACAAAATATTCCTATTAGAAATGAATTTGGAAAATTAATTAGAAAAGCATTTGTTCCTAGTGAAGACTCTGTTATCTTAAGTGCTGATTATTCTCAAATAGAACTTAGAATATTATCACATATGGCAAGCGTTGAATCCTTGATAGATGCATTTAATAAAGACATAGATATACATACTAAAACAGCAAGTGATATATTTAAAATTGATACAAATATGGTTGATTCTAATATGCGTAGGATTGCAAAGGCGGTTAATTTTGGTATTATTTATGGAATAAGTAGTTATGGTCTTGCTGAAAATTTAGGTATTAGAGTAAAAGAGGCTAAGGAATTTATTGATAATTATTTAGCTGAATATCCAGGTATTACTGATTATATGGAAAGATGTAAAAAAGAAGCTTATGAAAATGGTTTTGTTAAAACTTTGTTCAATCGTAAAAGAGAAATTCCGGAACTAAAAAATAAAAATTACATGGTAAGAACTATGGGTGAAAGAATGGCATTAAATACTCCTATCCAAGGTACAAGTGCAGATATAATAAAAAAGGCTATGATTGAAGTATTTCAGGCTTTTAAAGAACATAAACTAAAATCTAAGATGATTCTTCAAGTGCATGATGAATTAGTATTTGATTGTAAAAAGGAGGAACTTGATATAGTTATTTCTTTGGTTAAAGATATTATGGAAAATACATATAAAATGTCAGTACCTCTTCGTGTTGATATTAACTATGGAGATAACTGGTATTTAGCTAAATAGATAGGGTGGTATAATGAATAAAATTATAGTAACAATGAGTATCAGCTTGGTTACTAATATATTTTTATCTCTTATAAAAATAGTTAGTGGTATCCTTTGTAATTCTGGAGCTTTAGTTGCTGATGGAATTCATTCATTTAGTGATTTAGTTACTGATTTAGTAGCAATTATAGGGGATAAAATATCTCGTAAACCTGCTGACTATAAACATCCATTTGGACATGGAAAACTAGAATATTTAACAAGTTTTTTTATAGGTGTTATTATTTTAGTATTAGGTCTTTCTATTATCAGTAATTCATTTAAAAAGGAAATTGTTATTCCTAGTATAGCGGTTGCAATTGTAAGCTTTTTTACTATAGTTATTAAGTTTTTACTTGCTACTTTTTTAATTAGTAAGGGAAAAAAGTATAATAATAATATTTTAGTTGCTAGTGGTAAAGAAAGCTCAACAGATGTACTTAGTTCAGTTGTAGTTTTATTATCAGCACTTATAAGTCAATTTAGTAATCAAATATCTGCTTTTAAATATGCAGATTTAGTAGCAACTATAATAGTTGGTATATTTATTGTAAGAGTTGGTTTTGAAATTGTTAGGGATAATATAAGTATTTTGATTGGTGAATGTGAAACTAATGAAGAGTTTATTGAAAACTTAACTAATGTTATTTTGAAAAATAAAAGTATTATTAAAGTAGATAGTATTAATTTAATTAAATATGGTTCATATTACAAATTAAATTGTGAGGTATCATTAGATGGAAAGCTTAGTTTCAAAGTTGCTCATAATATTGTTCATATTTTAGAAGATAGTATTACTAATAATATACCTGAAATAAAGTATATAACTATACATGCTAACCCTTATGATATTGTATAAACTTTAACTTTTTAGTATAATAAATTAATGAGGAGTGACAATATGTTTAATAATGATAAGTATAAAGAGTATAGAGAAAGTTATCCTAATTTTATATACAAAAGTTTTGAAAAAATATATAGTGATGATGAATTAAAAATAATTTATCACTTTGAAATAGAAGGATTGAAAGAATTTAATCCAAGTATTACTTTTAATAGAAATATCATTAGAGAAAATATTGATGAAGAATTTATGGATTATTTAGTTTTTCATGTTGGAATGGTAGAACTTGTTAGTTATTTTAAGTGTACATGTAGTCCTAATGTTATTATTAAAGCGGGATATGTAGATGAAGAACAAATAAATTGGTTTAAGAAATTATACTATTATGGACTTGGAGAATTTTTTTACGTAAATGGTATTCATACATCTATAGATGATTTTATGAATATAACGTGTTTATGTGAGAAAAAAGAATATAAAACAAGTTATAATGGCAAGGGTAATTTAATACCTATTGGTGGCGGAAAAGATTCAGTTGTTAGTCTTGAATTATTAAAAGAATATAGTAATATAAATAATCCTTTTATTATTAATCCAAAGGATGTAACTTTGAGCTGTGCAAATGCTGCAGGATATAATAAAGAAAATATTGTTACTGTTAAAAGAGTAATTGATAAAAATTTAATAGAATTAAATAGTAAAGGTTTTTTAAATGGACATACACCATTTAGTGCTTTAGTTGCATTTTTATCATATTTGTCGGCATACTTATCTGGTAAGAAATATATTGTTTTATCTAATGAATCAAGTGCTAATGAATCAACAATAGTTGGAACAAAAATAAATCATCAATATTCGAAAACATATGAATTTGAAAATGATTTTAATAATTATACAAAAAAATATTTTAATATAGATATTAAATATTTTAGTTTATTAAGACCTCTTAGTGAATTTCAAATAGGAATGTTATTTTCACATTATGAGAAGTATCATCAAATCTTTAAAAGTTGTAATGTAGGATCTAAAGAAAATCCATGGAAATGGTGTTGTAATTGTCCTAAATGTTTATTTGTTTATATTATTTTAAGTCCCTTTCTTTATAAAGAAAAACTTATAAATATATTTGGTGAAGATTTATTTGCCAAGGAAATTTTACTTGAAACATATAAAGAATTAATTGGAGATGCAGCAACTAAACCTTTTGAATGTGTTGGAACAATTAATGAAGTAAGGTATGCATCAAGTGTAGTTATTAAGTCTTTAGAAAATAAACATGATAAATTACCATATTTACTTGAATATTATAAAAATAATTATGAATTAGTTTTAGATGATAATATATTAAAAAATTTTAATAATGAGAATAATTTAGATGATGATTTTGTTACTATTTTGAAAAAGGAGTTAGATAAATATGTATAAGGAAATAATTGAATTTTTAAAAGATAAATATGTTGCAATTGTTGGATTTGGTAAAGAAGGTAAATCGACATATAATTTTTTAAGAAAGTATTTACCTAATCAAAGACTGGTAATTATTGATGGAAATAAAGATTTACTAGATAATAATGCTTATCTTAATAATGATAAAAATATTGAATTAGTTTTAGGAGATAATTATTTAGATAATTTAGATAAATATGATGTTATTATTAAATCACCTGGTGTTAGATTTAAAAATATTGATATATCAAAATTTGAAGATAAAATAACATCACAACTTGGTTTAGTACTTGATTATTATAAAGATAATATTATTGGAATTACTGGTACTAAAGGTAAAAGTACGACAACTAGTTTGATTACTAAAATACTAAAAGATCAAGGAATAGATGCCTATTTACTTGGTAATATTGGTATACCAATATTTGATAATATTGATAAAATGAATGAAAAAAGTATGATGGTTATTGAAATGGCAGCATTACAGCTTGAATATGTAAAACACTCTCCACATATAGGTATAATACTAAATTTGTTTGAGGAACATATCGATTTCTTTGGTACAAAAGAAAAGTATTTCTTATCCAAAATGAATATGTTTAAGTTTCAGGATATTCATGATTATGGATTATATATATCATCAAATAATGATCTAAATTGTTATGTTAAAAATGGTAATTATAAAACTAATTTAGTTGACATTGATAAAGAGATTACTTTAGAAGATGGATATATGATTTTTAGGGGTAAAAAAATATATAATACAAATGATGAAAGATTATTATTAGGAAGTCATAATTTAAGTAATATTAGATTTGCTTTATATGTCAGTGAATTATTAGAACTTGATTTAAAAGAAACTATTAAAACAATTAATTCATTTTTACCACTGGAACATAGAATGGAATTTGTAGGTGTATTTAATGGAATTAAATTTTATAATGATGCAATAGCTACTATACCTGATGCTACTATAAATGCAATTGAAACTTTAAAACCAGATACACTTATATTTGGTGGTATGGATAGGGGAATTGATTATACAATTCTAATTAATTACTTTAATAATTGTAGTGTTTCAAATTTTATATGTATGCCTGAAACCGGTTATAAAATAGGTGATCATATAAAGAATAAAAAGGTTTTTTATACTGAAAATCTGAAAGATGCAGTTAGTATTGCAAAAGAGGTTACAAAAGGAGTTTGTGTTATGTCACCAGCAGCACCAAGTTACAATGCTTTTAAAAATTTTGAGGAAAAAGGGAAACTATATAAGCAATATATAAAGGAAGGTTAAAAATATGATTGATATTAAATTAATAAGAGAAAATAGAGAATTGGTGAAAGAAAATATAAAGAAAAAGTTTCAGGATTATAAATTACCTCTTGTTGATGAAATTTATAATATGGATGAAAAATATAGAAATTGTAAGCTTGAAGGGGATAATCTAAGGGCTGAAAAAAATAAATTAAGTGCTAGTATAGGGTTACTAGTAAGAGAAGGAAAAAATGAAGAGGTTTCTTCAATTAAAGAACAGATTCGTAATATGGATGATAAAATCAGCTCTTTAGAAAAAGAAGAAGCAATGGTTGAGCAACAAATTAAAGAAAAAATGATGGTTATACCTAATATTGTTGCTGATTCTGTTCCTGTTGGTAAGGATGATTCTGAAAATGTTGAAATACAGAAATTTGGAGAGCCATTTGTGCCTAATTACGAAATACCATATCATGCAGATATACTTGAATCTATTAATGGATTAGATAAAGAATCTAGTGGTAGAACAAGTGGTAATGGTTTTTACTATTTGATGGGGGATGCTGCTAGACTATCATCTGCAATGCTTTCTTATGCTAGAGATTTTATGATTGATAAAGGATTTACTTATTGCATTCCTCCATTTATGATAAGGTCTGATGTTGTAAATGGGGTAATGAGTTTTGATGAGATGGATGCTATGATGTACAAAATAGAGGGTGAAGATTTATATTTGATAGGAACCTCTGAACATTCAATGATAGGTAAATTCAAAGGTGAAATAATTAAAAAAGAGTCTTTACCAATTACTATGACTTCTTATTCACCTTGTTTTAGAAAAGAAGTTGGAGCACATGGAATCGAAGAAAGAGGTATTTATAGAGTTCATCAATTTGAAAAGCAAGAAATGATAGTTCTTTGTGAACCTGAAGATAGTGATAAATGGTATGAAAAAATGTGGCAATTTACCGTAGAGTTGTTTAGAAGTTTAGATATCCCCGTTCGTCAGCTTGAATGTTGTACAGGAGATCTTGCAGATTTAAAATACAAGTCTTGTGATATTGAAGCATGGAGCCCAAGACAGAAAAAATATTTTGAAGTAGGAAGTTGCTCTAATTTAACTGATGCCCAAGCTAGAAGACTTGGTATTCGTGTAAAAAGTGATCATGGTAATTATTATCTTCATACATTAAATAATACAGTACTAGCATCTACTAGAGCTTTAATAGCCCTTTTAGAAAATAATTATCAAGAAGATGGTAGTATAAAAATTCCAAAGGCATTGAGACCTTATATGGGTGGTAAAGATATAATTATAAAAAAATAGGATAATTTTAAAATGTAACCTATAAAGTGGACTCTAAAAAAAAGAGACCTACTTTATAGGTTTTTATTATGTCTTATTGTATAA
>CAKOTD010000039.1 GCA_934120015.1 uncultured Bacilli bacterium
ACAAAACATCAAAATAAAGGAGAATTAACAAAGGTAGATTTAAGATTTCTATATGAAATAGATAATAAAATAACTGGTTTTGGCTATCAAAAAGATCCAAGAATAGAAGAATTATTAGAAGGCAGAAATGTAAGAAAGGATTTAGCTTTAGTATTAGATTGTAAGGAAAAAAATATATCTTTAACAGAAGAAGAAGCATTAAGTGAAAATATAATATATCATCGTGGTAATTTAGATTTAAGTTACTTAAGAAGTGCCGAAGGCTTAAAATTGTCAGATAAAGTAGGAGGAAGTTTAGTTTTAAGTAGGCTAACAAGTGCCAAAGGTTTAAAATTACCAAAGGAAATAGGTGGAATTATATACTTAACATCTCTTGAAAGTCTTGAAGGTTTAGATTTATCAAGTAGTCTTATATCAAAGATGGTATTTAGTGATAAAATAGAAAAGCAAAAAACACTTTAAAATTTATGATAAAATACGTGAAACTTACATATCATATGTAAGTTTTTACTTATGGCTAATTATATTAGATAAAAAAGGGTTTTAAATTTATAGGAAATTTGTTATAATTAATATAATAGGTAAGATGAAAAGAGGGTAAATATGAATAATAATGATATTGAAGTGCTTGATGATTTTGAATTTGAAAGTAATAACAATTTAAATAATGGTGGTACTGAAACAATAAATAATACTTCATTTGATGATAATACTAATGTTTCCAGTGTTAATAAAGATGAAAAATATGAAGAAACTATTTTTAATAATAATATAGATAATCAAAATAGTATAAATGAAACTTCTACTCATGAAGAAAAAGAACAACTAGAAAATCCAGTTGTTGAGATGATTAATAACAAAACTACATTACGTTTAATTGGAATAATGTTAGCTGTTTTGTTTGTTGCTGTGTTTTTAATGCCTAAATTTTTTGAATTAATAAGTAGAATCTAAATTTGATAGTTTAATTATCAGATCCATGTTATCATCTCTTGCCATAATATTTTTGTGATATTTATGACATTTCTCACACATATATATAATTTTGAATGTATCCTTAAATTTTTCAATGGAAATTGGTTTAAGTTTTCCTTGACATTTATTTTGTCTATCACCTGGAGTTATATCAACATGCTTTGAATATAAGCAGTATGGACAATGATCTCTTGATGTATAGTTTAGTTTTTCTACATTTTTGTGACAATTTTCACAAGTAAATCCTTCATCTCTTTGAGTAAAAATTTTCATAAAATCACCAGACATATTATATCAGAAAAATATAGAAAAATATACTATCTAAAAAAAATAATAAATGGTATAATTGTTATGGATGTGATACAAATGAATTATACTATCATGATTGATTCTTTTGAAGGACCTCTTGATTTACTCTTGCATTTAATTAAACAATCAAATATTAATATCTGGGATATTAGTATAGATGAGGTTACAAAACAATATTTTAATTACATAAATCAAATGGAAAAAATGAATTTAAATATTGCTAGTGAATATTTAATTATGGCAGCAGAACTTATTGAAATAAAATCAAGTAGCTTGCTTCCTAAGAAGGAAATTGATGATGACAACTATGAAGAAGATAAAAGAGAAAATTTAATCAATAGATTGATTGAATATGAACAATATAAGAATATAAGTGGTAAATTAAAAGAACTTGAAGATGGTCGTAGAGAAATACACACAAAAGATCCAAGTAATATAGAAATATTCAGGGAAACTATTAAGTATGATGAAAAACAATTAGATATTGATATATTGATGAAAGCATTTAGTGATTTTTTAAAGAGAAGAGAAGATGATAAGCCTCTTGATACTAGAATAACTAATAAAGAATATTCAGTTGATAGAAGGAATATAGAAATAAGAGATATTTTAAAAATAAGAAAAAAACTTGACTTTTTTGAATTATTTGATAAAAAAAATAAAGATTATATAGTAGTAACCTTTTTATCAATATTAGATTTGGCTAAGAAGCAGGAAATAGAAATCTTACAAGAAAATAATTTTAAGAATATTATTTTAAAAATAAAGGAGAGTGAGTGCTAGTGAATTTAAAAGCGGTTTTGGAAGGGCTTTTGTTTATAGTTGGAGATGAAGGTCTAACTATTGACAGAATTCAGGATATTTTACAGACTTCTGAAGAAGAAACAAAGCGTATTCTTAAGGAACTTGTTGTTGATTATTCTGATGAAAATAGGGGTATTAAACTAGATATTTTAGGAAATAGATTTAAGTTAACTACTAAAAAAGAACATAAAGAGTATTATCAAAAACTATGTGAATTAGAAAATGAAGAAGGGCTTAGCCAATCAGCACTTGAAACATTAGCCATAATTGCGTACAATCAACCAATTACTAGAAGTGAAATTGATCAGGCTAGAGGTGTGTCTAGTAGTCATATTTTAAGAAGATTACTTTTAAAAGATTTAATTAAGGTAATTGGTAAGTCTGATTTACCTGGTAAGCCTAATTTGTATGGAACTACAGATAATTTTTTAGATTATTTTGGGCTTTCTAATATAACAGATTTACCTCAACTTAATCAAATAAGCAGTGAAAAAAAAGAATCTAAAGATTTATTTGCATCAAAATATACAGAAGAGGGAAATTAATTTTAATTTCTTTTTTTAGATAGGTGAATGATATGTTAGGAATAGTTTTATCAGGTGGAGGAGCAAGAGGTGCTTATGAAATTGGTTTTTGGAAAGCCATTCGTAGATTACATATAAAATATGATATTGTAACTGGTACTTCAGTTGGAGCATTAAATGGTGCAATGATGGTACAAAAAAGTTACCATAAAGCATATAAAATATGGAAATATATAGAACAAAAACAAATTGTTGATAATATAGAGTCATATGATAAAAGAGTATTAATAAAATTTTATTTAAGAAGCTTTTTTAAAGGAGGAGCTAGTGTAAGTGGACTAGAAAAAATTGTTCAAAATGCGGTTAATGAGAAAAAGTTTTTTAAATCTAAGGTAGATTTTGGAATTGTTACTTATAATTTAAGTAAAGTAAAACCTTTAATTGTTAAGAAGAATGAAATGAAAAATGGTTATCTTCATCATTATATTTTGGCTTCTTCAACGTGTTTTCCTTTTTTTAAAGTAAAAAATATAGATGAAAATAAATATATAGATGGTGGATTTTATGATAATTTACCTATTAATCTTGCTATAGATATGGGTGCTACTGACATAATAGCTGTAGATTTGAAGGCAGTTGGTTTTAAGAAAAGAGTAAAGAGTAAAAATGTTAATTCTATAATTATTTCACCCAGAAATAATATTGGTTCTTTTTTGGAATTTGATTATAATTATTCAAGGAAAAGTATAAGTTTTGGATATAATGATACAATGAAGACTTTTAATAGGTTAGATGGTTACTTATTTACATTTAAAAAAGGAAATATAAATAAAAATTATAATAAATATTATGATAAATTTTATAAGATTGTTAGTATTTTGTTTGAAAAAAGTTCTAAAGACAATTTCTTTGATGATTTTAAGACTAGGAATAGTAAAGATGTCTTTCTAAATATAATAGAAAAATGTGGTGTTATATTTGAACTTGATCAAAGTAAAATATATAATATAAAAAAATATAATAAAGTTCTAATTTATGAAGTTAATAAGAAAAGGACAAGAAAAAGTTTAATAACCGAATTCTTAGATAAGAAAAAATGCATAAAGAAAGTATATGATTTACTTATGGATGATGTTTATTCTAATAAGGAAAAAATAAAGTCTGAAAATTTTTTGTTTCATCAAGAAATTATTTTGGCAGTATACTTGTATGTTATAAGTTAAAATGGTATAATTTAAATGTTTAGTAAGGAGGTTTAACTTATGAAAAAAACGATATTAACTGGATTAAGACCTACTGGTAATTTACATTTAGGTCATTATTTTGGTGCTCTTCAAAATTGGGTTAAACTTCAAGATGAATATGATTGTTATTTTGAAATAGCTGATGTACAAGCACTTACTGACAATTTTAATAATCCGGAAAAGGTTAGAAAAAATGTTAGAGAAACTGTTATTGATTTATTATCAGTGGGAATTGATCCAGATAAATCAAATATATTTATCCAATCAATGATACCTGAAATAGCTGAGCTTACCATATATTTTTCAAATTTTGTTACAATTGCTAGATTATATAGGAATCCTACAGTAAAAGCGGAAGCTAAACAAAAGAAGGATTTGTTTGGTGAAAGTTCAGAGAGTATAACTTATGGATTTTTAGGATACCCTGTAAGTCAAGCTGCTGATATTAGTATATTTGGAGGGGATTTAGTTCCTGTTGGTGAAGATCAATTACCATTAATAGAGCAAACTAGAGAAATTGTTAGAAAGTTTAATAGTGTTTATGGGAATGTTTTAAAAGAACCAATGCATTTACTTAGTAATAATCCAAGAATAAAGGGATTAGATGGAAATGAAAAAATGGGCAAGAGTCTGGGTAATGCAATTTTTCTTTGTGATGATGAAAAAACTATTTCAAATAAGATAATGAGTGCTGTGACAGATACAAATAAAATAAGAAAAGATGATCCTGCAAATCCAGATGTTTGTATGGTATATTATTATCACAAATTAGTAAATAAAGAAAATGTTGCTAATGTATGTGATGAGTGTAAAAAAGGTTTAAGAGGCTGTGTTGCTTGTAAAAAAGAATTGATTAATGCTATGTTAAATACTTTAAAGGATGTTCGAGAAAAAAGAAAATATTATGAAGAAAATCCAGAAATTGTTGATAAAATTATGCTTAATGGTACAAAAAAGGCTAAAAACAAGGCAAAAGATAATATGGATGTAATTAGAGATAATATGAAAATAAATTATTTTAAGGAGGAATTATGAAAAAAGTCTTATATTTAAGTGTCCTTACTTTATTAATGTGTACAGCATGTGGAAAGAAAAATTTTAGTTGTTCTATGGAACAAACTGTTTCTGATAATACCGTTATTAATACAGTTGAAGCAAGTTTTAAAGGTAAAAAATTATCTTCAACAAAAATGATTATTGAAACTAAACTTTCAGATGAGTATACAGATTATATAGATGTATTTGAAAAAGATTTAGAAACCTATTATAAACAATATAAAGACAAAAATGGAATTAAAATGGATATTAATAGTAGTGGTAATGTTGTTAGATTAGAGATAACAATAGATATCAATAAAGTAAGTGATAAAGACAAAAAAGAATTAGGAATGACTAATTCTAATGTGGATTATAAAAGTTCTAAGAAGTCTTTTGAAAGTATGGGATATACTTGTAAATAAAATAACCTTTCGGTTATTTTTTTAGTCAGCACTTATGTGATTAAATAATATTCCAATATTAATAAGACCTGCAAGTCCAACAACAATATATACAATTCTTGTTAATATAGTATTAACACCGAATAATGTAGTAACAAGATTCATGTCAAATAGTCCTATTAACCCCCAATTTATGGCACCAATAATGGTAAATACTAATGCTATTTTTTGTAAAGTTTCCATATTTTGCTCCTTTCTTACTACTAATATTAACTAAAAAAAATAATTTATACATATTTCATATATATTCTAATATAATTAATTGAAATTAATTATGAGGTGAAGAGATGAAAAAATTAGTTTTATTTTGTTTTATTTTGTTTTGCTGTTTAAGCATCACTGGATGTAAAAAGTATGATTCTAAGAATTTAATTAAAGATTTTAAGAAAAATGTTGAAAAAAGTAAAGGATATAGTTTAAAGGGAGAATTAGAAATCATTAATAATGAAGATAGTTATCTTTATGATGTAGAAGTAGCATATAAAAAAGGTGACAATTATAGAGTATCATTAAAAAATAAAATAAATAATCATGAACAAATTATTTTAAGAAATACTGATGGAGTCTATGTACTTACACCATCACTAAATAAAAGTTTTAAATTTCAAAGTGAATGGCCATACAATAATTCACAAAGTTATTTAATGCAAACATTACTTAAAGATATTGAATCAGATAATGAAAAAATATTTAAAGAAACTGAAGATGGATATATAATTACTACAAAAGTAAATTATTCTAATAATAAGAATTTAGTAAAGCAGAATATTTATTTCAATAAAAATATTGAAGTTACTGAGGTTCATGTTTTAGATAGTAATGACAATGTACAAATGAAAATGAAATTTACAAGTACTGATATGAATGCTACCTATGATGATAAATATTTTGACTTAAAGGAAAATATGGCATCATCAAATATTGATAAAGAGGAAGTAGTATCAAAATTAGATGAAATAATTTATCCAATGTATTTACCTACAAATACTCATTTATCTAGTCAAGATACTGTTTCAACAACAAGTGGAGAAAGAATCATTTTGACATTTGATGGAGAAAAACCATTTATGTTAGTACAAGAAACAGCAAGTGTAGAAGATGAATTAACTACTATTCCAATGTATGGTGAACCAGAGATTTTAATAGATACAGTTGCAGCAATTTCTGATTCGTCAATTACATGGGTAAGTAATGGAATTGAATATTATGTTGTTTCTGAGGCAATGGAGAAGGATGAGTTAATAAGCGTTGCTAAATCAATTAGTGTTATGCCTGTTGGAAAATAATGAATTTACTTCATTATTTTTTATTTCATTAAATATTTATTAATTAAAAAGTCAAGTGCAACAAACGAATAATTAAATGGTATTCACAACTTCTTGTAATTTATAAATTTT
>CAKOTD010000040.1 GCA_934120015.1 uncultured Bacilli bacterium
GTTCTAAAGTAAACGATTGTATAACAATATTTTTAAGTGTAAACACTGGTATTTTTGCTAAATCCTTATGAAATAAGGGGAAACTAGCCACTGGCTAGTTGTTTGTAAACAGGTTTATCCTGCTTTATATAGAGTATTAAATTATGGTCAAAGATTTTAAAAAAACACTTGTTTTAATGGTCGAAGTTATGGCCATAAATTATATTGTTTTTAATAATTTTATGACCGATAGTTTTATTAGATTTATAGCTATACCACTAGCTATTTTAAAAAATAAATAAGCGCGTTATAATTTTTAAAGAAGTTTAAAGAAAGTTGGTGCTTAACTATGAAATGAATTGTTTAAGAATTTAAAGGGGGTAATAAAATTATGATGAAAGAAAGTGATAAACATTATGAATATTTAAGAGCTTATATAGCTGAGCTTGCTATGTTAGAATTTATAAAAGATAATAACTTGATTAATGATATTGAATACAAAAAGATTAAAAATAAAATTGAAAATGAATATGCAAAACGTAATAAATTAAACAATTCTAATTATGGTTTTGCATAATAAAAATATTATTTGAAATATGCTATTATTCAACAATTAGGAAAGGAATAAATGAATAATAACAATGTAGAAATAATAAAACCAACTTTAAAAACTATATGTATAAAACAAAATAGAGAAATAAAATTAATACGTGCTTGTGCTTATTGTAGAGTTTCGACTGATAAGGAAGATCAAAAAACAAGTTATGAATCTCAACGAATACATTATAAAAATATGATTGAAGAAAATCCAAATTATGAGTTCGTAGGAATATATGCTGATGCAGGTATCACTGGTACACAAACTAAAAAAAGAGAACAATTTAATCAAATGATGAATGACGCTATTAATGGAAAAATAGATTTAATAATTGCAAAATCTATTTCAAGATTTGCAAGAAATACTGTTGATACTTTAAACTGTGTAAGACTACTTAGAGAACATAAAGTTGATGTGTTTTTTGAAAAAGAGAATATCCATACACTATGTTTATCTAATGAATTATTTTTAACTTTATATAGTGCATTCGCTCAAGCCGAGAGTGAATCTATATCAGAAAATGTTAAAGCCGGTGTTAAAATGAAAATGAAACGTGGTGGCATGGTTGGTAAGTATGCGCCATTTGGTTATCTATATGATAAAGAAAAAGATATAATCTATCCTGATGAAAATAAGAAAGATATTATTATTTATATCTTTGAAGAATATTCAAAAGGAATTGGTTTTAGGACTATTACACTTAATCTAAATGAACTCGGAATTCCTAGTCCAACTGGTAGAAAATGGTGTCATGCATCGGTAAGAAGAATAATAACTAATGAAAAATATGTTGGTGATTTAAGAAGTGGTAAATACTATTCTGATAATGTAATATCACATAAAAGAAAAGTTAATTATGGTGAGAAAGAACAATATTTTACATCTAATCATCACGAAGCAATTATATCTCGTGAATTGTGGAATAAATGCCAAGAAATATTAGAAAAAAGAAGTAAGATAGTAAAACCTGATGGCAATAGAGATAAGTTCAGTAGAAAATATCCATTTAGTAGTAAAATCTGTTGTGGTATTTGTGGTGAAAGATTTATAAGACGTTCATACAAAATTAGAAGTAATAATAAAGAAGTGGCTTACTGGATATGCAGAAGTCATAGAAATCAAATTGAGTGTTCTAATTTACTTCATTATAAGCAAGAAGAACTAGAAGACATATTTGTTAAAGTTTATAATAAATTATTTGAAAATAAAGATAAATATATTAATACTTTTATTAAGAAAGTTGATGAAGTAATTAACGAAAATAATAATTTTAATTCAGATAAAATAAAAGAAGATATTATAAATCTTCAAAATAGATTATCTAGTTTAATTGATTTAAAATTAGATAATAAAATATCACAAGAAATATTAACAAATAAAGAAATAGAAATAACTAATAAGATTAAAAAATTAGAGAATAAACTGGCTGATAATAAAGATTTAGAATTATCTCGTAAAGAAAAGTTAGAACAAATAAATAATATTACAAAGATTTTAAAACAATATAAAGGAATAACTAAATTTAATGAAGATATATTTAATAATTTAGTAGATAGAATTATTATTGGCGAAAAGTTAGATAATGGCAACGAAGATTTATATAAAATAAAATTCATTCTTAAAACTGGTGAAATGATTAAAGACAATCTACCAAATAACAAATTAAAAATTGGTAGTGATATGGGACATTATGGTTTTAGTATAAATAAGCAATCACTTGAAATTAAAGAAGATAATGTGTCTGCCTATGTATTACGTAAGAACTAGTACTGACGACCAAAAAGAGGAAAAAATTATCAAAATAATTTAATCCTCTTTTTATTTTTCTTGAATATGGGAATAAAATCTATGTCTAGCCAGCACTAAATTTATACGGGAGTATAAATTCTTCTATGGGAATTCCCATACCCTTTATAAAACTATATGCCAACTTTTCGATCTTTTCTAAATAACTAAGTACAATCAAAAAAGTTAAAAATGAATAAAATTATTGGTTGAAACTTATTTTAATTATCAATTTATTTTTTAACTTATTTGCACTAATGTTTCCACCAAGCATTTCTGTAAATTCTTTAGCAATCGATAAACCTAATCCTGTATTACCTTTTGTTCTAGATATATCAGATGTATAAAATTCATCAAATATGTGTTCAATATCAATATTAGTATCAACTATATCATTTTCAAATGATAATCTAATACCATTTTTTTCAGATAGTTTTATAATAAGGTCACTATTACTATGTTTTAAAGAATTGCTTATTAAATTATCTATTATTCTTTTTAATATTTCAGCATTTGATAAAATATTATATTTTTTTATGTCATTTACAAATACTACTTTTCTTGTTTTTCTCGTGAAATCATCATAATAGTGTGAAATACATTCCTCAACTACTGCTACTAAATTAGTTTGTTCCATATCTATTTTTTTATTGTCTGTTGTAATTATCGAGAATTCAAAAAATGAATTGATAAGTTCTTCTAATCTTAATAATCTATTTTCTACTATTTTCAACTCTCTTTCTTGTTCTTCTTTTGATAAGTTAGATTTTAATATTAAATCAATATAACCTAATGATGATGTTAAGGGTGTTCTTAAATCGTGAGTAATATTTGTAATTTCTTTTTTCAAAGATTTATTCTTTCGTTCTAAATCAAGTTCTTTATATCGTACATAAGTTATCATTTTATTTATTTTAAGTAATAATTCATTTAATTCTTTATTAGAAAATTCACCGTGTAATATTTTATTAGAATCAATACTTAATATCTCATCAAGATTATAACTTATTCTCTTAATTTCTTTTTTTAGCAAAAAAAGGTATATGATAAGAATAAATATAATAATAATCAATATTGCCACTAATATATTCATTTTATCACTACCTTTCTATAATTATTTTATTTCTGCTTTCTTGAATGCATAATATCCTATTAAACTAAATACAACTATATATACAAATCCTAATAAACTACATTTTAAAATATAACTACTTGTAGGATTATTAGAAAGATTAGCTAATGCATACTGTAATTCATAATTAGTAAACCATTCTGCCTTAATTCTAAACATTGAAGTAATCGTCATAACCAATAATTGAAATACCATAATAAATGGAATTGAAATAGTATTGAACATAGATGTTTTTCTAGTTATGAAAGCAATGCTTACAAGTAAACATATTATACCATATAATAGAGGTAATTGATATATTGTTATTTTTGTAATTTCTCCAATATTAGATGAAAATTCTTTTCCATTTACTGCAAGATTTAAAAAGTAATTAAAATAATTATTAAATATTATCAGTAATGTAGAAATGCCTAAAATAAGTAGTAATTTTGAAATATAATATTTTTTTCTACTAATTGCAGATGATAATGTATTTTTTATAGATTTATTTGAAAAATCTTTTGTTAAAATTATTACAACAAATACTATAAACAAATAATATAAATTCACGTTTTGACCTATGATCTCTCTATCTAATTTAAATGCTCCAAAACTTTTCATTATATCTCTAAATTCGCCTAATGATTTTGCAGAACTTATTTTTGATAATGTTTCTGCATCTGTGACATCTACTGATGAGTCAACTGATAACCCAATGTGTCCTGCTGACATTGATATAACACTTATAATAGCCATTATAATAACCACGCCTATTACAATATAAAATCCTTTACTTTTAACTAAACGATATAAATCTGATTTTATAATATTAAACATTTTATTCAGCCTCCTTTAATAGTGATTTAAAATAGTCTTCTAATGAAATGCCTGATTCATAAATACTAATTACATCGATATCATTTTTGGCTAATTCTTTATTTACTTTTCCAGAATTATCTAAATAATCATATAATCTTACTTCGTGTTTATCTATTACTTTATAATTTTTAGTATTTAATTCTTTTTCAAGAATAAGACAAGTTTCTTTCATATTATTTGTTTTAATAACTATTGCTCTACTACACTCAACATCCAATTCTTCTTTTGATAATTCTTTTATTATTTTACCTTTTTCAATAAAACAAAATCTATTTGCTAATAAATATAATTCTGATAAAATATGGCTTGAAATTAACATTGTAATATTAGATTCTTCATTTAATTTCTTTAAAGTTTCTCGTAATTCACTTATGCCTATTGGATCAAGTCCATTTATAGGTTCATCAAGAATTACAAAATCCGGATTATCAAGCATTGCAAAAGCAATTCCTAATCTTTGTTTCATTCCAAGTGAAAAAGTTTTAAACTTTTTATTTTTACTATCTGATAATTTAACTAAATCTAAAACCTTATCAATTTGTGAATAATCAACAATACCTTTTTGTATTGCATAATATTTTAAATTTTGATAAGCAGTTAGATTTTCAAAAAATGCAGGGTTTTCAATTAAACACCCAATTCTTCTTTTGGTTTCAGTTAAATCGCTATCATCTTTATCAAACAAATAAAATTCTCCATTCGTTTTATTAGTTAAAGTTGTAATAACTTTCATAAGAGTTGTTTTACCTGCACCATTTCTTCCAATAAGTCCATAAATATCCCCTTTATTTATAGTAATATTGGCATTATTAAGAGCAGTAAAATCTTTGTATTTTTTTGTTAAATTGTTAGTTCTTAAAATAATATCTTTCATTATATATCCCTCCAACAATTTGATTATACAAAAAAAGTGTTAAAAAACTCTTAACACAATTCTAAAAAAAGTCTTAAATTTTTATTTTTTTAATCTATAACCTATACTCCAAACAGTTTCAATGTATTCTTCATCTGGATTACACTCTTTTAATTTGTTTTTAATTTTGCTAATATGAACATTTAAAGTGTTATCATCTGCCGAATTTTCATCATTCCATATACTGTCAAATATCATACTTTTTGTTAGTGTTTGATTTTCATTTTCCATAAGTAGTTTTAGTAATTCAAACTCCTTTTTTGTGAAAACCACTTCTTTATTATTACAATTAACTGTAAAATTAACTTTATTCAATTCAACATCTTTAAATTTTAATATATTTGAAATTGTATTGTTTTTATCTCTTAATTGAACTTTAATTCTTGCTAATAGTTCATCATTATGAAAAGGTTTTGTTATATAATCGTTTGCTCCCAAATCAAATAAATCTACTTTCTTATCAATATCTTGAATAGCGCTCATCACAATTACAGGAACATTATTTTTATTTTTTAATTCTCTAATAATTTCTTCTCCGTTTTTTCCAGGTAACATTAAATCAAGTAGTATTAAGTCAATATTATCATTGTGAACTAACACTCCCTCTGTTCCAGAATAAGCATTCAATACATTATAATTATTATTAGTTAATAATTTTGTAAGCATTTCATTTATATCTTTATCATCTTCTATTATTAAAATTGTAGAGTTCATTGTACCACTCCTTAACAAATTGTAATTTATTTAATTATTATATCTTCTTTCTACACTATTTCAATAGTTTTTCAAATTTATCATTCTTTTGATTTATCTTTTATTTAGTATAATAGCATTGAAAATCAAATTTTCATATACTCCCATTGGAATTTAATAAGATTTCATATATAATATTTTTAGAAAGAGAGCGTTATAGTTCGTAAGCTGTTGCTTAACCGCTCCAAGTGTTAATAAAAGGTCTTAGGACCTTTTTTATTTTATTTATACTATGCTATAATATCTAACAAAGGAGGAGTTTTATGAAATGTCTTTTAATGAATAAAGATTGTAAGGTTGCTTTAATCGAGTTCAACACACAGTTTATCGGTATTGAAAAGATTTATGAAATATATAACATTGAAGCTTTACCTTTAAGAATTAAAAATGCTCTTAGCGATAAATCAAAAAACGCTACCAAAGAATTAAATCGTTGGTTTAAAGGAAGAGGTATTCCATCTTGGCGAAAAGATTTAAAAAGACTCTTAG
>CAKOTD010000041.1 GCA_934120015.1 uncultured Bacilli bacterium
AACTTTTTCAAAATTTTTTCAATTTTTTTATTAGATTTTCCCATAATCTTTGAAAAATTTTGAATTGTCATTGGATTATTTTCTCCTATTTCTAATCTTCCTTTATTATTGCATTCAACTGCTAATGCAATTAATTGAATCCAAACTCTAAAATAAGTGTCTCCTTCAGGAAGTTTTAGAAGTATTTGAATTTTCCTGTTTGAAAATATATTAGTTTCTGTTTTAAACCAAGGTAATTCATACATATCCTCCTTTCCTCACTTTCCATCAATTAATATTTAATTGATTCTTTTTCTTTGCTACTTAGATATTCTTCTAACGCTTAAACTCTAAATAGAAATTTTCCACCAACTTTTGAGCAAGGTATTTCTTTTCTTCTTACTAATTGATTTATTAACCAATAAGAAATTCCTAAATACTCTGCTGCTTCTTTCATTGTTAGCGTAGTTCTTTGTACTTTTTGTACCTGCATAATTATCACCTCCTGTTTTTTGAATTTAGCTATTGACTTCTGTCAACAATTGAATTATAATATCAACAGTTAACAAAGTAAAGATTATTTTTGAATTTTGTTAAAGTTTGAAAACAACAGTTTTTTAAACTTTAATAAAACAAATTGTTAGATAGGAGAAAATGATGAAAAGAACTGACTTTAATAAAGAAATAAAAATTATATCTCTTGTTAAAGATAAACTTTTAGGTTTGGACTTAAAATCAATTTTGTATACACCTAATAAATATCGAATCCCTGTTGCTTTTGCTGATAGAAGCAACTCTGCAGATGATACGGAAAAGTATATAGCTGAAAACTATAGCAAAGAAGATCAAGAAAAGTTAAAACATAATGATGCAATTAATGATGAATTTTTAGCTAAAGTGGTTGAATTAGGTTCTGGATCTGAAGATGAAATTCGCAAATTAGCAAATGAATATAAATCAAAATTATTTGATGTAGATTATAAAGCTCCTGCTGAATTAAGATGTTTAACTCCTGACGATGATATAGAAAATTTATCGGGATATTTGGTTATTGATTCAAATGCAATTCTTGATTTTGGCAGAGAAACAATATCAGAATTTTTAAATTTTGATTTTGATAGCTTTAACAATTTCTTTGTATTTTTTACAAAATATTTTGGAATGTTTATAGATTCATTAAATGACACAGATTTAGAAAATTTACAAATAGATGAATTAATAGATATAAAATTAATCCTATCGCTTGCCGAAAAAGTTTATAAGAATTCTAAACAGAATATTATTCGAGTTCAAAACTTATTTAGAAAATTTGTTGATTTTTTATATGGTTATAATAATAGTCCTGATGTAGAATCTCTTACTTTAAAACAAAAATTTTACGTTTTCTATGATGAAAATCATAAACAATTAGATGCTTTCTCAAAAGACTATTATCACAAAGGACTGTTTAATTTTTATTATTCATCTACAGATTTAGAAAATTTAAAGCACAAAAACACTAATGAATTAATAAAGAAAATCAGAAAATTTGATGCAAACGGCTCAAAAATTTCTAGTGGTTATAGTATTATTACTACTAATATATACACTGTATTATATATTTCTTTATATAATCTGGTTTCAAACAGTTCTTCTATGATTAGACAATGTAAAAATTGTCATAGATATTTTACAACAACTAAATCAAACGCATATTATTGCGATAAAATTTATTCTCAAAACAAAAGTTGTAAAGATGTTGGAAACCAACTGTCTCAAAAAAGAAAAGAAACTAAAGAACCTGCCTATGGTAAATATAGAAGTATATATTCAAAAAAAGCTACTTTATTAAGTAGACATCCTGATATATATTCTCGAGAAGCTTATGAACAATGGAAAAAAGAAGCAAGTCAATTTATGAATGATATTAGAAACGGTTTAAAAACCTATGAAGAATTCGATAAATGGTTAGATAAAAATAAATAGGAGGTAATATTGATGAAAAAAACTGAAAAACAAAATATAAACAATTCAAAAATAAAAAATCCTGTATTTGAAGCAATTTTAGAATATATAGATGACTTTAATATAAAATTTTCAGAAACAAAAGATACATTTAAAAAAGCTCGCCTATCGACATCTGATAGAAAAGAAAAATGTGTTCAAGATTTCTTTTTAAGTATTTTACCTAATGGCTATTCCATCAAAAGAGGAGAAATTTTTGATTATACATCCATTAGTAATTCTATTGATTGTGTCATTTTAACACCAAATCATCCTTCTTTAAAAACTCCTATGAGACCTGAAATATTAATTGCAGAAGGCGTACACGCAGCTATTGAAGTAAAGCCAGATATTTCTACCTTAACAAAAAAAGGAGAATTACACAGGGGACTAAAGCAGTCTGATTCAGTAAAAAAACTAAATAGAAATTTATCATTACCTAATGTAGATAAATTAGACCCTCATGGTCTCTATAAAAAAATACCTTTTATAATATTTTCGAACAAATCAAATGATATCGAAGAAACTTTGAATTTTATTATTGAATGTGTTAATAATGGTGATTTTACTAAAGAAAATTTACCTGATGTAATTTTTTCCTTGGATGGTTGGTTATTATATCACACTTGCAATATTCAAACCTCATTATTTGAACCTACATTTAAGATAGAAGGAATCTCTGATGATTGCAATAACGCATTTATGCTATTTAAGGGTGAAAGCCAATATTTAATATGTATTTTAATATTATTACTATTTAAATTTGTTACTCCTAATACTATTATTGATGACTTTATCATAAAAGATTACATATTAAAATTATATAATGAAAATAAAATTCCTTTTTCAAGGTCAATTTGGTACGAATAAAAATTTATAATAAAATGGAGGTTAAAAATGTCTATAATAGATTTAAGTGTACAAGGAATTCGAAGTTTTAAAAATTTAACATCACTAAAATTTGCTATTCCCGATGGTTCTACTAATGGTAGTGGTTTAAATATGCTAGTCGGTCCAAATAATAGTGGAAAATCAAGTCTTATTGAGACATTATACTTAGCAAATAATAATTTAGAAATGATTCCAAGTTCTATACGAAATTCTCAATCAAGCAATGGTGTAAAAATTGAATTAAACTTCGACAATGGAAATAGTAAAAAAATAATAAGTATGCAAAGTAATCCTGCATTTATAAATAATATATATGTAGATAAAAGAGGAGAAAAAATTCATGATAATAGACCTTTTGCATATATCCTTTCTTCTAAAAGAAATATAGGTATTAACTTATCAACTCATTCATCTAGCTGGGAAAGTTTTTTATATAATAACGGTGGTCATAACTATAGACAAGAAAATTTATCTAATAATATTGGTGGTAGATTCAAAAATATAATTGAATCTAATAAAGAAATTTTTGACTATGAATTAAAAAAGATTCTAGGATATTTGCCAGATTGGTCTCTAGATTCAATTGATGCAAATAATTTGTTCATTTCGTTCAAAGAAGGAACAACACAGCATAATAACTCAGGATCAGGTGATGGATTTATTAACTTATTTGTAATTTTAACGTCGCTTTACGATGCTCCTCCAAATTCGACAATAGTAATAGATGAACCCGAACTTGCTTTGCATCCTGATGTTCAACAAAGATTAATGGAACGCTTAATATTCCATTCAAAAAATAAACAAATAATCATAAGCACACATTCTCCATACTTCATAAACTTGAATTTATTAAATTACGGTGCCAAAATATTTAGATTTTATAAGGAAAATGAAAATACAACTATATATACAATTAAACCTGAGCATATTTCAAGCATAAATGCTCTATTAAATACTATTGAGCAACCTTATCTTCAAGATATTAAAAGTAAAGAAATTTTTTTCCTTGATAAATTAATATTAGTTGAAGGTCCAGATGATATATATGGATACCAGTCCTTATTTGAAAAGTTTAATTATAAAACTTCTGGTAATTTTTATGGTTGGGGCGTAGGTGGCGCTGATAGAATAGAACATTTAATATCATTATTAGATGATTTGCATTATAAAAAAATAGTTATACTTCTCGATAATGATAAAAAAGAATTAGGCAAAAAGTTATCTACTCTATATCCTAATTATAAGGTTTTCGTTATTGACGCTAAGGACATTAGAAATAAAGAGGCACCTAATATAAAGAAAATCCAAAAACTTATTACTTCGATAAAAAATAATATAAATAGCGAATTAAAAAATGTCTTAGATTTATTTTTATCACAATATATTACTGAAAATGAAGTACAAGGGATTATTGTTGATAGAAAAAATATGGAGATAAATCCTGAATATGAAAACAATATTAAAGAAATTATTTCATCAATACAAGATTATTTCGAAGATGCAGATACCAATAATGATGAAGAAGTTTATAACTTAATTTTCTCATCTGCAAATGAAACTATTGCTAGAAAAATGTTAGATGATTATATTATTCAACATCCAGAAAAGACTTCTAGATATATTGAAAGTAAATATTTAGATTTCGACTTTGTATCTGGTGGTGGTGGCTGTGACTTAATTAACTCTGAAAATAATATTTATTACTTTGAAATGTTTCAGGAAGCTTCTACCAAAGAAAACAAACATGTTAGTGTAAGAATTAGTATCTCTGTAGATATAGAAAATAAAAAAATCTCAAATATTGTTTATACAGAAATAGAAAACACTTTAAACAATCTATAATTTATAATATATTACTCCCACCCATAGGTATGCCTGAAAGGAGGTGAAAAAGGTAATGGCTGGGAGTATTGAAAAAAGAGGAAAGAATAGTTACAGACTAGTTTGTACAGGAGGATATGACCTAAATGGAAAACTAATCAAACATACCAAAACAATACACGGAACAAAAAAAGATGCTGAAATAGAACTTGCCAAATTTATTGCAGATGTTCAAAACGGTCTTGTAATAGAGGGTAAATCTCTTAAATTCTCTGAATTTACTAAGATATGGAAAAGAGATTATGGTTCAAAAGAACTTGCGCCTTCAACTTACAAAAGATATTGTAGAATATTAGAAACAAGGCTCCTACCCTACTTTGGACATTTCTATATTAACAAAATCAAACCAACTGATATCATGCATTTTTATGATTTACTTAGTAGAGATACCCAGTTAGTTAGAAAAAAAGGCAACAATGGTAAGAAAACATTAAAGCCTTTATCTGGTAAAACAATATTAGAACATCACAGATTATTAAGAGCAATGCTTCATAAAGCAGTATATTGGCAACTAATTATATCTAATCCTGCTGAACGTGTTCAACTACCAAAAGCAAAAAAGCCTAAAAGAAGATACTATGATGATGAGCAATGTAAAGTATTATTAGAAAATTTAACAACACTTGGCGAAGACCAGATCAAATACAAAGTTGCAATCATCCTAACAGTATTTACTGGTGTAAGACTTGGTGAACTAATGGGATTAGAATGGCAAGATGTTGATTTTAAAACTGGCATTATAAGTATAAATCGTTCAAGTCAATATTTAGCAGATAAAGGAGTATTTACAAAAACGCCAAAAACAGAAAGCTCTATCAGAGAAGTAGCAATTCCAGATTTCGTAATTTCCTTGCTTGAGGAATATAAGTTATGGTATGAAGAGCAAAAATCCATCTACGGCGAATTCTGGGCCAATTCTAATAGGTTATTTGTGCAAGCTGATGGCAAACCTATGCACCCTTCTACAATAAGCAAATGGTTTGTAAAATATGTTAGTCAAATAGGACTACC
>CAKOTD010000042.1 GCA_934120015.1 uncultured Bacilli bacterium
AATTACAAACAAAAACGAGAATATTTTCCCGTTAATGTTTAAAATTTTTTGAGACATTTTCCTAAATTATTGACATACTATCTAGTCCTTTTTCTAGTTTCTTCTTTTTCTTCTATATAAGAATTATTTTTAGAATAATTATATGCATTTAAATACATAAGTTTTTTCTTTAATTCATATTCAAGTAACTCAATTTTTTTTAGCAATAATTCAATATACTTTTCATTTAGATATTGCCTATAATTATTTTTAACAATCTCACGATATCTATTTAAATCTGATAAAACTGTCCCTACTCTTCCACTATCGGTTTCATCCGAGTCCAAAACCTCAATTATATAATCAAGATAACCGGTTAATTTATTGTTGATTTTTCTTTTTAATAATTTTTCTATCATTGATGGTTTTATTATCATCATTTCATTAACTACAATTCCATCATATTTTATTTTATTCTTCGGTTTTACTCTATATCCATTATTATTATGTAAATCCAGATTTATTTTTTTATTTTTTAATTTATTTCTTTTAACTAATTTATAATTTCTAGTCATAAAATCATCTCTTCTCTAATAAATCTGGTCTTCTTTTTGTTGTTCTTTTAATTTGCTCTTCTAGTCTCCATTTTTTTATATTTTCATGATGTCCAGAAAGTAATATATCAGGAACACGCATACCCCTAAATTCTATTGGTTTAGTATATACCGGATAATCTAACAAATTATCTTTAAATGAATCATTAATATGTGAAGTACGAGTTATTACACCATCTACTAACCTAACAATACTATCAGTAACTACCATAGCCGCAAGTTCTCCACCAGTTAAAATATAATCACCAATACTAAGTTCTATATCAGCAAGGCTTCTAATTCTCTCATCAAATCCCTCATAATGTCCACATATAATAATAATATGCTTTTTTAAGCTTAAATTATATGCTAGTGATTGATTATGTGTACTACCTTGTGGAGTCATTAGAATAATATAACTATCTGTTGTTTTTAACTCATCAATTGCTCTAAAAATAGGCTCCGGCATTAAAACCATGCCTTCCCCTCCACCAACAGGATAATCATCAACTCTGTTATGAGGATCTAAGGTGTAATCTCTAATATTATGAATATTTATATTAATTAAATTTTTTTGAATAGCTCTTTTGATTATTGATTCTGATAAAAAATCATTAAACATATTAGGAAAAAGAGTTAAAATATCAATCTTCATCAAATAGTCCTTTTATGTCTTTAACAAATATTTTTTTATTATCAAAATCAATTTTATCAATAAACTCTTCTATATTTGGTACTAAATATTCTTTTTGGTTGGAACTTACAACTAATAAGGTGTATAATACACTTTTTTTAAGTGATACAACAGTTCCAACTTGTCTATCATTCATAATTACACTTAAATTAATTAAGTCCTCATCTAAATATGAAGCCACATCTAATGAACTCTTATCAATATAAACAAACTCACCCTTATAAATAATAACGTCATTTATATCATTAATGCCTTCGAATGTAACCATATCATAATTTTTATGTACCCTATATGTTTTAATGATTAAATCTTCTTTTTTCTTGCCAATATACAAATGGTTTCCAATACAAAAAGCCTTATCTTTATATTTAAAATCAGAAAGAATTCTAACCTCACCTTTTATTCCATGGGTATTAACTAATTCACCAATACAAATAAAATTCATAAAACACCTACTTAAAAATATCTACACCCAATATTATAACAAGTTTTTCTGTATTTTCAAGTTTTTTTCAAAAAAAGATATATAATATTTCTATAGCTTATAATTATATCTTTTAATTTCTTTTTTTCCATAATTACTAATTTCATCAAACTTTGAAATTAAATAATCATTTACTTCATCTTGCAAACAAGAAATAGAACAAATTCCTTTATTAATAATAATTTCTATTAGTTCCTGTAGATATGGAAGATTATCACATAAAACATTATATCTTAAATTACCATTTTCTTGCTCATATAATTTAAATTTATCATTATTTACATTTTCAAATATAATAGTTTTTAACTCTTTTGATTGTTCTTTAAACATATCATATTTATTGTAATCATAACTTCTATTAACACTTATAGTTGAATCTATTAATATATATATTTTTTTTATAACCGATGTTCCATCAATAAATTCTACTACTTTTAATTCATAATTACGACATTCATATATAGATAAAATATCTTTAATAACATCACCAAATTCATATATATTAAAATAAATTTCATTATTAATCATATTAGTATATTTATCTTTTTCTAATATTAATTTTTCCCTTTGTTCCTCTATTTGTTTATAATAATTAGTATATTTTAAATGAATTTGCTCTTTCATCGATTGTATTTCTTGTTTTTCTTTAGAATTAAGTTCAGTATATTTTCCTTCTAAATATTTAAGTTTCCTTGCAATTTCCTGAATTTTTCTCATAATATTATCCATCATTTTTTCATACCTCCTAAAAACATTTGAATAATACTATATATAGAAAAAATAGGTTTCCCTATTTTATTTTACTATATATGGATCATCAACTGTACCTGTTCCACTAATATATGGTAGATTATCAGATAAATAAATAACTAAACGAATTCCAGTTTCTGAAGATGCTGTTGATACATCAAAACTATTTCCATAAAACTTATATGCCTTATGAGTATTTGAAGCATCAGCTGTTAAAGTCCAAGTAGTTTTCGTATAAGCTGATAAATAGTTATAATTAGCACATTGGTGATCATAAGAATGAACGCAAGTAGGATCTAGGCTTGCAACCATATATTCATTTACTTGCATCAAACCTATTGGCTTATTTGGAACAACATTAGAACATTCAACATTACCTGAATTATCAGTTTCATCAACATATCTTTTGCCTATACAAATATCTTTTAAAACTATTTTTGTTTTTGCTGAATCATTAAATAGGGATTCATCATTATATATTTTCTCTAATCCATCTTTAAGTCTACTAATTAAGAAATCATTATATCCTGTAGAATCTTCTCTATTAACATTGTATCTATCATCCCATACTGCAGTATAATCAATATTATCTTGTAGTAATCTTAAAGTGCCATCAGAATTGATTCTTATTATTCTCCATAATTTTCCAGAAAATTGAACATAATTATTAACAATTTCCCCTCTGAATACTAAGTTTTCACCAATTTGATATAATCCATCATCAACCGTAACAAGTGGGTTATTTTCTTTAATTTTATCGACTAATTTAATAGTTTTATAATCTTTTCCGCAATCTAAATATGGTGTATATAAATAGTAATCACCATTCTTTTGAACTTCTACTTCACCAACACATGTATATCCTTTTTTAGTGATTTTATCAATAGATTTCATATTTCCTGACTCTGTTAAAGTTAGGTTATTAACACGTACTTTACCACCTTCAACATTTGGTAATAAATCACTATTACTTTCAAAATAAGAAATGGCAGAATCCTTTAATTCACCTTCTAATTGTGAAAATGATAATCTATTTCCTTTAAACAATGAAACTATAAAAATTATTACAAAAATTCCTACAACAGCACTAACAGCAATAATTAAATATTTAATTAATTTTTTATCAAGACCAGCTAATAAATTCATATTATACCTCCCAAACACCTTTATTATAACAAATTTAATAAGTAAATTCAATAGAAATAAAAGATGAGATTATATACTCATCAATTCATTTTCTTTTATTTTTAGTTTTTCATCTACTATCTTATTATATTTATTAATTAACTCTTGAACTTCATCATTTCCAGATTTAATTTCATCTTCTGTTATTTCCAATTTTTTAATATCATTATTAGAATCTTGCCTAATATTTCTAAGTGCTATTTTACATTCTTCAGCTATTGTTTTAACTTGTTTTACATAGTCTTTACGAGTTTCCTCAGTAAGTGCTGGTATATTTAAAATTATTGTTTCACCATTATTATTTGGAGTTAAGCCTATATTAGCAGAATATATCCCCTTTTCTATTGCACCTAAACAAGATTTATCAAATGGTTTTATACATAATTGTCTTGCCTCTGGAATTGATATGTTAGCTAACTGTTTTAATGGAGTATCTGCACCATAATAAGATACCATGACTCCATCTAAAATTGATGGATTAGCTCTACCTGCCCTTACATTAGTAAATCTCTTTTCCATGTTTTCTATTGCCATACTCATTTTTTCTTCTGTTTCAAATAATATATCGTTCATAAACTCATCCTCTCATTTTTTATAGTATACAAAAACTAAATACTAAAAGTCAATTATTTTATTGAAATCTACAAATTTCAACATTGTTATTAAATACTATCTCTAATTTTCATTATAAAACTAAATAATTTTCTTAACTCTGTTTTGGCAGCAGCATCCATCTTAATAAAATTCAATCTCATCTGATAACCACTATCAAATGATAATAGAATTGCACCCGAATTTATTTTAAATAAAATTGCACCTGAAGAAATTGATTTATATGGAATAATATGAATTTTTTTACTTTTACCTATAGGACTACAATCAAAAAGAATCATTCTTTTATCGGTAAATATTCCTCTATCACTTAATGTCTTATATGCCTTGTAAATCTTCTCCCCATCTTCAACATAATCCATAACATATTTCGGTAAATCATCTATACTAATCTCTTTATTAAAATTAAAATACTTAGTTAATTCTTTATATTTTACATAAGCCATTATATCAACACCCTAAAAATATTATAACACACAAAAAAAGAAAGTCAAAACTTAACTTTCGGTTGTATTATAAATAGTGTTGGTGAGTGTAAAATCACTACACTATTTTTATTTAATAAAAAGACATAAGTTTGATA
>CAKOTD010000043.1 GCA_934120015.1 uncultured Bacilli bacterium
CAATTATATTTGTTAACTATAGGTACATAAATTCTTGCTAAAAAAATTTAAAAGAACTTTCCTAGTATATAAAAAAAAGGCTTATGCCTTTTTTCTTTTTCTTAATATTTTATTGTTTATTAAATCTTTTATATCACTAAATTTCTTTATGTATGGAATAATTCCAAGCTTTATTGCTACACAAAAATATATAATTGCACCAATAATAGAATATAAAGCACATATTAAAATATTCATTGTTCTTGATCCTTGTTCTATCGGAATAACAATATTTAATAAGATTAAGGAAAGCAACATTACTAAACATGAAGCAAGTGTTTTAATAAATACCATACCTGTTTCTTTATACCCAATCTTATATTTTAAATCAAGTCTCCATAACAAAAATATTATTGTTAGGATTTGAGCAATAATACTTGCTACTATTGAACCATAATATCCATCGACACCAATATTATTAAATAAATACATAAGCGGAATATTTAAGCTTAACTTTGTAAACAACCCTAAGAATAGTGATCCAAAAGTTAATTTAGTGTTATTGGTTATTTGTGATGTATCAACAAGTACCGCTTGAAAAGATAATGTAAGAGCCATAAATATATAAACTCTAAGCAATCTTACACCAACTTCATTATAGCCATAAAAAGCATTCCAAACGGGGTATGATAAAAAGGATATTCCAATAGTCATCGGGATTGTAAGAACAATTAAGATTTGTAAAGTTTTATTTATTTTTCTACCTAAATCTTCAAAATCACCCTTTACAAAGCTTGGCATAATATTTGGTATTAGACTTGTGGTAATTCCAACACTTATAGATATGACTATCATGTTTAACTTCGATGCCCAAGTAGATATAATTCCAACGACATTTTCGGCTGTTTCAGTTGCATACCCAATATTTGTGAGAGTCCTTACAACTGTAAATAAATCAACCATGTCATATGCTGATTTTACTAAATCAATTAAAACAAAAGGAAGTGCATAATAAACAATCTTTTTTAATAATATTTTATTTGTATATTTTTTTTCTGCTTCTTTTTCTTTAGCATCTAAATTAAATTTATCTTTATTTTTTTTAATTTTTCTATCTACAAAAATGTATGAAAACAAGGCTCCAAGTGTTGCACCAAATACAGCAATGGCAACAGACCATTCTAGGCTTAAATTAAAAATCTTATATGATATAAAACTTCCAAGAACAACAATTATAACTCTAACTAATTGTTCAATAACAGTTGCTATTTGAGGAACTGCTATATATTTATGTCCTTGTAAATAACCTCTTTTAACACTAAGTAAAGGTACTATTAAGAGTGCTGTTGAAATGGTTCTAATAACTAATGTAACACTCTCTAGACTATTTCCACCAGTAGCATTACCTTTTATTAAATAAGCAATTTGTGGAGCAAATATAAATAGTATTAGAAAAAATAATAGTCCAAAACCAACAAGTATTTTGCTTCCTATTTTATAGGCTCTTTGTTTTAACACAAAATATTCTAAAGCATTATATTCACTAACAATTTTACTAATTGCTGTTGGGATGCCAACAGTTGCTAAATTTAGAAATATAGCATATATAGAATATGCATAACTATATAAGGCCCCTCCTTGTGAGCCTATTATAGAGTAAAATGGTATGACATATATTAGACCTAATATTTTACAAATTATTATACTAGCAGTTGCTATAAAAGTTCCCTCTAAAAAACCATTTTTTTTCATCTTATTCTCCAAATACTCCTAAATAGTATTTCTTTTTACCTCTTCTAATTACAAGTAATTTGTTATCAATTAAATATGAAGAATCAATTATTAAATTTTCATCTTTAATAATATCACCATTTATGGTTATAGCACTACTATTTAAAAATTCTCTTGCTTCTCTTTTACTTGAACAAATATTATTTGAAGTAAGAACATCTATCAAAGTTTTATTTAGTTCGACCTTGAAACTTGGTACTCCTTTTAATCCAATCATTAAATCTTTACTACTAATATTTTTTATATTTCCACTAAATAAATTTTCACTTATTTCAGTTGCATTTTCATAATCATCGGCACTATGTAAAAGCGTAATTATTTGTTTTGCAAGCTCTTTTTGAGCAATTCTAAGTTCAGGATTTTCAAAATGGATTTTTTCTATTCTCTCAATTTCTTCCTTAGATAATAAGGTTAATTTCTTTAAATAATCGATTACACATGTATCATCTGTATTAATTAAATATTGATACATTTCATAAGATGAAAATTTTTCTTTATCAAGCCATACAGCATTACCTGATGTTTTACCTATTTTATTACCATATTTATCAGTAACAAGGGGCATAGTAAAGGCATAAACTTCTTCATTATGCTTTTTTCTAATTAGTTCAACACCTGATGTAATGTTTCCCCATTGATCTTGCCCAGCTGCTTGAAGAGTACATCCTTTTGTTCTATATAAATATTCAAAATCTAAAGCTTGCATAATCATATATGAAAACTCTGTATAAGTAATCCCTTCATCTAATCTTCTTTTAATAATATCTTTAGAAAGCATATAATTTATATTGAAGAACTTACCATAATCTCTTAAGAAATCAATAAAATTGATATCTTTACACCAATCATAATTATTAACAACCTCATATCCAAATATATTTTTAATTTGTGCCTTTATACACTCATAATTATGTAATACAGCTTCTTTTGTAATCATTGGCCTTTCTGTTGTTGGTCTAGGATCTCCAATAAGTCCAGTTGCCCCACCTACTAGGATGATTGGTTTATGACCATAATTTTCTAATCTCTTAGCCATTAATAGTGATGAAAAATGGCCAATATGTAATGAGTCTGCACTTGGATCTGTACCCCAATAAAATGTCATACCTCCATTATTTAATTTTTCTTCTAATTCTGGATTTGTTATATCTTTAATAAGTCCTCTCCATTTTAAGTCATCATATAGTTTCACTAGTCTTCCTCCTTACTAACTTGCATCATACTAACACCATTACTAGTTCCAATTCTTGTAACACCACTTTCAATAAATTTTGATGCATCTTCATATGTTTTAATACCGCCACTTGCTTTAACTTCTAGCACTTCATTTTTGTATTTATTAATTGTTGAAATATCTTCTAAAGAAGCACCTCTTGTACCAAAACCGGTTGATGTTTTTATAAAATTGACAAATGTTTGGTTGCATATCTCAGTTGCTTTAATTATTTCTTCTTCTGTTAAATAGCAAGTTTCTATAATTACTTTTAAAACTTTACCGTCTATTGCATCTCTAACACATTCAATTTCATTTTTTACATAATCATAATTCTTATCCTTTAGCTCACCAATGTTGATAACCATATCAATTTCATCTGCTCCATCCTCAATGGCAGCAATTGCCTCGTACTCCTTAGTAATAGATTTATTCATTCCAAGTGGAAATCCTATTACTGTACAAACCTCAATATTGCTATCTGACAAAATTTTCTTTGCAAAACTAACATAATGAGGATTTACACAAACGGATGCAAATTTATATTTTTTTGCTTCTTCGCATAGTTTTTCAATATCACTTTTAGTAGCAAATGCTTTTAGATTAGTATGATCAATATACTTATTTAATTCCATAATATTACCTCCAAAAAAAATTCCTATAAATTTAAGGACGAGATAACCCGTGGTACCACCTTAATTCATAAGAATCTTATGCACTTAATCCCTTAACGCAGGAAACGATTCAACTCAAAATATGTAATTCATTAATAATTCTTGATTAGTTTTCAGCAACCACTAATTCTCTACTTACCAAAATATTAACTACTAACTATTTATCATAGTTAAATGACATATAAATAGTATCAAATTTTTAAGATGATGTCAAATATTTTATTGTTCTTCATCATGTATTTTTTCGATAATATTTTCTATTTTTTTACCATATTCGATAGATTCATCATATACAAACATTAATTCTGGAGTATGCCTGATATCTACTCTTTCACTTAATTTTTTTCTAATAAATCCGCTTGCATTTTTTAATGCTTCTGTTGTTTGCTCAATTTTTGTATCATCTAGTACTGTAAAATATACCTTAGCAAAGCTTAAATCATTCGTTACTTTACAATCAGTTATGGTAACAAAATTTATATCCTTATCTTTAATTTCGTTTGCTAAAATATAACTAATTTCTTTTACGAAACTGCTTCCTATTCTTTCTATTTTTACACTCATATAAAACTCCTATTCAACTTCTACTTTATATTCTAGTGAACCATTATTATTATATATAATGACAATTGTAGTTAATGGATCAAATGGTTTATTTGTTTTAGGATTTTCTAAGTCCTTTTTTGCAAATCCACTATTTACAAGTTCTCCTAATGATACTGTAATTGTTTCACCTTCATTTGGTAATCTTTTAATGTCAGAAGATCCCCATAATTTAGCAGAATCAATTATACCGCTTATTTGATTATTATATAATTTTTCTCTATTATCATTCATAACACCATTTATAATAGGTACTATAATTAAAGTAATTAGTGTTAAAACAATCATAGATGCCATTAATTCAATTAATGTAAAACCTTTGTTATTATACATAATATCACCAGCAATATTATAACATATAAAAATATTTTCATAAAGTTTTTCTAACAATGTTATTTTAAATTTGAAGTGCAACAAAGTTGCATTGAAAAAGACATATGAATAATCTATAATATCTATTTGCAA
>CAKOTD010000044.1 GCA_934120015.1 uncultured Bacilli bacterium
TATACAATAAGACATAATAAAAACCTATAAAGTAGGTCTCTTTTTTTTAGAGTCCACTTTATAGGTTACATTTTAATTTTATTGATTCTTTTCTTTATTAATAATTTTATTTATAGGATTTTGCATATTATTTCCTTCAAAAGCTCTTAATACTTCAAGAGGTATAGCAAATACAATTGTGTTTGATTGATCAGATGAAATATCATTGATAGTAGCAAGCGTTCTTAAGTGAAGGGCTCCAGGAACACTAGCCATAGTATTTGCGGCTTTAGCTAAATTTTCAGATGCTTCAACTTCTCCTTCTGCTTTTGTGATAACAGCTAGTTTTTCTCTCTCGGCCTCAGCAGCTTTAGCTAAAACTCTTTTCATTTCCTCAGGAAGAGAAATGTCTTTTAATTCAACATTTTCTACTTTAACACCCCATGGATCAGTTGCTGCATCAATAATTTTGCAAATTTGATCAGAAAGTTTTTCTCTTTCACTTAATAATTCATCTAATGTAACAGATCCAACAACATTACGCATAGTAGTTTGAGCAAGTTGGCTAACTGCATAGAAACAATTTTGAACTTCGATAACACTTTTTGCAGCATCAAAAATTTTATAATATATAACTGCATTTATTCTGACAGAAACATTATCCTTTGTAATTGCTTCTTGCTCAGGAACATCAACAGCCTTTGTCCTTATATCAACTTTTTCGTATGACTGAATAATTGGTATTACAATATTCCATCCTGGGTTCATTATTTTACTAAATTTACCAAATGTATATTTAATACCCCTTTCATATTCCTTAATTTGTCTTATTGAAATAAGCAATATAAAAATAATAATACTAATTATAAGAATTGCCATGATATAAACTCCTTTCTATAAAAAAACACAATAATGTGTTTTTATATTAAAATTAATAATATATGGCGAATTACAAATATTACACCAAAAGTAATTGCTATTCTGATAATACCTTTATCATCAAATTTTACATCGTATAATTTTTGTAAGCCTATTACAAATAAAGTTCCAGTATAATATCTAGCTGTTGCAAGTATTGCTGTTTCAAGTGCTAATAAGAATTTTATCTGCATGAATTTAAACATAAATAAAATATTTAAAACTGAACTAACTAAGTATTTTGCAGTATACATAACAACAATTAATGATAATACATCAACTAATTTAAAGTCTTTTTTAGTGATTGATGAAATAACAAATATTCCAGCAAAAATGCTACCAATGTATATTAATTGTTCAAGAATGAATTCTAAAATGAATTTTAAATAATTAATGTGGCCAAGTGAACTCCAATCAATTTTTCCAGTCCATCCTTTGCTTAATAACAATGTTTCATACATAGTAGATAATAAATTAGCAACAAAGAATACACCAACTATAATACCAAGAATAATTAATATTTTTTTGATATTATTATCGTATTTTTTCTCTAATGTTGCAATTGGTTTTGTAATAGTCTCAATAATACTTTTAATCATAATACTCCTCCTCATATTAATTATATAATAAAAATTTAAAAAAAATCAAGAAAAAGAATAGTTTTGGTGAACTATTCGGTACGAAGTGCTTCAACTGGGTTCTTCTTAGAAGCCATTTTTGCAGGTATATAACCACCTATTATTGTAAGTATTAAACTTATAGTTACAAGAATAAGTGCATGTATTGGATTTAAATTTGCTACATTTTTAAGGTTTGTTAAATTTTCTATAATAATATTTGCTGGAATACATAATAGGAGAGCAATAGAAATTCCTAAAATTCCTGAAAATAGCCCTATTATAAATGTTTCGGCATTAAATACCCTTGTAATATCTTTTTTTCTTGCTCCAAGAGCTCTTAAAATTCCAATTTCTTTAGTTCTTTCTAAGACGCTAATATACATAATTATTCCAATCATAATTGATGATACAATTAATGATATTGCTGAGAAAGCAATTAATACAACTGTGATGGCGTCCATAATATTACCTGATAATGATGTAATTGTTTCAGCATAATCTGTATAAATTATCTTATCATCTTCAGATTTATTTTCATTGTAACTATCTAAGTATGTTAATAATTGATCTTTAGATTTAAAATCTTTTGGATATATTTGTATTAGCATAGGTGCGCTTTTTGCTCCTAAATAAGAAAGCATTGTTTCTTTAGTGCTGTCATCAATCTTTTCCCCAGTAAGAACATTATAGTCTTTTTCTCTTTGACTTTTAATAATTTCAGAACTATTATTTAATTCCATAACATAATCCATTAGTGATTCTTTATAGCAAAAACCTGAGCCACTGTACTCGGCAAACTTACTATCTTTTTTCCCTCTAATTATTCCAGTAATTGTTAAAGTTATGTTATTTTCATTATCATAAAGTTTTTCTAAATCCATATTCATAATGAAACTATCATTTACTTTAGTATAAAAATCATCATTTAGGACAATTTTAAATTCCTTACTTAACATTTCGTCAAATTGAACAACATCATCCTTACTATATCCTAACATTTCAAGTGTGCTTAAATTTAAACGATTATTTGTATCAATAAGTAAGACTATCTCATTTTTTTCTTCTGGCATTTTACCATATATTAATTCAAAATTATCATTAATAACACTATCTACTTTACCATCAATTGATTCTGGTAGTGGGAATAATAATTTAGTGGAATCTAACATTTTAATAGAAGAATCTTTATATAGTAAGTTTAATTTAGTACTTCTTGTATAACTAATACCACCAATAAGGTTTGAATCTACTTTTTCTAAATAATCTATATAGTCAAGATTAATGTTATTGGTATGTGTTAAGTTCAAAATAGATATAAGTGGGTATATCTCATTTTTATCGGTAAAGGCGTTATCATTCTTTCCTTTATATTGATTCATAAACTCCTGTTGTGCCTTTTCATCTGCAACTAAAACAGTAGGTGAGACGACAATTGGCATTTGTGATAAGGTATCCTTTTCAAATTTATCTATTTGTAATTTGAACCCGTTTGAAAGAGCTAGTATTAAGGCAATACCAATAATTCCAATACTACTAGCAAGAGAAGTTATAAAAGTACGACCTTTTTTTGTTTTTATATTGTTGAATGATAATTTTAGTGCAGTTAAAAAATTCATTGATGTTTTCTTTATAGAAAATTTCTTTTTTTCTTTTTCATCCTTTACCGGATTAGAATCACTAATAAGTTCTCCATCTTTAAATTCAACAACTCTACTAGCATATTCTTTAGCAAGATCAGGGTTATGAGTAACCATTATTACCAATTTATCTTTTGCTATTTCCTTGATTAATTCCATTATTTGAACACTAGTTTTAGTATCAAGGGCTCCAGTTGGTTCATCGGCAAGTATAATATCCGGATCGTTAGCAAGTGCCCTTGCAATAGCAACCCTTTGCATTTGACCACCGGATAATTGATTTGGTTTTTTATGAGCATGATTTTTTAGACCAACTTTTTCAAGTACTTCAAGGGCCTTCTTTTTTCTTTTTGATGATTGAATACCACTTAGTGTCATTCCCATTTCAACATTTTCTAAAACGGAAATATGGCTAATAAGATTATAACTTTGAAAAATAAATCCTATACAATTATTTCTGTAAGCATCCCATTCTGTATTGGAAAATTTTTTCGTAGATTTTCCATTAATAATTAAATCACCACTATTATAACGATCTAATCCACCAATGATATTTAATAGGGTAGTTTTTCCACTACCACTTGGTCCCAAAATAGCAACAAATTCACTTTTACGAAATTTTAAATCTATTCCCTTTAATGCATGTTGAATAAAGTCACCTGTTTTATAATGTCTTTTAATATTTTTAAGTTCTAACATTTTTAAACCTCCCTTTATAATAATACAACAAAATATCCAACTATTCCTTCAATTATAAGCATAATTTTATAATAATTGATTACCTTTGTCAATAAAGAATTTTAGTACAAAATTAGAAATATGATTAATTTGTGATAATGTCTTAAGTGTTAACTTGCGAAAATGTCTCAACGTTATATAATATTCCACTGAGGT
>CAKOTD010000045.1 GCA_934120015.1 uncultured Bacilli bacterium
TTCCATATTCCATCATCACTTTTAAATCCATCATCTTTTACTGAATCTAGTTTTAAAATTGCATAAGAATATAATTTGGAAAAACTACCATTATTTATTAACTCATTTAATTTTTCATCATCAATGCTTTCTTTATTTAAAACCTTTACTAATTCAGAATATATTAGTGATAATGCTTCTCTATTTAATTCAATAAATGGTTTTATAGTACTTTCTGTTCTTTTGGTATAACTATTTTTTCTTTATCAAAAAAACCTAGTTTTAACATTCCTTGAAAAACATAATATTTAAACCATGTTGGATACATATTTGTATCTTCACTGAATAAATAATCTAACCACGTGTCTAAAGAGGATTTTTGTTCATTTATTATATGTTCTATTTCTTGCTTTTTAGTTTTTTCATCATATTTTACATGTCCATAACCTCTATCTAACGCTATCTTTTCTTGCTTTCTAAAATAAGATTCTGGTACATTTTGTTCTTTTATTACATATTTTTTATAATAATACATTTTTATTAAATTTATTTTATCATGTTCAGATGCTTTCTTTGTTACATCTTCTAAACGCTTCATATATTTTTCTATTTTTTGATATTTATCATCTGATTTTTTTGCTGTATGCATTACTATTTCTGATAAGTGTAAGTCTTTATATATTTTATCTTATCTAAAAACTTTTCTCCTTGATAATTATTCATAATACCACCTAACTTAATTATACAATAAAAGTATATAAATACCAAATTTATATACTTTTTATTTACAATATATTGTTATGTTTTAATGAAACTATAATAACTTTGTCAAATATTTTTTATAGTTCTTTATAATAGTTCCTCTTTGCAATATTTTGCATGCTTCTTCACTATAAATTATCTTGCCAAATTCAATCAATTTACCAAATTCTATATTATTCAAGTCACTTTTTACCTTAATATATAACTTATTATTTAAACTAATAACATCCAATTTTTCTAATAAATTATCATCTATCCAAAATATATCATCTATTTGGTACAAAAATGTATTTTCTATAACTCTTATACTCATCTCAACCTGATTATCAAAATAATCTATATAGTCTATATCCAACTTTTTTAAATCCAATATAATACCATAAAATTTATCATGATATATATTGATGTCATAATAGCCATTTATATTAATATTATAAAAATCCTTTAGTTTATTAAATAAAGATTTAAAATACGCTTCGATATCATCTTTATCATTTAAATCTATATTTTCAAATTTATCATGATTTAAATATATTATAACATTTAAATCATCAATAACATCAATATGCATCATATCACCTAAATTATTTTATGTATATATAGATTTATTGTGAAAAATTATTTGTTCTTTTACTTCTACTTTTTTCATATTATTTAATGGTGATATTATGAACTTCAAAATTGGAGATATAGTTACAAGAAAGTCACATAATCATGATATGGTATTTCAAATAACAGAATTTGATGAAGATATTTGTTATTTAAAAGGTGTCAACATAAGGTTAGTAGCTGATAGTAATATTGATGACCTAGAAAAGTATAATGGTGAAAGAGATGAAGAAGAAACTGAATTTTTAGATAGAATTAAACCAGATAGTACATTAGATAGAAATGATTATTTTTATTTACCTGGTAAAATTCTTCACATTGATGGTGATGTAGATTACTTAAACAGGTGTTTAAAGTATTATGAGGATATGAACATATGGGCAATTGGTATTTGTGAAAAAGAAGATGTTGTTCCAAATAGAATTATAGATTTACTTAATGAATATAACCCCAATATTGTTGTAATTACTGGTCATGATGCTTATTATAAAAATAATAATAATTTAAATGACCTAAATTCATATAAAAATAGTATGAATTTTATTGCATCAATAAAACAGGCAAGAATTTACGAAAAAAGTCATGAAAAATTAATTATTGTAGCAGGTGCATGTCAATCAGATTATGAAGAATTAATAAAAGCGGGTGCTAACTTTGCTTCTAGTCCAAAAAGAATAAATATTCATGCATTAGACCCTGCTATTGTTGCCTCCAAAATCAGTTTATCAAAAATTACTGAAAATATTAATTTAAAAGAAATTTTAGATGGAACTAAATATGGTAAAGATGGTATGGGTGGCATCATCACAAAGGGAACAATGTATGTAGGATATCCAAGATAAGGGGTGGTTTTATAACTATTAATCAAGTGAAAAATGATTTAAATGAACACATAGGAAAAAAAGCAACTATTAAATATAACTTAGGAAGAAACAAGTATGAAAAATATAATGTTATAATTAAGGAATTATATAATAACATTTTCTTAGTTGAAATGAACATTTCCAGCAATACAATGGTAAAATCATTTTCTTATTCGGATGTAATTACAAAAACAATAAAAATAGATTACTAATTTGTTAAAAAATAGTTGCTTTTTCAATATATTTATTATACAATTTAATTGTAAGCATAGTTCTTGCTGAAGGGAGAGAGTTACATGACAATTACATCTGTAAATGTTAAAAAATTAAACAAAGAAGATTCAAAAATGAAAGGAATTGTAACTGTTGTAGTAGATGACTGTATAGCTATTCATGGTATAAAAATCATTGCTAAAAAAAATGATGATGGAAGTGAAAAAGTCTTTGTTGCAATGCCAAGTCGTAAGACACCAAATGGAGAAAATCGTGATATAGTTCATCCAATTGACCAGAAAACAAGAGATGAATTTGAAAGGGTAATTATTGCCGAATATAATAAAATAGAAGATTAAACTGCATAGCAGTTTTTCTTTTTATTAATTAAAAAGTCAAGTGCAACAAACGAATAATTAAATGGTATTCACAACTTCTTGTAATTTATAAATTTTA
>CAKOTD010000046.1 GCA_934120015.1 uncultured Bacilli bacterium
TTCCCAACACCTAATTATGGCTTCCCATATCTCTCAGGTGCTGGCCGACTCGTGATTAAAGATATTATTATGATGGCGGGTGGCTTAGTTGCTGCAGCAGAATGTGCGAAACGTTATTTAGAGAATAAAAAGCAATTTGCTTAATTGATTTGTTTTAAAGGGCTTGCTGGGATGAATGGCAAGCCTTTTTTACTAAGATATAAAAACTTACTTATAAAGAAGATGTTAATAACATCCACACCTAATTGTCGTAATGATATTATGCTTAGAGTGTGTATTCTATTTTGCAGGTGATTAATTGCATCTTGTAGATTTGTCTGAAGATGTTTCTTGGATCTAAATTAGAAATACGAGAGTGAATTTTAAGAAATGTGAAATTGCTCACAGAATATTAGTTAAAAATAAAATATTATGTAATATGTTTATTTTTAAGGTATTTAACAGATAATGAAATTAATAAGGGGATATATGATAGATAGAATCACAAGTCGTTCACTAAAAGATTTTAAGTCTAAATTTTATTTTGGAGATGAGATCGATGATGTTGATTTATTTGAGCATTTTATAAATTACATAGTTTTAGAGAAAAAACTAGAGGAGAGGATAGATGAAGATGCTTTGATTGATATAAATATAGGAGTGGGTGGAACTATTGGCTTGGATGGCTTTTGTATTCTTATTAATAAGCAATTAATTAATTCAATAGAGGATTTAGCTGAAATTTTAGATTCAAACATCAAGCCTAGAGCTGAGGTATTTTTTATTCAAGCTAAAACGGAAAGTAAATTTGATACTAAAGATGTAGGTCATTTTGGAGAATCAGTTGATGATTTTGTTTCTGAGGTTCCTAAATTTAATTGGACCCCTCATGCTAGGTGTTCAATAGAATTATTTAAATATCTAATAGATAATTCAAATAAATTAGAGTCACCTCCTGATTGTTATATGTATTATTGTTCTTTAGGTAATAATAAAAATGATATAAATTTGGAGGCTAAGAAAGAAAAAATAATAAATAAGATAATAGCGCAAAGAGTTTTTGGTGATATTAATTTCTCATATCTAGATTATTCGGATATACAAAATTCTTATAAAAAAATAGGTCAAAAAATATCTAAAATATTTAGTTTTCCTAGAAGAGCCTTAATACCAGAAATGGATGATGTTAAGGAAGCATATATAGGTGTTGTTCCAGCAAAAACGATTATTAATCTTATAGAAGAAGACTCTGAAATTATTTCATCTATATTTTATGATAATGTTAGAGATTTTCAGGGATTTAATCCAATTAATTCAGAAATAAAAACAACAATTGAAGATAAAAAACTTAAACATGCATTTGCTATCTTAAATAACGGAATTACCATCGTTGCAAATCAACTTTCTCTATCAAGAGACAACTTCGAAATTTCTAATTATCAAATTATAAATGGGTTACAAACATCAAGAGTACTTTTAAGTTGTAAAGATTTAATTGATGAGGATATGTATGTTACTTTGAAGCTTATTGTAACAGAAGAGGAAAAATTGATTTATAAGATCATTAGAGCTACAAACAGACAAACTGCAGTAAAAGAAGAAGACCTTATTGCTTATACTGAGTTTCAAAAAAAACTAGAGGATTTCTTCAAATCATTTGATGGAGAAGATAAATTATATTATGAAAGACGCTCCAAACAGTACAATGGCACGGAAATTAGTCCAGCTAAGATTATTGATAAACTAACACTAATTAAGACTCTGGGTAGTTTCTATTTTGATAAACCTCATTTAGCTACAAGATATTTTGGGCGTCTTTTTGGTGAGTTAGGCAATTCTTTATTTAAGAAAGATGATAATATGTATCCTTATTATACATCCTCTTACATATATAAAAAGTTATTAGCAAAATTCTCAAATAGAGAAATAGATAACAAGTATAATAAGTTAAAATACTTCCTCTTAATGATGCTTAGACTTGAATATGATAAGTCTAATAGCCCGTTGTTTAATTCAAAAAAAATAGAAAGGTACTGTACGGATTTGATATCTGCATTTAATGATGAGGATAAATTTAATAAATATATAAAAAATGTAATATCGAAGATAGATAGTTTGAATTTGGATTTGTCTTCTAATGATATATCAAAATCTTCAGATTTGGTTGAGAGAATAAAGAGATTGTATCATCAGGAATAGTTTTTCATGATATAATACATATCATTTAATTACACTATTTATATATTAAAAAGCGGGCAAAAATCACAACGAATTTTGACCGCTCTTTTTATTACTTTACTTACGTATTATTTTTGTTTTTTCAAAAATTCAACGCCAGTGTCTGGGAAGTCTGTGAATACACCAGTTGCACCAGATTTATTCAATAACGCATCGTACATTTGATTTACGTCAGTGAAGAATTCAGGTAA
>CAKOTD010000047.1 GCA_934120015.1 uncultured Bacilli bacterium
ACTCTTCCCATCAAGTGTTAATGCATAAGTAACTCCATCTTGTTTAAATGTCTTTTTATTATCTTTATTATCAATAATGATAAAAGTTATAACTATTAAGATAAAAACAATTGCTATACTTACTATTCTAATTCTTTTTTTCATAATTATTAACATACATTTTAATATTATTTATTAATTTAGTTTTTAAAAATAAATTATTATAATTATTATTTAGATATTCTTTCCTATCTATTATATCTAAATTATCTAAAATAACATAATTGGTATTATTTAATTCTTTATTAAATATTTCAACAATATTTCTATCAATATCATCTAAATGGTATAGTCCTTTCTTTAACACATATATTAAAGAATCTGGATACAACTCTTTTAACAATTTAATTTTTTCTTTCATAGTTTTAATGTTTAATAGACTTTCTAGAATAAATACGTATATTTATTCATATCTATTTTTTATTTAAGATAAATCTAGGGATAATTTATGTTTCTTATGCTTATTTTAATATTCTCTTAAGAATATAACATCAAACATATGAAGCTCTAAAATGCCCATTGCCGTTGTTCGCGTTGTTGTTCACATTACCGTTATAGCTCACATTGAACACGTTGTTGCTGTTAAACGAATTAGGCATTTATTTATAAATTATCCATTATTAATTATTTCATTTATTTTATATTCACTTAGTAAACTATGAGAACGTTTTATACTCATAATAGAACTAAAATAATTCGAAAAATTAATATATCCATTATTATATAAATACTTTGTTCTTTTTATTCCCTTTCTTATATTCCTTTTACCAACATTTGTTATTTTTATTATAGTTTTTTTATTTTTAACTTTAAATAAATATCCTAAAAATGTAATACCTCCTTTACTACTAGAAATAAATGTCTTCTTTTTATTTATTTTTAGTTTATATTCTTCATTTAATACTTGCTCTGTTTTCTTTAAAAATCTATTTAAATAAGTTTTTGATTCGTGAATAAATATATAATCATCCATATAGTTTATAAATGTTATTGAGTAATATAATGTTGCAATCTATTTAAATAAAATATAGACAAGAATTGTGATGTTAAATTACCAATAGGTAAACCACATCCAGATTCATACTTCGGTAATTTTTCATTTATTCTACTCTCCAAATAACTAATTTTTCTATTGACATAATCTTTATTTATACTATCAATAATTTTAGAAACTAAAGCATACTCTTCTTCATTTAAATCATCTACTAATAATGATTTTAAAACCTCTTGATTAATACTATAAAAGTATTTACTGATATCCAATTTTAAAAAATAAAAGTTATCATATTTTTTTAACTTTTCTATCTTTCCTTTAAATATTTTCAATGCATAACTAGTTCTAATAAAAATTCTTTATACTTATATAATATTTTAAAATCATTATTATTTACTCTAAACACGATTCTATAGCCTCAATTATTTTTTCTAATTCTTCACTACCTAACATTTTGATTTTATTTTCAAGAACTTCCATTCTTTCTTTGATATCAATTTTATTCATAGCTTTTTTCATATACTATTCATAACAATTTAAATTATGATAGTTTTTACATAAGGGGCTTTATCATCATATATTATTTGATATGATATTTTCTTTTCTTCTAACATATTTTTAACTTTAGTTATTGCAGAATCTGGAAACCCACTTTTTCTTTTATCTAGAACTTTATATCCAAACAAATAGTTTAATATGTACGAATCATCCTAATAAACATTATAAAACTTTTCAGAATTTTTATACAAAATCAAATACTTTTTTCCTACATTATTCAAGACCATCAACTCCTTATTTACGAATAATAAAGTAATTTACAAATATTACACATTTACCTCCTCAAATTTGGTCAACCTAGGTGGCGGACAATCGCCGCCTCCTACTTAGACTTTCATTTTACATCCCAATGATATATGGATTTGCCATACTTCCATCTCCATCAATTTTATACACAGAAGAATCGAGATACAAGACTGGACGTTGCCCATAGCCGTAGCTCGCGCCGTTGTAGCCCACGATACCGTAAGAGTTCACAACGAACACGCTGCTGCTAGACGAATAAGGCGATAATGTCCATTCATATCCTTTACCCAAAAGCCAACTTTGACCTCCACAATAAGTAATATTATAAGAGCTTAAATTTTTTGTTCTAACACAACTACTAGATAACACAC
>CAKOTD010000048.1 GCA_934120015.1 uncultured Bacilli bacterium
CTCAGTGGAATATTATATAACGTTGAGACATTTTCGCAAGTTAACACTTAAGACATTATCACAAATTAATCATATAAAGGTGTATTTTTGATATTTAGTCCTTGACTTAAACCAAAAAGCATAATATAATCATAGATGCATATTCATCTAGCAGCGTTATTTTAGAATTTATGATGTGTTTGATACCAAATAAGGGTTATTAGTAGCTAGCTGCAAGTGAGGATATTAATACAAACACCCTATAAACTGATAAAATAACCCGATGTTTAAGCAAACGAAGGGAGAGATTTTAATGTCAAGATATACTGGTTCAGTTTATCACAAAGCAAGAAGATTAGGTTTCTCAGTTTCTGAAACTGGAAAAGAACTTGCAAAGAGACCTAGCATTCCTGGTCAACATGGAGCTAGCCGTCAAAAAAAATTATCTAACTATGGAACACAATTACAAGAAAAACAAAAAGTTCGTTTTATGTATGGTTTAACTGAAAAGCAATTTAGAAAAACTTTTAATGAAGCTGGAAAACTTTCTGGTGTGCATGGTGAAAATTTCTTAAAATTATTAGAAAGCCGTATTGATAATTTAGTTTATCGTATTGGATTTGCAACTACAAGAAAGGGTGCTAGACAATTAGTTAACCATGGTCATATAACTGTTAATGGTAAAAAGGTAGATATTGCTTCATACAGATGTAAACCAGGTGATGTTATTGCCATAAAAGAAAGTGATAAAGATCTTGCTATTGTTAAGGCTGCTTTAGAAGCTAGACAAAATCGTGTTGAATTTGTTACTTTTGATGAAAATAAAATGGCTGGTACATTTGTTAGATATCCTGAAAGAAGTGAACTTAACGCTGACATCAATGAATCATTAATTGTTGAATTCTATAATAGATAATAAGAAAAAACAACTATTGTTGTTTTTTTGTTCATTTATATTGATTAAAATATTATTAAGTGATATCCTTAAAAGGAAGGTAAGGTGTAATAATGAATTTTTTATTAAGATCATTTAAACTAACAACAATTAGTTCTCTTTTCAAGATAAGAAAAAGAGTAAAAGAAAAGAGTAAAAGACATTTCATAATTTTTGACATTATTTATTGTTCTTTAAAATATAAAACTGCTTTTCATGACTATTTAGAATTTGAATTCTATAATTTAAATCACAAACAAAGGTGTACTTATCTTACAAATGGGAAAAACAATGAAATAGTAAGAAAGTTTAATAATAAAGCCTACTGGCATATTTTAGATAATAAAGATGAATTTAACGATTATTATAAAAAATATTTAAAAAGAGAATATTTAAAACCTAATAGTTCACTCGAGGACTTTAATAAATTTATAAAAAACAAAAGCAACATTATAGTTAAACCAGTTGATGGTGTGGGCGGAAAAGGTATTAAAATTATCAGTACAAAAGAGGATAATTTATACAATAAATACAAAGATTATCTATTAGAGGAATTAATTGTTCAAAACATGAAGTTAAGTGAAATATATGACAAATCTGTTAATTCACTTAGATTATTTACTTTCTATGATGGAAAAAATGCGTATTTACTACAAAGAATTATCAAATTTGGTAATGGCGGTGAAGTCGATAATTTTTCCAGTGGTGGAATGTATGCGTTTTTAGATGATAATGGTACAATTATTACACCAGCTATTGATAGAAATGATAATATCTATAAAGTACATCCATATTCAAATAAGGAAATACTAGGCTTTAATGTTCCTCTATTTGAAAGTGCTAAAAACATGGTTCTTGAAGCAAGTAAAGAATTAAAAGAAGTAAAATATATAGGATGGGATGTTGCCATTACAAATGATGGAGCATGTATTATTGAAGGAAATTGTTATCCCGGGGTTTTTCAAATAAAGCCAAGTTTTAGTAAAGATAAAATAGGTCTACTACCTGAATATGAAAGAATTATGAATATTAAATTATAAAAAAATAACAAAATAAATTTTGTTATCCGTCCCCTTTGGGGACATTTTTTGTTATAATTAATTTGTGATAGA
>CAKOTD010000049.1 GCA_934120015.1 uncultured Bacilli bacterium
ATAGGATTTAACTATATCAATCGGTGTCCCAAACTGCTCCTCTAACTGTTGGTAAGTTAACTCTTGATTCTCCTGTGTATATTCTTCTATCTGATGTCTCAATCTTTTTAAAAACTGACGTTCCTCCTTTCCATAAACAGGAAAACAATTTTTACATCTTCGAATATATTTTTTAATCATATTTCTATTCCTTTTACTTCAATTTTTTTTAAATTACTATTATTTTTTATTTATTTTCATATTAACACTGATTATTTTTTGACACAATACCTTTTTAAAAAAAGTATTTGTTGACAAAATTATTTTTTTGAAATATTATGAGCTTATAAGTTATTTATTTTTTATAACGCCCTAATATTATTCATTTTTTTACGAGGAGGAACATAATGAAAAAAACTTTATTTACCAAAATCACAGCCATTTTAATGACACTTTTTATCTCGTTTACAAATCTTCCTGTATATGCCTCTTCTTTTCAAGATGCTCCTGAAGAATATACTTCTGAATTCTTAGATGAAACATCTACATCAAGTACTGAAGATACGACTGAAGACAATAATAATCCTCTATTAAGATGGCGCACAACTGATCACATGGATAAACAATGCGATTATGTTGCAACTAAGCTAAATCTAAGCTCTTCTCAAAAAAGCTGGATTAAAGAAACCTGTAAATTAGCAGATACAGGTTCCTATAAAAAACTTGCTTTACTTCATGCTAAAAGAAGTGCAAACTATCTTGCAGGACTCAGAACGGTATTCGTATTTGCCAGAAATATTGGAAAAAGTAATATATTAAACAATATTATCTTAACAGAAAAGATGAATAATCTTAGCGACAAACAACGTGAAAATGTAATTGCTTTATATAATGCCATGAACAGTTATATTAACAGTAAAGGTTCTATTTCTAAAGAACATAAACAATATTTACTTTATGGTTTTGGTCTGCATATTGTAGGAGACATGTTCTCACACAGAACTATTGTAAAAAAAATTACGCTTACCGATTGGGGAAAAACAGATACTTCTTCTATAAAGTATTTTCATGACAGAGATTTTAATCCTACTAAATTGCAATCATTTAAATCTGAGATTTCTAATGGAACACTTTATACAGCAAAAATCAGAGATTTTATGGTAACTAACGATACTAGTGACAGTAGCCATACTTACAAGATTAACTACAGTATAAACGGTAAAAAAACTACTACAAATTGCGAACAAGTTTATACCGATAATCCTACCTTTATGCCAAAACGTTTTTCTGCTGTAAAAGATGCCAGTGTTTCTTTTATGACACAAGTACGAAAAAGTGGCAGTTCTTTTTCTAATATCAATTTTTATTTAAGTAATTATAATCTTGAATTACATAACTATAACAGCTACGTATCTGAAATAAAGCATAAATAAACCAATTAATATTTTGTAATTATTTTTATTATGTTATAATTGTATTAACCTATTTACTTTGCTCCATATAGGACTGTCCTGCACTTAATATGGACGCCTTTTTTACCCATACAAAAGGAGAATTTCAATGAAAAAAATTAAATATTTACAAGCGCATTTTGTTGCAACTTTTTTTATTCTGTGCAGCATAATTTTATTCTTTCCTGCGGTTCAATCACAGGCTTATGAATATAACGATGATATTGTAGTAATTGATGGGGTGTCTTATGAATATCGTTCTGGCTACGCATATCTTTATGATTTGCCAGCAGGACAGGGACAAAGCGATATTACTGTTCACAATAAAATCGTCTATAAAGGAAAGGAATATAAAATAAACTTTTTTGCCTGGGCTAATGAC
>CAKOTD010000050.1 GCA_934120015.1 uncultured Bacilli bacterium
TATCAAACTTATGTCTTTTTATTAAATAAAAATAGTGTAGTGATTTTACACTCACCAACACTATTTATAATACAACCATAATACTTGGTATTATGGACTTTTTCTTATAATAAAGGTGGTGAATAATAAAATGAATGTGTCCATAGAAACTTTAGAATTTTCTTTGTGTATAAAAAATAAAATATTAAGTATTAAAGATATTACTAAACTAAACATAAAATATATATCGGGTAAAAATATAATATTTAAAAACACTAATTTAGGGTTATTTGAGCCACATAAAGTTATTATTAGTAATTATAATGAAATATTTTATTCTGTTATAATGAGGATACAATGCTTTATAAAGATGATTTAAACACTATTACAATGAATGAGTTAACAGACATAATTAATGTCTTATTAGAAAAAAAATTTTAAAATTTATTTTTTCTATTATTTATAAGGGTTTAATGACAATTTTGGAGTATGATTTTCAAAAACGTGTCGTTGAATGTCCTGAAAAAATGTGGTATTATGGTAATATATGGTAATTTAAGAATGGTTTTTGAAACAAAATAATCAAGAATATGATGGAATTTATGAAATAAAATTTAATGATAATTTAGAGTGCATTTACTTTAAAAGTTGGGAAATAATTAAATAGAAAGGAATAAATAAAATGATAAAAATTAGTAATCTGAAATCAGAAAAAGATTTAGAAATAATTGCAGTAGAATACTCTGATTATTACAATAATTCAGTTTTAGAAGAAAAATGGACAAAAAAATCTGCAATAAAATTATTTAAATATTTCTATAATCAAGCACCAGATTTATTTTTTATAGCTTATGATAATGAAAATCCAGTTGGTGTAATTATGACTTGTTTAAAGCCCTGGTGGGATGGTATGCATTTAGAAGACGGTGAAGTTTTTGTCTGTAAAGAATATCAACAAAAAGGAATTGCTAAAATGCTATTTAAAAAATTATTTGAATATGCTATTGAAAAATATGATGCAACTACATTAGAAGCGCATACTTATGAAGATGAAAATGGATTTCCATATTGTTGGTATAAAAGATTAGGATTTGAGACTATTGATGATTGGAAAATTATTAGTTGTGATATAAAAAAGATAGTAAATAAATTATAGTTTAAATGAAAGGAAATATAAAAAATGAATGAAACTTATAAATTTTTAAAAGAAAATACACAAGTAAATTATGTATCTACAATTAATGATGGCAAACCAAGTTGTAGACCATTTGGAGATCCGATTATGGTCGATAATAAGATATATGTTATTACTAATAAACACAAAAATGTATCTAAACAAATTGAAAAAAATAACAATGTTTGTATAGTAGCGTATGATGATGAAAAATGGATAAGAATTAATTGTGAACTAATAGATGATAGTCAAAATATGAAAGTTAAACAAGCTGTTATTGATGAATTTGATTGGGCGATTTAAGCAGGTTATACACTTGATAATCAAGAATTCCAAGTATTGTATATGGCTAATGCAGAATCAACAATTTATGATGAAGAAGGAGAAGTTTTAGAAACTTATACATTCTAAAAAATTTAAAATTTATTTAATTGAACACAGAAATGTGTTCTTTTTTTATATACTAGGAAAGTTCTTTTAAATTTTTTTAGCAAGAATTTATGTACCTATAGTTAACAAATATAATT
>CAKOTD010000051.1 GCA_934120015.1 uncultured Bacilli bacterium
TTTCTAAATTTTTATGGAATATTATATAAAAATGAAAATCAAGTAATTGATAATAATACATTAACAGCTCTTACTTTATTAATTGCTGAATCAAATCCAAAGGAAAAAGAAGTAATTATAGATTTAGTGATGAATTTTTTGAATAATGAATAAGATTTTTTTAATGTTTGTGATATTAATATCTATTATATTGAAGAATTCACTTTTTGTAATTTGCAATTTTATGTAAAATGTGTTATAATATTGGTATAGACATTTGTCTATTTAATATAAATAAACTTCATTTTTTCACTTTAATGGTGTTAACATATTATTAAAAATTTATTTTAGGAGGTTAAATATTATGGATTTTAATGAGATTATTGCAAATATTGAAAAGGAATTGGCAGAACTCAAGCGGATTAATGAGACTTTGATAAAAGAAAATACTTTGTTGAAAAATAGAATGAACATTTCTACTGAATCTAATTCTTCTTCTTTATTATCAATTGAACATGTATTTTGGAATGTTATTTATCCAGGAAAAAAGGGACAAGCAAGAAATTATGCATATCGTGCCCTTAAGGAATATGGTTGTGTGTTATTAAAAGATATTCACACAGAAAATCTTGTTGAAATGTATAAAGCGAAGAAGATTGGAGTTGCATCATTAGCTTTTATTGTTGCAGTATTAAAACATTATTCAATAGATATTGAAATTCCATATCGTGTGTTAAGCATTAACATACTAGAGTTTGAACAGCATCTTGAACGCACAGAAAGAGTGGTAACATTCTATGAATAGTTAAATCCATAATAAAGAGTGCCTTTAAAAAGGCACTCTTTTCAAAATTGTCGTTTAAAATTGATAAATAACATATTGATAAAAATGATTAAAAAATCATAATTTTTTTAGTGTTTAGAAAATCGGTGGAGTAGGGGATAGCCATATTTTTAATGTTGTAGATTTATATTTAATATAAAAATTTTATATATATAAAAATAAAAAAAGATATAGAAAAATTTTGTGCAAATTTTTTACAAAAAAAATTTTCTTTATATTTATAATTAAAAATTCTTAAATTTAAATATAAAATAAAAAAATATTATTTTTTAAATTAAGATTTAAAAAATTACAAATTAAAGATTTTAAATTTATAGAATTTTTTAAAACGAATATTTGTTAATTGCAAATTTTAATGTTTGGTTTTTAATTTATATGTATTTTAATTATTATAATTTAAACTTGTGAAAATCAATTTTAAGCTATTTACAATATTGCAATATTAAATTATTCATCTAAACATTAAATTTGGATTTATTTAAGTTGTTTATGAAAATTTTAGTTATATATGCAAGTTCTATAATTATCTGCAGATGCTAAAGTAATCTCTAAAAAGCCTAAAATAATGGTTTACGAGAATCGCTTTTAATCCATTTTTATATTTAAGCCATATAACTTGTTGTTTAGCATTTTAGCAAAATATTGATAATTCTGGGTTTGAGAGTTTTTAGATAAAAAAAGACTAATTTTTTTATACTTATATAAATATATAAAAAACTGAAAAAATACCTAAAAAAACGACACACGAGAATCGATTTTAAGCCGTTTTTATTTTTAAGGCTTATAGTTTGTTGTTGGTAAAATACGGCAAATATAGAGAAAT
>CAKOTD010000052.1 GCA_934120015.1 uncultured Bacilli bacterium
CTCGTGATTAAAGATATTATTATGATGGCAGGCGGTTTAGTTGCAGCAGCAGAATGTGCGAAACGTTATTTAGAGAATAAAAAACAATTTGCTTAATTACGTTATTTTAAAAGGCTTGCTAGGAGAAACAGCAAGCTTTTTTGTTTAAGATACAAAGAATATAATAACAAGAAAGAGATTAATAATATTTATATGTCGATTGTCATGATGGTACAATGCTCAGAACATGTATACCAATTGTTAAGCAAAACTTATGATATGAATTGATCTGAACATTATGCTTGGATGTGAATTTTAGGATGCTACGATAATTAATTTATCTGTTATTTTATATTTAGTTATAACTTGTTAATGAGAATTATGTCTAATAATTGTATATCTAATTCAGAAATAGGAAATACTCTTAAGTTTATCTCTGATAATTACTCAAAACTTGCTATTGTACCATCTTTTTTGGGGGTTATATTTGTTTGGTTGTATTTAGGGAATATTGGGAAATTAGAAATATTTTCGCAGATGAGTTTCTCTTCTCATGGGATCATAGCCATAGTCTTATTCTTTCTTTTTTTATATTTTTACTTAAATTTACCCTCCTTCATTCTTAGGATTTTATTAGCTAAGGACTATGAATTTCGTGACTTTGTTCAGAGTAATCAGGTTTTATATGTAATAATTCAGCCAATTATAATACTATTTTTTTTAGGGTGGTTACTTCGTCCTTCCTCAGATGTCTCGGAAGGTAATGAATATAAGTATTTTTATTATTTGGTTGTAATTTTATTTATTTTAATTTTATGGTGTCTTTATTCTTTTAAAAAAAGTAAATTTAATGAAAGCAAGAAGGCTGTTCTTTGCTCTTCTTTTTTGTATATTTTAATTGCACCTTGTTTTATTCTTCCTTTGTATATAATAGCAGAGGCATCGGGTGGGGTAGACATTGTATTTTTCTTATTGATTTCTATATATTTATCATTTTTAATGCTTATTTGTTTTGGGGCTATATATGGTTTTAAATTAAATGAGTATTTGTTTTTTTTGAGTATAGTTTATATTGCATTATTTATATCTTTATCTAGCATAGGGGATGGGTTTAGGTTGCAAAGAATAATATTAAGACCTATAGGGATTGCACAAAATCCATCAGAAAGTGGGTGGTACATGGTAAAAAATAGAGATATTCTAGATTTAGTAAAAAAGGATTACTTGATTAAATATAATAAAAATATTGATGATAGAGAAAATTATTATATTAATGGATATCTTATTTTTAATGTCGGAAATGCGAGAATAATCTGTCCACATGATTTTGAAGCGGTAGATAATAACAAACTTAATGATCAAAAATTGGATTTCTCTAGATGTTTAAGTTTAACATCTGAAGATATTCAATTTACAGGAGAGAAAAGCTCTCTTTAGAATTAGTAATAAAAAGAGCGGTCAAAAATTACAACGAATTTTGACCGCTCTTTTTATTACTTTTACTTACGTATTATTTTTGTTTTTTCAAAAATTCAACGCCAGTGTCTGGGAAGTCGGTGAATACACCAGTTGCACCTGATTTATTCAATAACGCATCGTACATTTGATTTACGTCAGTGAAGAATTCAGGTAATGCATCTTTACGCACGGTGTA